>CAMCTC010000057.1 GCA_945878355.1 Bordetella parapertussis | reverse complement strand
CCGCCCTCGGTGTCGGCGACGACATAGGCATCGGCTTCGAAGTCCAGCACATGCAGCGACCTGCCGCTGAGCTTGCCGTCGCGTGCGGTGACGCCGGCGCCCGCGCGGGCGCCCGATCGCTCAGCCAGCGCCGCGCCGACCAGCACCTGGCCGGTGGCGATGCGAGGCAGCCACTCGAGCTGCTGGGCGTCGCTGCCGGCCAACAGCAGCGCGGTCGGCACCATCACCGAGTTGGCGGTGAATGGCACTGGTGCGACGTGATAACCCAAGACCTCGGCGGCCAAACAGGCGTCTAGCATCGCCATACCGACACCGCCGTGGCGCTCGGGGATCAACAGCCCGGCCAGCCCGAGCTCGGCCAGCCCGGCGATCAGGTCGGCGGCGCGCCCTTCGTTGTTGTCGGCGAATCGGCGCACCCGGTCCAGCGGCGCGCGCTCGCGCAGGTAGTGGTCCAGCGCATCCTTGAGCTGGGTCTGCTCGGTCGAGAGTCCGAATTCCATCAGGTGGCTCCGGCTTGGGGTTCGCGCGGCATGCCCAGCCCGCGCTCGCTGATGATGTTTTTCTGGATCTGGCTGGTGCCCCCGCCGATGATCAGGCCGAGGAAATACATGTAGGCGTACTGCCAACTGCCGCCGTCGCGCAGCCTGGGGTTGGCACCGTAGGCCAGACCGCCCTCGCCCATCGCGTCGATCGCCAGCGCCTCGAGATCGTGTCGCAGCTCGGTGCCCTGGAGCTTGACGATCAGCCGCGCCAGGCCCACGTCCTGGTTCGGGTTGAGCTTGCTCGAGAGCACGCGCAGCTCGTTGAACTGCAAAGCCAGCACCCGCGACTGGATCCGCATCAGCCGGTCGAGGAACTGCGGGTTGTCGATCAGCCGCTCGCCGTCGACGGTCTCGGATTGCATGATCTCGATCAGGCCGTTGAGCCGCGCCAGTGATTGGTTAGGGTCGGCGAGCGTGTCTCGCTCGTTGCCCAGGATCACGTTGGCGACCTTCCAGCCGTCGCCGCGCCGGCCGACGATCTGGTCCCGGGGCACCCGCACATCGGTGAAGAAGACCTCGTTGAAGTTCGGGTTCATCGTCATGTCGACGAGCGGCCGGATCTCGATGCCGGGCGTGTCGACGCGCAGCAGCAAGAAGCTGATGCCTTGGTGCTTGGGCGCATCGGGCTCGGTGCGCACCAGGCAGAACATCCACTGCGCTAGGTGCGCGGTGCTGGTCCAGATCTTCTGGCCGTTGATGACCCATTCGTCGCCGTCGAGCACTGCCGAAGTCCGCAGGCTGGCCAGGTCGCTGCCGGCGCCGGGCTCCGAATAGCCCTGGCACCAGAGCATCTCGCCGCTGAGCGTGGGCGCGATGAACTGGCGCTTCTGCGCCTCGGTGCCCATCTCGAGCAGCGTGGGCACCAGCATCGAGATGCCCTGCCCGCCCAGCCCGGCGCTGACCCGCGCGCGGGCGAACTCCTCGCCGATGATGCGGCTCTTCAGGATGTCTGGTGCCTGACCCGCGCCGCCGTACTCGCGCGGGATCGTGCGGGCGGTGTAGCCGTGCTCGATCAGCCGGCGCTGCCAGGCACGCGCCTTGTCGTCGCGCGGGCTGCCCGCCAACGGCGCTTCGTGGGCGTGGTCTGCCAGAAAGCTGCGCAGCTCAGCGCGGAAGGCCTCGTAGGCCGGGCCGTAGCTCAGATCCATGGTTGGCTTGCTCCGATGCGGTGGTGGGTGCGGGCAGCCTGCCCGCGGGTGGCAAACGTCATCGCGTTGCCGGCTGGTCGTCGAGCACCGCGAGCAATGCGCCGTTGGCAACCTGCTCGCCCTCGGCAACGCGGATCGCCTGCACGATGCCGTCGGCTGGCGCGGTGATGCGGTGCTCCATCTTCATCGCCTCGAGCACCATCAGCAGCTGGCCGCGGACGACCGACTCGCCAGGTGCCACCGAGATCGCCAGCACCCGCCCGGGCATTGGCGCTTTCAGCGCACCACCGGCCTGAGCCGGTCCGGCCACCGCAAAGCGCGGCAACTCGATCAGCTCGACATCGCCGAACTCGCCGTGCACCAACCGGCGCGCACCCACCGAGGTGATCGCCAGCGCGCTGCGCCGGCCGTCAACCTCAAGATCGATGTCGGCGCCGCTGCTGCGCAACACCCGGGTGCGGCGGGCACTGCCGTCGACGCTGACGACCAGGCTGCCGTCGCGCTGGGCACGGTACTCGAGCTTGAGCTTGCGCTCACCCACCAGGTAGTCGACACGCTCGGGCGGCATCACCGAGTTGCGGAAGCCCGCCGTCACGCTGGCCAGCACTTTGGCGCCAGCGCGCCGCAGGGCGCGCGCTTGCAACGCAGCCGCCGTGGCCGCGAGTGCGAGGTCTTCGTCGCTGAAGCTGCGCTCGCGCGCCGGTGCAACCCGCTCGATGAAATCGGTGCTGGTGTCGCCGCGCAGGAACTCTGGGCTGCGCAACACCGAGACCAGGAAATCGCGGTTGTGGGTGATGCCTTGCAGCCGGGTCGTCTCGAGCACCCGGGCCAGCCGGGACGCGGCTTCGCGACGGGTCGGCGCCTTGACGATGACCTTGGCGATCATCGTGTCGAAGTCGATCGAGACCTCGCTGCCCGACTCGACGCCCGAGTCGAAGCGAACGCCCTCGCCGGTCGCGGGCGCCCAGACGTCGATGGTGCCGGGCGTGGGCAGGAAACCCTGGGCCGGGTTCTCGGCACAGAGCCTGGCCTCGATCGCATGGCCGTCGATTCGCAGGTCGGCCTGCGTGTAGCCCAGCGGCTCGCCCTCGGCGATGCGCAGTTGCTCGCGCACCAGGTCCAGCCCGGTGATCGCCTCGGTCACCGGGTGCTCGACCTGCAAGCGGGTGTTGACCTCAAGGAACCAGAACTCGCGACCGCTGAGCAAGAACTCGACCGTGCCCGCCGACTGGTAGCCGATCGCTCGCGCCGCGGTCAGCGCGGCCTGGCCCATCTGCTCGCGCAGCGCTGCGTCGAGCGCGGGCGACGGCGCTTCCTCGATGATCTTCTGGTGGCGCCGCTGGATCGAGCATTCGCGCTCGAACAAGTGCACCAGTTGGCCGTGCGAATCGCCCAGGATCTGGATCTCGACATGGCGCGACCGGGCGACCCAGCGCTCGAGAAACAGCGTGCCGTCGCCAAAAGCAGCGCTGGCCTCGCGCCTGGCGCTGGCGATCGCGGGTTCGAGGTCGGCGGGCGAGTCAACCACCCGCATGCCACGCCCGCCACCGCCTGCGGCGGCCTTGACCAGCACCGGGTAGCCTATGCGCAGCGCAGCGGGTGCTGCGTCTTCGCCTGGGGCCAGCGCATGGGCTTGCAGCGTGGGCACGTTCAGCGTCTGCATCAACCGCTTGGCGGCAAGCTTGTCGCCGATGCCGCGGATCGTCGCTGGCGTCGGACCGACCCAGGTGATGCCCTGGTCGATCACCGCCTGGGCGAAACCGGCGTTCTCCGACAGAAAGCCGTAGCCGGGGTGGACCGCGTCGGCACCGGTGCGCCGGCAGGCCTCGAGCAGCTTGCCGACGTCGAGGTAGGTCTCGGCCGGGCTGCGACCGTTCAGCGCGATCGCGGTGTCGGCCTCGCGCACATGCGGCGAGCCGGCGTCGCCATCGGCATACACCGCCACAGTGGCGATGCCCATGCGCTGCGCGGTGCGGAAGATGCGGCGCGCAATCTCGCCGCGGTTGGCCACCAGCAGTCGCCGGATCGGTTTGATCATCACATCCGCCATGTGCCGTACTCCTGTGTGCCTGCAACGGCCTTGCTGTGACAGGCCGACAGCGCGATGGCCAGCACGTCGCGCGTGTCGCGCGGGTCGATCATGCCGTCGTCCGAAACCCGCGAGGTCGCGTACAAGCCCTTGGACCGCTCCTCGGCCCAATGCTCGACCGACTCGACGCGCTTGACGTTGGCGGCTTCATCGAAGACCTCGCCGCGCCGCTCGGTGGCGCTGCGCTGCACGATGGTCATCACGCCGGCCATCTGCTTCGGGCCCATCACCGCGACCTTGGCAGTCGGCCAGGTGAAGGTGAAGCGGGTGCCGAAGGCGCGGCCGCTCATGCCGTAGTTGCCAGCGCCGTAGGACGCGCCGACGATGACGGTCAGGTGAGGCACGGTGGAGTTGGACACCGCGTTGATCATCTTGGAGCCGTTCTTGGTGATGCCGCCCTGCTCGAAATCGGTGCCGACGATGAAGCCGGTGATGTTGTGCAGGAACAGCAGCGGCACGTCGATCTGGTTGCACAGCTGGATGAACTGGGCGGCTTTCTCGGCCGCCTCGGAGAACAGCGTGCCGTTGTTGCCCAGGATGCCGATTGGAAAACCGTGGATCGCCGCCCAACCGGTGACCAGCGTCGGCCCGTACAGCGGCTTGAACTCCTCGAAGCGCGAGCCGTCGACGATGCGCGCGACCACCTCGCGGATGTCGAAAGGCTGGCGCAGGTCGCGCGAGACGATGCCCAGCAACTGCTCGGGGTCGTGGGCAGGCGGGTCGGCCGGCAACGATGGGCCCGGGCCCTGCTTGCGCCAGTTCAGGTGCGAGACGACCTCGCGGCACAGCCGGATGCCGTCCATCTCATCTTCGGCCAGGTAGTCGCCCAGGCCCGAGATCGCGCAGTGCATCTGCGCGCCGCCCAGGTCCTCCTCGTTGGCGTCTTCGCCGGTGGCCATCTTGACCAACGGCGGGCCGGCCAGGAAGACCTTGGACTGGCCGCGGATAAAGATGTTGTAGTCGCTCATGCCGGGCTGGTATGCGCCGCCGGCGGTCGATGCGCCGAAGACCACCGAAATAGTCGGGATGCGCAGCTTGGACAGCTCGGTGATCTCGTAGAACAGCCGGCCGGATTCGGCGAAGTGGCCGACCTCGCGCCGGATCGCTGCCTCCGGGCTGCCGTCGCCGGAATCGCCCCGCAGGTCAGCGCCTGCTGACTCGACGAACTGCACATAAGGCATGCGGTTGGTCCGCGCGATCTCGAGGCCGCGCATCAGCTTCTTGGCGTTGAAGGCATTGAAAGCCCCGGCGCGCACCGATGGGTCGTGGCCGAGGATCACGCATTCGACGCCTTCGATCACGCCGATGCCGACGACGAAGCCCGAGCCGACCTGGAAGTTCGATCGCCATGCCGCGAGCGGACTGATCTCGAGAAACGGCGAATCGGGGTCGAGCGCCATCGAGATGCGCTCGCGCAGCGGCATCTTGCCGCGGGCGCGCAGCCGCGCCATCGTCTCCTCGCCGCCGCCTTGCGCGGCCTCCTGGTACAGGGCGTCCAGACCTTCCAGGGTCTCGAGCATCTCGGCCCGGTTGCGGGCATAGCTCTCGCTGCGGACATCGAGCTTGGACTCGATCACGGGCATGGAAACTCCTGGTTGTGCGCCGAACCAGCGGCGCGCCGTCGGGTGGTCGATCGGGTGGTCGGGTTGACCGTCATGGCTGGATGCAGGCAGGCGTCAGCGCCGCACCAGCGCGTCGCCTTCGCGCCAGGGCGAGAGCTGGCCCTGGTAGACCTCGGGTCCGTTGCGAAAGTGTGCGGCCTCTTCGAGCGTCTCGACGAAGGGCATGTCGGCCGGGTACAGCGCCGCGCCGCGCGGCCTGGCGCCGGACTTCGAGACATGGCCCCACAGCGGGTGGCCGACGATCTCTTCGGCGACCGCGACCGCATCGATCAGCTTGTCCAGCTTGTAGCCGGTCTCGATGCCCATCTCGTGGCACAGGTCGACCAGGTCTTCGGTCGGCACATGGCCGGCGGACCGGCCGTTGCCGCAGTAAGGGCAGCCGCCCATGCCGCCCAGGCAGGTGTCGAACTCGCGCGCGCCGAGCTGCAGCGCCTCGTAATAGCTGGTCAGCGTCGCGCCGCGCTGGTTGTGCAGGTGCAGGTGAAAGTCGGTGACCGCCGGCCAGCGTTCGCGGATCTCGAGCATCGTCTCGCGAACCAGGTGCGGCATGTTCCAGCCCATTGCTTCGAGCAGCGAGACCCTGGTGACCGTGATGCCCGCGGCCTGCCACTTGCCGATCATCAGCTCGAGCATCGCGATGCGCTGGGCCCGGCTGAACCCACCTTCGAAGTTGGAGCCGAAAGGGTTGCCCAGCCCCACCGAAGCTTGCTGCGCACCGGCGGCCTTCGCCGCGGCGATGGTCGCGTCCATCGCGGCGATCTGCTGGGCCTGGCTGCGGTTGTAATTGCGCCGCGCGAAGGTGTCGCAGAGCTCGACATGGGTGGACGGCAAGCGGCCTTCGCGGCGCACGTTGATTTTCGGGAAGAAACGGTCGGCCCGGTCGTAGCCTGTCTTGTTGAACACCGCCGCGGTGTAGCGGATGCCGGGCTTGGGCACGAAGCGCTCGGCAATCTCGTCGATGCAGGCCATCTGCGGCGTCCACTTCGGGTGGGCGAACGAGCCGATCGAGATCACTTTCGCGCCAGTCTCGCCGAGCGCGTCGAGCAGCCTGAGCTTGGCCTCGACGGGAATCGACGCGCTCTCGATCTGCAAGCCTTCGCGCATCGTGTCGTCGGTGATGACGACCGAGGTCGGCAACAAGCTGTTGGTGGATTCAGCGGTCATGGGTCACAGGCTGGTCGCCTTGAAGGTTTCACACAGGGGGTGGTCTCGACCATTGCAGACCAGCCACCATCATGCCAAGCAACGCGCCGGCCGCTGGCGTGAAAACCCGGATGCTTCGATCCTCCAAGACGCGCAGCAGAATTCTTACTCGCTCCACCCCCTGGGCGCAGACAAGGGCTCAGCCTGTTCGCAGCGCAGCGCTGCGGCGCAACCGAGCCCAGGCGCTGTTGACCAGACCCGCGATGCCGTTCGGGCACAGGCACAGGAACAGGATCAGCACCACGCCATAGATCAGTGGTGTGTTCGACGTCTGCATCGTTCGCGCCGCCGCGCCGACCACCAGAAAGATGAACTGCAGAACGACCGCGCCATAGATCGCCCCGCTCAGCGAGCCCAGGCCGCCAACCGCGATGCCGATCAGGAAACCGAAGGACAGGAACATCCCGAACATGCCCGGCGCGACATAGCGCATCGACAGCGCCGCCAGCCCGCCGGCGATGCCGGTCAGCATCGCGCTGATGCCGAAGACCGCCGACTTGTAGAAGACCGTGTCTATGCCCATGGTTCGCGCCGCAATCGGATGGTCCCGGATCGCGATGACCGCGCGACCGACGCGACCGCGCAGCAAGTTCGTCGTCAGCAGGAACGCCAGCGCCAACAGCAGCAGCGCCAGCAGGTAAAGCCATTGGTCGAAACTCAGCGGCAGACCGAAAGGCACCGCAGGCACGTCGATGCCCAGACCTTGGCCGCCGCCGGTCCAGCGCTCGAGCATCTTCCATTTCGCGATGCTCGGCAGTACCGCACCGACGGCAAACGTGGCCATCGCCAGGTGCATGGGCTGCAGCCGAAGCAAGGGCAGGCCGAACAAGGCCCCGACGACCAGACAGACAACGCCCGCGACCGGCACCGCGACCCAGTGCGCCATGTCAAGGTGCACGATGAGCAAGGTCGTCGCGTACGCGCCGATCGCGTAAAACGCACCGTGCCCCAGCGATATCTGACCGTTGTAGCCCACCAGGACATTCATCCCGAGCAGCGCAAGCACATAGATCAAGATGTTGGTGAACCGGAAGAGCTGGAAGTCCGATGCAAACATCGGCACCGAGGCGACCACTCCGAGGACCAGCAACAGGCCGAACAGGCGCCAATGTGGCGCAGAAGTCTGTTGCATCAGCGACCCGTGAATCCAGGCTTTCGCTTCTCGAAGAAGGCTTTGATGCCTTCCTGTCCGTCAGCGCTGACCACCAACTCGGCGATCTTGCGCGCCTCGAGCTCCATCTGCGACTCCAGGCCATGCTCGAACGATTCGTTGAGCAGCGTCTTGACGGCACCGTAGGCCCGGGTGGGTCCGGCAGCCAGGCGCTTGGCCAGTGTCATCGCCGCTGCTAGCGCCTCACCGTCGGCCACGACCTGGTTGACGACGCCCCAATCCAGCGCCTCGGCGGCGCTGAGCACACGGTTGGTCAGCATCAGCTCGCGCGCTCGGCGGTCGCCGATCTTGCGCGGCATGTAAAAAGTCGAACTGCCGTCGGGCGACAGGCCCGCGTTCGTGTAAGCCATCGTGAACTTGGCACTTTGCGCAGCGATGGCCAGGTCCGCAGCCATCACGATGCTGAAACCCGCGCCGCCGGCAGCGCCGTTGACCGCGGCGATCACCGGCGGATCCATCCGCGCCAGGCGCGACAAGGCCATGTGCAGGTCGCCGGCCATGGCCTTGATCAGTGAATTCGCACCTGCCCCAGCAGCAACAAACGCGCTGAGGTCGCCTCCGGCGCAAAACAGCTTGCCTTCACCGGTCAGCACGACCGCACGTATCGACGGGTCGTCGTCACAGCGGATCGCCGCGTCGGAAAACTCCTTGGCCATCAAGGGCGACAGCGCGTTGCCCTGCTTGGGTCGGTTGAAGACGATGCAAGCGACGCCGTCCTGCACCTCGAAATTCAGTGTTTCGTAGACCATGAAATGCTTTTGCCTATTTATGCTTGTTCACGCGAATGACGCGAATGACGCGAATCGATCCCAAACTCTAGCATCCTGCTGAGCAGCGCAAGAGGCTGAGGGGCCTCGGACTTCAAGCAGCCGCGGTGCGCCGGCAGCTGCAGCCCGCAAGCGCCGGCGCGCAGTTCAACCGGCTTGACGATCGAGCGCGGCGATCACCGCGTCACCCATCGCCACCGTGCCCAGCGCGGCCTCGCCGGGCGCTGCGATGTCGGCGCAACGAGCGCCCGCCGCCAGCGCGGCTTCAAGCGCACGCTCGAGCCGGTCGGCCTCGGCTGCTGCGTCGGCGCTGTGCTTGAGCAGCATCGCGACGCTCAGGATCGCGCCGATCGGATTGGCGATGCCCAGGCCCTCGATGTCTGGCGCGCTGCCATGGACCGGCTCGTAGAGCGCGTTGCGCCGACCGTTCGCTCCGATGGCGCCCAGCGAGGCCGACGGCAACATGCCGAGCGAACCCGCGACCGCACCCGCACCGTCGGACAAGATGTCGCCGAACATGTTGTCGGTGACGATCACGTCGAACTGCGTCGGCGCACGCACGAGTTGCATCGCGCAGTTGTCGACCAGCATGTGCGACAGCGTCACATCAGCGTATTCACGCCTGTGCAGCGCCGTGACGGTCTCGCGCCACAGCACGCCGGTCTCGAGCACATTGGACTTGTCGACCGAACAGACCCGACCTTGCCGGCCGCGCGCGAGGTCGAACGCAAAGCGCGCGACGCGCTCGATCTCGTCGCTGGCGTAGCGCTGGGTGTTGACGGCCTGGCGCCGGCCGTCGGCCAGCGTCTCGATGCCGCGCGGCGTGCCGAAGTACAGCCCGCCGGTGTTTTCGCGAACAAGCGCGATGTCGGTGCCGGCAGCGACCTCGGCGCGCAGCGGGCAGGACCGCGCCAATGCCGGCCAGTAGCGCACCGGCCGCAGGTTGGCGTACAGGCCGAGTTCGCGGCGCAAGCGCAGGATGCTGCCTTCGCGCCGCACATCGACCGGCACGCCGGCGTAGTCGCCACCGATCGCACCGAACAGCACCGCGTCGGCAGCATGCACTGCGGCCAAGGTTCGCGCAGGCAGGATCGCGCCCTCGGCACGCCAGGCCGACAGGCCGTAGGGCATCTCCAAGGCTTGAATCGGCAGCCGGCCGCCAAACCAATGCAACACGCGCAAGGCTTGCGCCATCACTTCGGGGCCGACGCCGTCGCCACCGAGCACGAGGATCTTCAGGCCGGCGCCAGCATTGAAATCAGTCATTGTTTACAGCCAGTCCATGGTTTGACGCTGGTTTGCCTCGAAGCGGGCGATGTCGGACTCGTGGCTCAAGGTCAGGCTGATCTCGTCTAGCCCCTGGAGCAGGCAGTCCTTGCGAAAAGCGTCGATCTCGAAAGCGTCGACCTGGCCGTCCGGGCCCACCACCTGCTGGTTTGCCAAATCGACGGTGATGCGGCTGCCAGGCGCCGCGCGCAGTGCCGCGCGCAGCGCATCGACCCGCTCGGCGGGCAAGCGGATCGGCAGCACGCCGTTCTGGAAGCAGTTGGTGAAAAAGATGTCGCCAAAGCTCGGCGCGATGAAAGCCCTAAAGCCGTTGTCGACCATCACGGTGACGGCGTTCTCGCGCGACGAACCGCAGGCGAAGTTGCGGTCCGCGACGATGATCTTCGCGTCGGCATAAGCCGGCTGGTTGAGCACGAAATCGTCGCGGCGTTGTTGGTTCGCGTCGTAGCGCATGTCGTGGAACATCGCGTCGACCTGCTGCTCGCGGGGGTGGCCCAGAAAGCGCGCCGGGATGATCTGGTCGGTGTCGACATTGGCCTGGTCGATCGGCACTGCGGTCGCGGTCAAGGTGGTGAAAGCCTGCATCACAGCGTCTCCCCGGCCATCAGTCGTCGCACGTCGGTGAATCGGCCTGTCACCGCTGCGGCAGCGGCCATCGCGGGGCTCAGCAGATGGCTGCGGACCCCTCGCCCCTGGCGACCGACGAAGTTGCGGTTCGAGGTCGACGCAATGCGCTGACCCGGCAGCCCGGTGTCGCCGTTCATCCCGACGCACATCGAGCAACCCGGCTCGCGCCATTCGAAGCCCGCATCGCGGAAGACCTTGTCCAGACCCTCGGCCTCGGCCTGGCGTTTGACCAGCCCCGAACCGGCCACCACCCAGGACGGCACCACCGCCCGGCGCCCCCGCACGACAACCGCCGCGGCACGCAAGTCCTCGATGCGGCTGTTGGTGCACGAGCCGATGAAGACGCGGTCGACCGCGACCTGGTCCATCGGCGTGCCGGGCGTCAAGCCCATGTACTCGAGTGAGCGCAGCATCGCGTCGCGCCGCGTCGCGTCGGGCGCGGCCGCGGGATCGGGCACGCGGTCGGCGATCGAGACCGCATCCTCCGGGCTGGTGCCCCAAGTCAGCATCGGCGCGATCTGCGAGGCATCGAGCCTGACTTCGCGGTCGAAGCGGCTGCCCGCGTCACTGGGCAGCGAACGCCAGTAGGCGATCGCGCGGTCCCAAGCAGCGCCGCTGGGTGCGAGTGGCCGGCCGTGCAGGTAGCTGTACGTGGTGTCGTCAGGGGCCACCATGCCAGCGCGGGCACCGGCCTCGATCGACATGTTGCACACCGTCAGCCGACCTTCGATCGACAGCGCGCGGATCGCCGGGCCGGCGTATTCGATGACATGGCCGACGCCACCCGCTGCGCCGATGCGCCCGATGATCGCCAGGATCAAGTCCTTGGCGGTCACGCCCTCGCCCAGCCTGCCGTCGACCTCGACGCGCATCGACTTCGGCTTGCGCTGCCACAGGCATTGGGTGGCCATCACATGGGTCACTTCGGACGAACCGATGCCGAAGGCCAGCGCGCCTAGCGCGCCGTGAGTGGCCGTGTGCGAATCGCCGCAGACCAGCGTCACGCCGGGCTGCGTGATGCCTTGCTCGGGCCCGACCACATGGGCGATGCCCTGGCGCTCGTCGCCGAGGTAGAAGAGCTTGACGCCGCTGGCCCGGCTGTTGTCGCGAATCTGCTCGACCAGGCGGCGGTGCTGCGGGTCAGCGATGTCTTCGGCGCTGCGGCCGCTGGTCGAGGTGTAGTGGTCGGGCGTGGCGAAAGCCAGATCGGGCCTGCGCAAGGTCTGCCCGCGCTGGCGCAAGCGCGCAAAGCCTGCCGCCGACCCATCGTGCATCAGGTGACGGTCGATGTAGAGCAGCTGGTAGCCGTCGCCGCGGTCGACGACGACATGGCGTTGCCAGATCTTGTCGAACAGGGTCTGCGCAGCAATCATGACTGTGTCTGGCCGGAGGGGGCGTCACGGAAAGCGGTGCGCCGGGCGTCCCATTCGACCGAGCCGAAGCGCGCGAAGGTCGCGGCCGGTGAACCGACGCCTTGCTGCGGCGGGTACTTGCCCAGTCGTTTGACGTCCTCGAGCAAGCGGTCACAGGTCGAGATGATGCCGCCGAGCAGCAGCCCAGGCAGGATCGCGATCACATAGCCCATGCGTTCGGCATCGTCGAGCAGCAGGTCCGGCGTCTTGCCGCCGCGCACCACGTTGAGCAAGCATGGCCCGTTGACCCGTTGAGGTATCAGCGCGAGCTCTTCTAGCGTTTGCGGCGCCTCGACGAACGCGATGTCAGCCCCGTTGGCGAGCGCGGCGTTGGCGCGAGCGATCGCCTCGTCCAGGCCGAGCATCGCACGCGAATCGGTGCGGGCGATGATGCAGAAGTCGGGCGACCGGCGCGCCGCGACGGCGGCGCGGATCTTGGCGACATAGTCCTCGCGGCTGACCACTTCCTTGTTGTCGAGGTGACCGCAGCGCTTGGGGAACACCTGGTCCTCGATGTGGATCGCCGCCACGCCAGCGCGCTCGAACTCCTGCACGGTGCGGAACACGTTCAACTCGTTGCCGTAACCGGTGTCGGCGTCGCTGATCAACGGGATCGAGATCGAGTTCACGATCCGCGTCGCGTTGGCCACCATCTCGGTCATCGTCACCAGGCCGTAGTCCGGGTAACCCAGCGTGGCCGAGGTGCCCGCGCCCGTCATGTAGGCAACGCTGAACCCGGCTCGGTCTATCGCCCGGCCGGTGATGCCGTCGATGGCACCCGGCGCGACGAGCATTTTGCCGCTTTGCTTGCCTTGGGCCAGCAGTGAACGGAACTGGGCAGCTTGGGTCATGGAAGGCTCCTGTGTGTCAGTGAAGATTTACCGCTTACATTGATCGATAGGGTTAGTGACTGCGTCCCGGCGCAACATGCTGTGCCGATGGCGATCGGCAGCGCGATGGCCGGGACGGTTTGCGGGTCAGAGCGCCGGCGCAGGCTCGACCAGTTCCGGGCGGCCAGACCATGTCCAGGCCATCGTGCGGCGCGACACACCGAGCAGCAACCCGTGCAGGTTCTTCGGGTGTACCCACAGCCCGTCGCGCTCGGTCGTGACATCGCCGGTGCGCAGCGTCAGCGTCGCACCCGCGTCCAGCAGGCGCTGCTTGAGGCCGTCGAAATCATGGGTTTCGACATAACACATGTACAGCGAATCGCCGCCGCGCCGGTCGACAAAGCGGCGCATCGCGCTGGGCTGGTCGGCGAAGGTCTGTGACAGCTCGATGCGGTCCAGTCTGGCTGGTGGATTGAACAGCGTGAGCGTGCCCTCGTAACCGAAGCGCTTGCTCGCGATCGGCGAGAAGCGGCTGGCATCGATGTCGAACAGTTCGCTGTAGCGTGCTGCCACCTGGTGCCAGTCTGTCGCCAGCGTGTTGGTCGCTTCGTAGAAGAAGCTGACGGGGCCGATGCGCTCGCGCTCGACCAGCGTCGAGATCACCATCGGAAAGCCGAAGGTGCTGCTGCCAGGCAGATGCAGTTGCCCGTCTTCGCGCGTGAAGGGCACGCCCAACGAAAGCAGCCGCGCGGCCAAGGCCTCGAGGCGGGTGCTGGCATAGCCGGCAGCGAACAAGCCCTCGCCCCAGCGGTCGATGAACGCTTGCACCGGCCCGGCGCCCGCGGGCTCGCAGAGCTCGAGCTCGCTCTCGCCCAAGCGCATCACGGTGCGCCGGGCGTTCAGGTGCTCGCTGAACGATTCGCGGTCGGTTTGGGCACCGAGCATCTTGGCAAAGGTCTCAGCGGCATGGGCGCGGTCTTTCACCGCAATTTGCATACGGTCTACACGATCAAGCATGGATCAACTCCGGTTCGGGGGATAGGGGGCATGGCCGTGAAACGTTGGGCCAACACTGACAACATTTTCAGGCATCGCGCGACTTGGGCAGCGTCAGCGACAGCAATGCACCCAGCACATTGCCGGCTGCGGCGATCAGCACCGCGGTGGCGTAGCCCTGGGTTCGGTCGAAGAGCCAGCCCGAGAGCACCGGCAGGCTCACCGCCGCGACACACCAGGCAATGTAGAGCCGGCTCGCGACGCCGCCAAAAGCATTGCGGTGCCAGTACCTGGCGATCGCGCCAGCGGTGCTGCCGGAGATCACACCGTAGCCCATGCCGATCATCGCCAGCGACGCGACCGCCACCAGCGGCGTCGGCCACAGGCTGAGCGCGACCGCGCCGGTCAGCGAGAACAGGTGAGCGCCGGCGGCCACATGGCGAGCCGCAAAGTGGTCGACCAGCCAACCACCGGTCAGCCGCGCAACGGCGATCGCGCCAGTGATCACCGTGGTGGCAGCCAGCGCCAGCATCAGCTGGCCGCCATAGGCCTGGACGATGCCCGCGGCCTGGCTCATCACCATCAGCCCGGCCGCGGCGGCCAGAAAGAAGACGCCGAACAGCCTCAGAAAGATCGGCCATTGGGGGTCATGGTCAGCCGGTGAAGTCACCGAGGCGTCATGCATCCTGATGTCGGCAAGCCGAAGCAGCGCCGCGCTCAGCACCGACGCGGCCAACACCGTGAGCGTCAAGGCCATCAGCGTGGGACGCAGCCCGTAAGCAGCAATGGCCCAGCCGAAAAGCGGCGCGCCGATCATCGCCCCCAGCGGATACAGCGCAATGACGTAGCCGTTGACCAGACCAATCCTCGCCTGCATGGTCTGGTTGACGCCTTGCTGGACCACGATGAAACCGACCCCGCCGCCCAGACCGAACAGCACACCGTAGCCCAGCGCGAGTTCGGGCAAACCGGTCGCGCGCGCTGTCAGGAACAGACCCGCCGCACTGCACGCACCGGAGATCGCGATCAGCGAGCTTGGCGGCAGGACGCGGTAGAGCAGCGGAGCGAGGTTCATGCCCAGCGTCAGGCTGCAGGCCGCCAGCCCGAAGACCAGCGTCATCTCGGCCCGACCGATGGCCATCAGCGACTCCATCGGTTTGAGGAACACGCTGAAGGCGTAGATGGTGCCGAACGGCAGGTTCATCGCGGTCGCTGCAGCCAGCGCCGCCAACGACCGCTGCCTCGGGGTCAGGCGTCGCATCCGGATCTTTCGGTCATGGCCAAGGACTCGTCGACCGAAGCCCACTCGAGCCGACTGTGAGAATCCCTGTCATCATGCCAGCTGACCTGGCTCGACGTCGGGTGAATACCCGGCCCTGCAGAGACGGCGTAATCGGGCCAAGCCCATCAAGCCTTGCGCTGGCTGTCTGATTTTCAAAAATTGAACCATTGCAGCGCGATGGACGGCGGCGGTGAGCGGCGGCGATACACTGACTTGAACCCAGTACCAACCCTAGAGACCGGCCCATGACCCAGCCCGCAGACGAAGCCGCCGTGGAGTTCGCCGACGACAACGATGCCCCGATCGGCTACATGCAGCGAACGCGAGGCTGGTACCTGGGCCTGGGCTACGACAACCCCTACCGCTGGGCGCACTACACCGACGCGCCGTTCCAGCCCCTGACCAAGCCGCTGTCCGAGTGCAGCGTTGCGCTGATCACCACCGCGGCGCCATTCCAGCCCGACAAGGGCAACCAGGGCCCCGGTGCGGCTTACAACGCCAGGGCCAAGTTTTATGCGGTCTACTCTGGCGACACCGCGCAAGACCATGACCTGCGCGTCTCGCACGTGGCGATCGACCGCAAACACACGCACATGCAAGACAGCGGCAGCTGGTTTCCGCTGCCGGCACTTCGCGCCGCTGCAGCGGCGGGCCGCATCGGGCGGGTCAGCCAGCGCTTCCACGGTGCACCCACCAACCGCAGCCAGCGCCACACGATAGACGTCGACGGCCCCGAGTTGCTCAAGCGCTGCCGTGAAGACGGCGCGGATGTCGCGGTGCTGGTGGCCAACTGCCCCGTCTGCCACCAGACCCTGAGCTTGGTCGCGCGCTACCTCGAGGCGCAAGGCATCGCCACGGTGCTGATGGGCTGCGCCAAAGACATCGTCGAACACGTTGGCGTGCCGCGTTTGCTGTTCAGCGACTTCCCGCTGGGCAACGCCGCCGGCAAGCCGCATGACGCGCGCTCGCAGTCCGAGACGCTGGCGCTGGCACTGCGGCTGCTTGAGAGCGCACCGGCCGCCCGAACCACCGTGCAGTCACCGCAGCGCTGGAGTGAATCCTTCGACTGGAAGCTTGACTACGCCAACATCGATCGCGCGCTGCCCGAAGAAGTGATTCGCCTGCGCGCAGAGGCCGAACAGGCCCGCATCACGGCCAAAGCGCTGCGGGAGGGCAGCCTCAGCCCCCGGTGACGGGCGGGAAAAACGCCACCTCGGCGTCCGCGGGCACGGCGGTGGCCTCGTCGGCCATCACCTGATTGAGTGCACAACGCAGCGCCCGGCCTCGCGCCAACGCCTGGGCGTGAGCGCCGCCGCGCTGGATCAAGCTGTCGCGCAATTGGCCCAGCGTGCTGCCAGCGGCCAAGTCCAGCACTTCGCTGGCGCCAAGCGCCTCGCGCAGCGACGCGAAGTAGCGAACGGTGACGGTCATGCGGGTATTCATTCAGCTGCCGATCAGCGATGACAGCAGCAGCAAGCTGACGCTGTCGCCGCGCCGCACCACCTGGCCCGAAGGGTTGTCGACCAGTCCGTCGGCCCAGACTGCGGAGGTCAGCACGCCCGAGCTCTGGTTCGGGAACAGCTCGACCCCGCCTTCGGCGTTGAACCTGGCGCGCAGGAACTCGCGCCGCACATCGGGCTTGGGCCAGTCGAAATCGGCCCGCACGCGGATCGCAGGCGGCAGCGCCGCCGGCATGCCTTGCAGCGCGCGAAGCACAGGCGCGACGGCGAGCAAGAAGGTCACGAAGCTCGACACCGGGTTGCCAGGCAGGCCAATGAACAGCGCTTCGGCAACCGCAGCGGCTGGCGATTCGGCGCGACGCACCGCGCCGAACACCAGCGGCTTGCCGGGCTTCATCGCCACCTGCCAGGCTTCGAGCCAGCCCTCGGCCTTGAGCGCGGGCTTGATGTGGTCTTCCTCGCCGACCGACACGCCGCCCGAGGTCAGGATCAGGTCGCTGTGCTGCGCGGCTTGGCGCAGCGCGTCTCGGGTGGCGTCCAGCCTGTCGGGGACGATGCCCAGGTCATTGACCTCGCAGCCTGCGGCCAGCAACAGGCCTCGCAGCGTGAATCGGTTGCTGTTGTAGATCGCGCCGGGCCGCAGCGACTCGCCCGGCATCACCAATTCGTCACCGGTCGAAAACAACGCGACCCGCGGCCGACGCCGAACGCCTAGCCGGGACGCGCCGACCGATGCGGCCAGACCCAAGGCTTGCGGCGTCAGCCGGCTGCCGGCGGCCAGCACCTCGGCACCATGCTGCACGTCCTCGCCACGTCGGCGTATCCACTGGCCAGCGGGCGGCGACGCGGCGATGCGCACCGCGCCCAGACCACCGTCGCCAGCGGGTTCGGCCTGCGCTTGCTCTTGCATCACCACCGCGTCAGCCCCTGCAGGCAATGGCGCGCCGGTGAAGATGCGCGCTGCGGTGCCGGGCTGCAGCGGGGTGCCGACCACACCAGCGGGGATGCGCTGGCTGACAGCCAGCAGCGTGTCAGGCGCAGACAAATCGGCCACGCGAACCGCATAGCCATCCATCGCGCTGTTGTCGGCCGGCGGCACGTCCAGGCCAGAGACCACACCGCGCGCCAGCACCCGGCCCAGCGCATCGAAGGTGTCGACCTTCTCGACCTCGGGAATCACCCGGTCGCGCGCCACCGCGAGCATCCGGGCCAGCACCTCGTCCAGGCTCAGCAGCGCGGGCCTGACGCTCGGCGAGGTGATTTGGCGCGGGTTCTGCTGCGTGTCAGCCATGAAGGTCAGCCATGGAGGTCGGAGAGGTATTCATAGCGCTGCGCAGTGTCGATCAGATGCGATGCCAGTACCGCCGCCGCGGCCATCTCGAACACCGGCAGCGCGGTGGCGTGCGGCAACGCGTCGGGCGTGTCGGTGGCAATCAGCGTGACATACGGGTCATACGGGTAGCCCGGCGCCTGGCCGAGCGCAGCGCGCCAGACCTCGACCTTGGGAATGTCAGCATGCTTGAATCCCTCGACCAGCAGCCAATCGCAGTCGGCCATCTCGGCAATCAGTTGATGAACCGTGGGCTGGCCCTCAACCTCGTACTCGCGCAGCAAGGCCAGACGCTGGCCCGAGGCCACCAGCACCTCGAACGCGCCGGCTTGGCGATGGCGCCAGCTGTCTTTGCCGGGCTGGTCGATGTCGAAGCGCTTGTGGGCATGCTTGATCACCGACACACGCTGGCCAAGGGCCTTGAGTTCGGGGATCAACTGCTCGATCAGCGTGGTCTTGCCGACGCCGGACGGTCCAAAGAAACCCAAGACCTTCATGCGGCGACCATCCTCAGGCGCAATGCTGCTCGACATAGGCCTTGACCCGTGCCACATCGACCGGCATCACGACGAAACGCTTGGGCAAGTCCTCGATGCCATCGAGCGCCGCGGGCCGCAGCGGCGGCCGGCCCAGCGCCTCTTCGATCGTCGCAGCGAACTTGGCCGGCAGCGCAGTCTCGAGAACAATCATGGTCACGCCGGGCCGCTGGTGTTCGCGACCGACCTTCAGGCCGTCGGCGGTGTGGGTGTCGATCATGTCGTGGTGGTCGGCCCAGGTGCTGCGTATCGTCGCGAGACGGTCGGCATGGCTGCTCTTGCCAGAGACGAAACCGAAACCGCGGATGCGGTCGAATTCATCGGCCGAGAGCTGGAAGCCGCCGTCACGCACCAGACCGGCACCGAAGAGTTCGGCCACCCTGGCGCCGTCACGGCCCAGCAGGTCGAAGACGAAGCGCTCGAAGTTGCTGGCCTTGCTGATGTCCATCGACGGGCTGCTGGTCTCGAAGGTCTCGGCGCTGGCGCGCACCCGGTAGCGGCCGGTGCGGAAAAATTCGTCGAGCACGTCGTTCTCGTTGGTGGCGACGACGAGCTCGGCCACTGGCAGACCCATGCAGCGCGCAACATGGCCAGCGCAGACATTGCCGAAATTACCCGAGGGCACGGCAAAGCTGACCCGTTCGGCGTTGGAACTGGTGACTTGAAAATAACCTGCAAAGTAGTACACCACCTGCGCCAGCAAACGGGCCCAGTTGATCGAGTTGACCGTGCCGATCTTGTGTCGACGCTTGAACTCGAGGTCATTGCTGACCGCCTTGACGATGTCCTGGCAGTCGTCAAAAACACCTTCGACCGCGATGTTGTGAATGTTGGGGTCTTGCAGGCTGAACATCTGCGCCTGTTGGAACGGGCTCATCCGACCTTGCGGGCTGAGCATGAAGACGCGCACACCTTTCTTGCCGCGCATCGCGTACTCGGCGGCCGAACCGGTGTCGCCCGAGGTCGCGCCCAGGATGTTCAAGCGCTCGCCACGCCGAGCAAGTTCGTACTCGAACAGGTTGCCCAACAGCTGCATCGCCATGTCCTTGAAGGCCAGCGTCGGGCCATTGGACAGGGCTTCGATGTACAGCGGGCTGACGCCACCAGCAAGCCGACGCACCGGCACGATCGCATCGCTGCCGTAGGTCGCTTTGGTGTAGGTGCGGTCGACCAGCAACTTCAGATCGGCCTGCGGGATGTCGGTGATGAACAGCGACAGGATCTCGAACGCCAGATCGGCGTAGCCCAAGCCGCGCCAGCGCGTCAGCGTGGCATCGTCGACCTTCGGGTAATGCGTCGGCAGGTAAAGCCCGCCGTCCGGCGCCAGGCCCTCGAGCAAGATTTCACTGAAATCGCGTTCGGTCGGGTCGCCGCGGGTGCTGATGTACTTCATGGACGGCACGCTTCTGAAAAGGACTGCTGCAAGCCCAAGGATGAAGCGCGCTGGCACTGCACCGCAGCCGCGGTGGAACCGGCTCTGCGGGGCGGCGTCATTGCAGCGCTTCCTTGCGGATGTTGACGATGGGGGCGAGCACCGTGGGCAGCGCCTGCATCCGCGCCAAGGCCTGGCGCATCCGGCCTTCCACCGTGTCGTGGGTCATGATGATCAAGTCGGTCGGTTTGCCGCCTTCCGCATGATCGGCGCTGCCAGGACGTTGCAGCACCGCATCGATCGAGATGTCGTGCTCGGCCAGGATCGTGGTGATCTCGCTCAGCACCCCGGTTTGGTCGGCCACCTGCAAGCGCAAGTAGAACGAAGTGACGACCTCGCCGATGTCCAGGATCCTGGTGTCGGCCTGCGCGCCAGGCTGGAATGCCAGGTGCGGCACGCGGTGGTCCGGGTCGGCAGTGTGCAGCCTGGTGATGTCGACCAGGTCGGCAATCACCGCCGACGCGGTGGGTTCGGCGCCCGCACCCTTGCCGTAGTACAGCGTGGTGCCGACCGCATCGCCGTGAACGACGATCGCGTTCATCGCGCCTTCGACGTTGGCGATCAGGCGTATCGCCGGCACCAGCGTCGGGTGGACGCGCAGCTCAATGCCACCCAGGTCGTCGCGCCGCTTGGTGATGCCCAGCAGCTTGATGCGGTAGCCGAGTTGCTCGGCGTAGCGGATGTCGGCCCCATGCAACTGGGTGATGCCCTCGACATAAGCACGGTTGAACTGCACAGGCGTGCCGAAAGCGATCGCGCTCATGATCGTGACCTTGTGCGCCGCGTCCACGCCCTCGATGTCGAAGGTCGGGTCGGCTTCGGCATAGCCCAGCGCCTGAGCCTGCTTGAGCACAACGCCGAAGTCCAGGCCCTTGTCGCGCATTTCACTCAGGATGAAATTGGTGGTGCCGTTGATGATGCCGGCGATCGACTCGATGCGGTTGGCGGTCAGCCCCTCGCGCAGCGCCTTGATGATTGGAATGCCACCGGCCACCGCTGCTTCGAAGCCGACCATCACGCCCTTGGCGCTGGCTGCGGCGAAGATCTCGCTGCCGTGCACCGCCAGCAGCGCCTTGTTCGCGGTGACCACATGCTTGCCGGCGGCGATCGCCTCCATCACCAGCGCGCGGGCGATGCCGTAGCCGCCGATCAGTTCGATGACGATGTCTATCGCCGGGTTGGCGATCACGGCGCGGGCATCGCCGACAACCTGGACGCCTTCGATACCGGCCTCGTCGACCAAGGCCTGGGCACGCGCGGTGTCGAGGTCGGCAACCATCGTGATCGCAATGCCGCGGCCGGCGCGGCGGCGAATCTCTTGCTGGTTGCGCGCCAGAACCTTGAAGGTGCCGCTGCCGACAGTGCCGACACCGAGCAGGCCGACCTGTATGGGTTGGGCTTCGCCATCAAGTCGCTGCGCGACAGGCGTCTGTGCCGAAACACTTTGTGATTTCATGGAGGCTTTCAAGCGAAATGGCGTTTGCGGTAATGCGACAGAAAGCGCTCGATACGTCCTATGGCCTCGGCCAGGTCATCCGAGTTGGGCAGGAAGACCAGCCGGAAGTGGTCAGGGGCGGTCCAGTTGAAACCGGTGCCCTGGACGATCAGCACTTTTTCCTCGGCCAGCAACTCGTAGGCGAACTGCTGGTCGTCGGCGATCGGGTACATCTTGGGGTCGAGCTTGGGAAACATGTAGAGCGCGGCTTTGGGCTTGACCACGCTGACTCCCGGAATCTGGCTCAACAACTTGTAAGCCAGATCGCGCTGGCGGCACAAGCGGCCGCTGGGCGCCACCAGGTCCTTGATGCTCTGGTAGCCACCCAGCGCGGTCTGGATCGCCAACTGGCCTGGGGTGTTGGCGCACAAGCGCATCGACGCCAGCATGTTCAGGCCTTCGATGTAGTCCTTGGCGTGACGCTTGTCGCCCGAGACGACCATCCAGCCGGCCCGGTAACCGCAGCTGCGGTAGTTCTTGCTCAAGCCGTTGAAGCTCAAGAAGAGCACGTCGTCGGCGAGCGAGGCCAGGCTGGTGTGGGTGTTGCCGTCGAACAGCGTCTTGTCGTAGATCTCGTCGGCAAACACGATCAGCTGGTGCTCTCGCGCGATCTCGACGATCTCGCGCAGCACCGCGTCGGGGTAGAGCGCGCCGGTCGGGTTGTTCGGGTTGATCACGACGATGCCGCGGGTGTTGGGCGTGATCTTGCTGCGGATGTCGGCCAGATCGGGCGTCCAGTCGGCCTGTTCGTCACACAGGTAGTGCACCGGCGTGCCGCCTGACAGCGCCACCGAAGCTGTCCACAACGGGTAGTCGGGCGCAGGCACCAGAATTTCGTCGCCGGTGTTGAGCAGCGCGTTCATGCTCATCGTGATCAGTTCGGAAGCGCCGTTGCCGAGGTAGACGTCGTCGACGTTCACGCCGGCAATCTTCTTCTCCTGGCAATAGTGCACCACCGACTTGCGCGGCGCGAACAGGCCTTTGCTGTCGGTGTAGCCCGCCGCATGCGGCAGGTTGCGGATCATGTCCTGGACGATCTCGTCGGGCGGCTCAAGACCAAAGGCAGCGATATTGCCGATGTTGAGCTTGATGATCTTCTGGCCTTCGTCCTCCATCTGACGCGCCTTGTCGAGCACCGGGCCGCGGATGTCATAGCAGACGTTGGCGAGCTTGGCGGACTTGACGATGGGCTTGAGCAAGAGGGACTCCTGGCAACGCGGCGAACACAGGTTCGGCAAACCGGTAGGCCGAACCGCAAAACCTATAATTTTAACCTTGGGGCGGTCTGGGTTCGGCAGCTTGCTCGCGACTCCGCTTGAAGCGAACTTGACACCGGCGCCTGACAACCAAACCCGAGACCCAAACCCGACACCCAAGCGATCGCGCTCGGTCGCCGCAACCTACAACCCCATTTTGGCCGCCCCAATACCGTGAAGTTTCAGCCCGACCAACTCGAAGGTACCAACGTCATCAGCCGAATCGACGCCGATGCGCTGTGGGTCGGCAAGCAACGCTTCGGCCACAGCCTGCTGGTGCCCTGGACTGGGCAAGTGCTGCGCTGGTCGCCGGCCCGTCCGGCTGATCTGACGCCGGCTGACTTCGAGGCGCTGCTCGCACTGCAACCCGAACTGGTGATCTTCGGCAGCGGCGCACGCCATCGCTTTGTCGCGCAGTCCTTGATGCGGGCCCTGATCGAACGCGGCATCGGCGTCGAAACCATGGACACGCCAGCGGCCTGCAGGACCTACAACGTGCTGGTGGCCGAGGGCCGTTCAGCAGTGGCCGCCTTGCTGCTCGAAGCGTCGGCCTGAGCGCCTGAGACGGTGCCCGAACCGTGCTGAATCGGCGACGGCGCTCGCGAACTTTATAATACTGCGTTACGTCTCAAGACTCGTTGCCCGTCCCAACCGCCGCCTAACGTTCGCCAGATCGGCCCGCCCATGACGCCTGTCCTCAACAAGAACCTGCCCGAATTTGAAGCCCTTGCCACTGGCGGTGTGAAGTTCACGCCCCAGGCCTTTGCCGGCCACGCGGTGGTGCTTTACTTCTACCCCAAGGACCATACGCCCGGCTGCACCACAGAGGCCATGCAATTCCGCGACATGCATCCCGAATTCCTGCAAGCAGGCGCGGTCGTCTTCGGCGTGTCGCGCGACAACATGGCTTCGCATGAGAAATTCCGCCAGAACCTGGAACTGCCGTTCCAACTGATTGCCGACACCGAGGAAAAGCTCTGTCACATGTTTGGCGTGGTCAAGAACAAGATCATGTACGGCAAGAAGGTCAAGGGCATCGAGCGCAGCACTTTTCTGATCGACGCCAGCGGCGTGTTGAGGTCTGAGTGGCGCGGCATCAAGGTCGCCGGGCATGTCGAAGAAGTGCTCAAGGCGGTCAAGGATTTCAATCCAAGCGCCTGAGCTTGACCCAGGGGACACAAGTCCAGGCCATGCCAGACGACCGTCACAAAGTCTTCACAAAGCCCCTGCAGGGCTTGGGCATAATCATTTGATGCTTGCAAGTCGC
The DNA here is from genome assembly GCA_945878355.1 of Bordetella parapertussis. Lineage (GTDB taxonomy): Bacteria > Pseudomonadota > Gammaproteobacteria > Burkholderiales > Burkholderiaceae_C > Pseudaquabacterium. The sequence continues at coordinate 6,314 of CAMCTC010000057.1, read as the reverse complement.
CCAAAGCGCAGCACCTGACGAAGCCGTACAGCCGCCTGTGCGGCTTTTTTATTGGTCGAAACTCTCACCCACCCATGCCACTGCCCAAGCCGCCTGCCTCCAAAGCCGCCATCCTGTCACCCATCGATTTCGAATCGCAGGCCGCGCCGCGCAGCGAACGCCGCGCCGGCAAAGCGCGCCATGAACCGGTGGCAACGCAGGCGCTGGACTTGTCAGACGGTGGCACCAGCCTGGCAGCGCCGCCGCGCAAGATCAGCAGCGCTGCGCCGGTGGCCGCCCGCAGCGCCGTCGGCATGCCGACCAAGCAAGCCACGCTGGCCAGCGCGCCAACCGCGGCGCCCAAGGCACGCGTCCGGACACCTCGCGGCACCGGTCCGGCCAAGCTCTTCGTACTCGACACCAACGTGCTGATGCACGACCCGATGAGCTTGTTCCGCTTCGAGGAACACGACGTCTTCCTGCCGATGATCACGCTCGAAGAGCTCGACGATCACAAAAAGGGCATGAGCGAAGTGGCTCGCAACGCCCGCCAGGTCAGCCGCGAACTCGACGCACTGGCGGCTTTCCCCAAGGATGAGTCAAGCCCGGACATCCAGGCCGGCATCGCGTTGGCCAAGACCGGTCACAAGGACGCCGGCGGCAAGCTGTTCTTCCAGACCATGTTGATGGACGTGCAACTGCCGGCAGGACTGCCGCAGGGCAAGGCCGACAACCAGATCCTGGGAGTGGTCAAGAGCTTGCGCGAGATCCAGTCGGGGATCAATGCGGGGCGCGAGGTGGTGCTGGTGTCCAAGGACATCAACATGCGGATCAAAGCGCGGGCGCTGGGTCTGGCAGCCGAAGACTACTTCAATGACAAGGTGCTCGAAGACGGCGACCTGCTCTACACCGGCGTGCTGCAACTGCCTTTCGACTTCTGGGAGCATCACGGCAAGACCATGGAGAGTTGGCAACAAGCGGGCAACACCTTCTACCGCATCGCCGGGCCGATGGTGCCGCAGTTGTTGGTCAACCAGTTCGTCTACCTCGAGCAACCGGGAGCGGCAGCACTTTATGCACGCGTGACCGAGATCACCGGCAAGACCGCGGTGCTCAAGACGCTGAAAGACTTCGCCCACGCCAAGAACTCGGTCTGGGGCGTGACCGCGCGCAACCGTGAGCAGAACTTCGCGCTCAACCTGCTGATGGATCCGGAGTGCGATTTCGTCTCGCTCACCGGCACCGCCGGCACCGGCAAGACCTTGATGACGCTGGCCGCGGGCCTGTCTCAGGTGCTCGACGACCGGCGCTACACCGAGATCATCGTCACCCGCGTGACGGTGCCGGTGGGCGAGGACATCGGCTTCCTGCCCGGCACCGAGGAAGAGAAGATGGGCCCCTGGATGGGCGCGCTCGACGACAACCTCGAGGTGCTGGCCAAGGGCGAGGGTTCAGCCGGCGAATGGGGACGCGCCGCGACGCAGGACCTGGTGCGCAGCAAGATCAAGATCAAGAGTCTGAATTTCATGCGCGGGCGCACCTTCCTGAACAAGTTCGTGCTGATCGACGAGGCGCAAAACCTGACGCCCAAGCAGATGAAGACGCTGATCACCCGCGCCGGTCCGGGCACGAAGATCGTCTGTCTGGGCAATCTGGCACAGATAGACACACCCTACCTGACCGAGGGCTCCTCGGGCTTGACCTACGCGGTCGACCGTTTCAAGGGCTGGCCGCACTCCGGCCACGTGATGCTGGCGCGCGGCGAGCGCTCAAGGCTGGCAGACTTCGCCTCCGAGGTGCTGTAAGCCAGCGCGCAAGCCGCTGCTAGGGCTTGCCGCAGCGCCTATTTCTCCTTGCCGCACGAGCTTCGCCGAACTTGGCCAGGCCAGAACCGGCCAGGTTTCATTGCCGGGCGCAGGCCTGAAGCTCGCAAATTGTCGGGTGGTATCCTCAACCCCCGATGATTCGCCAAGCGTCCCTTGCCAAGCGACTGTTCGCCTTGCTGCTGCTGTGGGCAGCAGGTGCGATGGCTGCACCAGAACCGACAGCGGGTCCGCTGTCGGGGACTGGCTCGTTGGCCGACCCGATCATGAACCTGCTGGCAGAGCGCGGCCTGATCAGCCCTTTGGGACCGGCGGCCCTGGTCGAGTCGGTGCGCAACACGGTGCGCGACCGAGCCTCCGACCTGGTGATGTCGGCGATGAACTTTCTGGGTGTGCCTTATCGACGCGGCGGCATCTCCGAGTCCTCGGGTTTCGATTGCAGCGGCTTCACCCGCCATGTGTTCGAAAACAGCATCGGCTTGGTCTTGCCGCACAGAGCCGACGAGCAAGCCACCAGCGCGGGCCTGCTCGACATCAAACGGCAAGAACTCAAACCCGGTGATCTGGTGTTCTTCAACACCATGAAACGCACCTTCTCGCATGTCGGCATCTATGTCGGCGACGACAAGTTCATCCACTCGCCTCGTGCTGGGGGCGAAGTGAGAATCGAGGACATGCGCGAGTCGTACTGGGCCAGGCGCTACACCGGCGCCAGGCGCGCCGACCTCAGCGCAGCCTCGCCGCTACTGCCCTCGCAGCGTTGATCGACAGCGGCCGTTGGCACTTGGCTGCCAGGGTCGGCCGGATCGCTCGCCGGCCTGGCCTTGGCCCCACGGCACAATCAGCCCCATGGGCGAAACTGTGATCCCGCTGGCAGACCTGCGCTACGCCGCAGCGGTACCCGCCATTCCACGTCTGGCCATTGCCGCCACGGGACTGCTCGCCGACGGCCTGGGCCGGCCGCTGCGCGACTTGCGCATCTCGGTGACCGATCGCTGCAACTTCCGCTGCAGCTACTGCATGCCCAAAGAGATCTTCGACCGGGACTACGTGTTCTTGCCGCAGACCTCGCTGTTGAGCTTCGAGGAGATCGCCCGGACGGCGCGCTTGTTCGTCGCCCATGGGGTGCAAAAGATCCGCTTGACCGGGGGTGAGCCGCTGCTTCGCAAGGGGTTGGAGTCGCTGATCGCGATGCTGGCCGAACTGCGAACGCCCGAGGGTCTGCCGCTAGACATCACGCTGACGACCAACGGCTCGGTGCTGGCGCGCAAAGCGCAGGCGCTGCAGCGCGCCGGGTTGCAGCGGGTCACGGTCAGCCTGGACGGCTTGGACGACACGGTCTTCCGGCGCATGAACGACGTCGATTTTCCAGTCGCCGATGTGCTGGCCGGGATCGCGGCAGCCGACGCTGCGGGCCTCGGGCCGATCAAGGTCAACATGGTCGTCAAACGAGGCACCAACGAACAGGAAATCGTGCCGATGGCACGCCACTTTCGTGAGCAGTTTGGCGGGCGTATCGTGCTTCGCTTCATCGAGTACATGGATGTGGGCGCGAGCAACGGCTGGCGCATGGACGAAGTGCTGCCCTCGGCCGAGGTGCTGCGCTTGCTGCAGGCCGAGTGGCCCTTGGTCGCGTTGCAGGCCTCGGCAACAGGCGAGACTGCCGAGCGCTGGCGCTACGCCGACGGCGGCGGTGAGATCGGGCTGATCTCCAGCGTCACGCAGGCCTTTTGCCAGGACTGCAACCGGGCCCGGCTGTCGACCGAGGGCAAACTGTTTCTCTGCCTGTTTGCCACCCGCGGCCATGACCTGCGAACGCTGCTGCGCAATGGCACGTCGGATGCCGATATCAGCAGCGCGCTGGCGATGGTCTGGGCCGGGCGAGACGACCGCTACTCCGAGCTTCGTGCTGCCCAGCCCAACGATGCTTCCACCGGCGCCAAGCGGGTGGAAATGCACTACATCGGCGGTTGAAACCCGGGCTCCCCATGCAAAGTCTTCAACAGATCGCATCCTGCGTCACCGGCTACGACCCCAACGCACTGCCTGTGGTCAAGGCCAGCGAGTTCATCGCCAGACTGGTGCCACGGGTGCAGGCGGTCGAGAGCCTGGCCATCCGCAGCGCGCTCGGCCGGGTGTTGGCGCGCGATCTGGTCTCGGGCATCGATGTCCCCTCGCACGACAACTCGGCGATGGATGGCTACGCGCTGCGCTCAGTCGATCTGCTCGGCGCTGCCGACACGCTGATCGAAGTCGCCGGCACTGCCTATGCCGGCACCCCGTTCGGCGACACGGTGCCGATCGGTCAGGGCGTTCGCATCATGACCGGTGCGGTGATGCCCGACGGGCTCGACACCGTGGTGCCGCAGGAGTTCACGCGCACCGAGGCCGATGGCCGCATCCGCATCCCCCAGGGCAGCGTCAAGCCTGGCGACAACCGCAGGTTGCGCGGCGAGGATCTGGCGCGCGGCGAGGCTGCGCTCAAGGCGGGCCGAATCCTCACCCCGGCCGACCTCGGGCTGCTGGCCTCGCTTGGGCAGGCCGAGGTGGCGGTCTATCGCCGGCTTCGAGTGGCCTTTTTTTCCACCGGCGACGAGTTGCGGTCGATCGGCGAGCCGCTGGAAGCAGGCTGCGTCTACGACAGCAACCGCTACACGATCTGGGGCATGCTGAGCCGGCTGGGGCTTGAGTTGCTGGACCTGGGCGTGGTGCGCGATGAACCCGCGGCGTTGCGCGCGGCTTTCACCCAGGCCGCGGCCTGCGCCGACGCGGTGATCACCTCGGGTGGCGTCAGCGTCGGCGAGGCCGACCACACCAAGCAGATCATGGCCGAGCTCGGCGAAGTGCTGTTCTGGAAGATTGCAATGCGCCCTGGGCGACCGATGGCCATCGGCCGCATCGGCAGCGCAAACAGTGCATCAACCCCGGGAGAAGGCGAGCTCGGTCACCAGGCGATCCTGTTCGGCCTGCCGGGCAACCCGGTGGCGGTGATGGTGACCTTCTATGCCTTCGTCCGCGAAGCGCTGCTGGCGATGAGCGGCGCCACACCCCAGCCGCTCGCACCGCTGCGCGCGGTCAGCCAGGCGGCTCTGCGCAAGAAGCCAGGCCGCACCGAGTACCAGCGCGGCATCGTCAGCCAGGCCGAAGACGGCCGCTGGCAGGTGCGCATCACCGGGTCACAGGGCTCGGGCATTCTGCGCAGCATGAGCCAGGCCAACGGCATGGTGGTGCTGCACCACGACCAGGGCGATGTGGCAGCGGGCGATCTGGTCGACGTGATCGCCTTCGACGGACTGGTCTGATCCCTGCCAGGTCCGAACGGCGGGCGCGCGAAGGTTCTCAGGCGATCTAGCGCGCTGCGCGCAAGGACTCGACACCGCGGTTGGCCAGCGCATCGGCGCGCTCGTTGCCGGGATCGCCGGTGTGGCCGCGCACCCAGTGCCACTGCACCTCATGCCCGGCCGCCAGCACATCGAGGCGCTGCCACAGCTCGATATTTTTCACCGGCTTGTTGTCAGCGGTGCGCCAGCCGCGCTTTTTCCAGCCATGGATCCAGGTCGTGATGCCGTTCTTCACGTATTCGCTGTCGGTGTAGATCGCCACCGGGGTGTGGCGCTTGAGCAGTGCCAGCGACTCGATCACCGCGGTGAGCTCCATCCGGTTGTTGGTGGTGGCGGGCTCGCCGCCGAACAACTCCTTCTCGTGCGCACCCCAGCGCAGCCAAGCACCCCAGCCGCCCGGGCCAGGATTGCCTTTGCAGGCACCATCGGTGTAGATCACCACGCGTTCGCTCATTCAGTCTTGCTCCAGGGTTTCAGTCTCTCTCGGCGTCGGGCAAAAGGCCTGACGCTGCGTCACCGCCGCCGGCACGGCCTGGGTGCTGAGCCTGCGGCGGCGCGCCAAGCCCACCAGCCGCATGCCACGCACCCGCTTGACCGCTTCGATCAGGTAGACGGCGCCCAAGCTCGGCCAGCCGCGTGCGCCGACCGATTCCGCCCAAGCCAGCCGCGACAGGCCAAGCTCCGAGCGCAGCGGCGGTCGCCACAGTCCAAAGCGCGCACGCTCTACTTCAAAGCCAAGCAAGTGCAACCAATCGCGCACCCGACCCGCGCCGATCAACTCGCCCGCGCTCGGCAGGTAGGGCCGGCCACCCAGTCCCAGGCGTTGTCGAATTCGGCCCGCGTTTTGGCGCCAGCCCCACAAGCTGGCCGGGTTGAAGCCGGCGATCATGACCCGGCCTTCGGGCATCAGCACCCGCTCGACTTCGCGCAAGGTATCGTGCGGATCGCGCGCAAGTTCCAGCGTGTGTGGCAGCACCACCAGGTCCAGGCTCTGGCCAGGGAAAGGCAGGGCATCGAAGTCGCAGTGCAGTGACGGGTATGGCGGCTCAGCCTGCAGACCTGAGGGCTCAGCGCCAACAAGCGGTGGCATGTCCAGACGCAGGGTGTCGCTGGCAACCCAGCGCTGAGGCATGCGGTTGGCACGCAAGGCCTGAAGCTCCACCAGACCCAG
>CAMCTC010000056.1 GCA_945878355.1 Bordetella parapertussis | reverse complement strand
TGCCCTCGGCCGCCGGGCCGTCCAGGCTGGCGGCCATCGCCTCGAGAAAGCGCTCGACCGGCGTGTGTTGCAGCATGTCCAGCACTTGGGATCGGTCCAGGCCTGTCTTCGGCGGGCCATCGCGCAATTCGGCCGCCGCGCTGAGGTAGCTGTTGCGCCAAGTCGCTGATTCTGACTGGTAGGCCATCTGGTCGTAAGTGCGCGCCAGCAGCAGCCTGGCCGCAGCACTGTCGGGCGCAGCGAACACAACATGGTTCAGCAACTCGGCGGCCCAGCGGTAATCTCCCTGGTCAAACGCCCCACGCGCCGCGGCAACTGCCTTGTCGGCGCCGCCTATCAACGCCAGGTAGCGCTTGGCCGAGTCCTGCGGCGGCAGCGGGTTCAGGTTGGCCGGGTTGCCGTCGTAAGCGCCGAGGTAGAACTGGTAGACCGCCTTGACGTTGTGGCGCAGGTCGCCGTAGTAGCCGCGCGCGCCGAAATGCGTCGCCAGCGATTTCGGCAGCTTGACCGTCTCGGCGATCTCTCGCGGTGTGTAGCCAGCGTTGGCCAGACGAACGGTCTGGTCGTGGGTGTACTTGTAGACATCGCGGTGCTTGGTGATGAAGTCGGCGATTCGCGCATTTCCCCAGATCGGCCAGTTGTGCTGGCCGAAATAGACCTCCGAGTCGCCGAGTTGGTCGAGCGCCAGCTGCAGATAGCCCGCCCAGCGCAGCGCGTCGCGAACCTTGGCGCCGCGCACCGGCAGCAGGTTGTGCATGGTTTGCGCCAGAATTTCGGCGCCGCCATAAGCTTTTTTATCGGGGATAGAGAAGGTCAGCTCTGCAGGCGCTTCGGCACCGGGCACGTTGTGAAAGACAAAGCGCACGCCGTCCAGCACCAAGTCCTGCGCAGGCTGGGTGATCAACTGCGTCGGCGCGAGGATGCCGACGGCGCCATAAGCGACGTCCTTGCCCAGGCCGGTGTCGACCAGACCCTTGGGCGAGCGCTCGAGGTTCTTGCCGAACTGGTACATAGAGCGCCGCGACATCGCGGTGCCGACCAGGATGTTCTCGCTGGTGGCCTCCTCGACGAAACCCTCGGCAGCGATCACCGGGATCTTGCGCAACGCGAGGTCCTGGGCCGAGGCCACGCCCAGCGCGCCGCCAAAGTGGTCGACATGGCTGTGCGTGAAGACGATGGCCGACACCGGCTTGTCGCCCAGGTGCCTGCGCGCGAAAGCCAGCGCTGCTGCTGCGGTCTCGCGCGATGTCAGCGTGTCGACCACGATGAATCCGGTCTTGCCCTCGATCAGCGTCATGTTGGCGAGGTCGAAGCCGCGCAACTGGTAGATGCCGTCGGTGACCTTGAACAAGCCGGCCTTGGCGTTGAGCTTGGCGTGGCGCCACAGGCTTGGGTTGACCGTGTTGGGCGCCTGGCCCTGGACGAACTTGAAGGCGTCGAAGTCGATCAGCAGGCTGCCGTCGGCGCCCAACAGCTTGCCTTCAGGCCGGGCGATGAAACCGCGGCTGGCGTCGTCGAAGTCCTGGGGGTCGTCGAGCTTGAGGTCCTGCACCGACTGCGCGTTGGCGCTGACGGTGGCCGGCATCGCGTCGCCGGCAGCGGCGTCTGCGCCGCGACGCTCGCCGCAGCCCGCGAGCAGCGCGAGCGCGACCAGCGCCAGCAGCGGTCGGCTAACGCGAACCGGCGGCACCGAAAGTCGACGGCACCACGTCTTTGGCGGTCACGCGCCGGCGCTCCAGCCAATAGGCCATCGGCGGCGGCACGGCGTTGAAGTCAGGGTCCAGGCCGAGCTTTTGCGCCGCGTCCATGGTCCAGTTCGGGTTGTAGAGCATCTCGCGCGCCAGCGCGACGAGGTCGGCCTGGCCTTGCTGCAGGATGCGCTCGGCCTGTTCTGCGTGCACGATCAGACCGACAGCCATGGTCTGGATCTGCGCCTCACGCCTGAGCTTGTCGGCGTAAGGCACTTGGTAGCCGTAGCCCACCGGCGCGCCGGGCACGGCACCAGGCAGCACGCCGCCGCCCGAGCAGTCGATCACGTCAACGCCCTTGGTCTTGAGAATCTTGGCGAGCGCGACGCTGCTCTCGGGGTCCCAGCCCGCACCGTCGTCGACCGACAGCCGCATGAACAAGGGCTTTGCCTTGGACAAGTTGGCGCGCGCGCACTCGGTGACCTCGATCGCGAATCGCATCCGGTTCTCGAGGCTGCCGCCATATTCGTCAGTGCGCTGGTTGGCAACCGGGCTGAGGAACTCGTGGATCAGAAAGCCGTGCGCGCCGTGCAGCTCGACGACGTCGAAACCCGCCGCATCCGCCCGCGCGGTGGCCTGGCCCCAGCGCTCGACGAGCTGGCGGATCTCGAGCTTGTCGAGCGCGCGCGGCACCGGGGCTTTGGCGTCGGCGGCAATCGCGCTGGGCGCGACCAGTTCCCAGTCATCCCAGTCCTCGATCTCGGGGCTGCGCGACAGCGGCTTGCCACCCTCCCAGGGTCGGGCAGTGCGGGCCTTGCGCCCCGAATGGCCGAGCTGGATACCCACCGCTGCGCCACAGGACTTGGTGAAGTCGACGATGCGCCGCAGCGGCGCGATGAAGGCGTCGTCCCACAGGCCCAGGTCGCCGACGGTGCCGCAGCCGCGGCGTTCGACCTTGGTCGACTCGACAAAGAACAGCCCCGCGCCGCCCGCAGCGTAACGGCCGGCGTTCATCAGGTGCCAGTCGGTGGGGAAACCCTTGAGGGCCGAGTACTGGTGCATAGGCGCGACCACCACGCGGTTCTTCAGGTGCAGGTCACGGATGGACAGGGGGGTGAACAGCAGCGGTGTCGTCATGGTGATCGAGTGTAGCGAAGCCCCGCAGCCGTGTCGGGCGCCATCGCCATACCCGCACTACAGTTGCCACTTCCAGCCGTCCGGGACAGCGCTTGACCTCCACCACCGATCAACCCAACCAGTTCGCGCTGCTGCGCCAGCGCCGCTTCGCGCCGTTCTTCTGGACCCAGTTCCTGGGCGCCGGCAACGACAACCTGTTCAAGTTCGCGTTCACCGTGATGCTGACCTACCAGCTGCAGGTGGCTTGGCTGCCACCTGCGATGGCCGGCCTGGTGATCGGCGCGCTGTTCATCCTGCCCTTCGTGCTGTTCTCGGCCACCAGCGGCCAGCTCGCCGACAAGTTCGAGAAGACCCGCCTCATACGCTTCGTCAAGAACCTCGAGATCGCGATCATGGTCGCAGCGACGCTGGGCTTCATGACCCTGAACGTCTCGTTGCTGCTGGGCTGCGTGTTCATGATGGGGTTGCACTCGACGCTGTTCGGGCCGGTCAAGTTCGCCTACCTGCCGCAGCATCTGTCCGAGCGCGAGATCACTGGCGGCAACGGCATGGTCGAGATGGGCACCTTCGTCGCGATCCTGCTCGGCAACGTCGCGGGCGGGCTGTTGATCGCGCTGCCGGGTGTGGGCGCGACCTGGGTCGCGGTCGGCTGCGTCGGCACCGCCCTGCTGGGCCGGCTGGCGGCGCAGCGCGTGCCGCTGTCGCCGGCCACCGACCCGGACTTGGCCATCAACTGGAACCCTTTGTCCGAGACCTGGCGCAACCTGCGACTGGCGCGCGAGGACATCGTCGTGTTCCGCTCGCTGCTGGGCATCAGCTGGATGTGGTTCTTCGGCGCGGTCTTCCTGGCCAACTTTCCGGCCTTCGCCAAGGAGGTGCTGCACGGCGACGAGCATGTGGCCTCGCTGCTGCTGGTCGTGTTCTCGGTCGGCATCGGCATCGGCTCGCTGGCCTGCGAAATGCTGTCGCGGCGCCATGTCGAGATCGGGCTGGTGCCGCTCGGGGCCATCGGCATGAGCGCGTTCTCGATCGACCTGTACTTCGCGTCCCGCGGCCTGCCTGCGGGCGCGTTGCAGACGGTGGCGCAGTTCATCACAGCGCCAGCCCACTGGCGCGTGATGGCCGACCTGGGTCTGCTGGCGCTGAGCGTTGGCCTGTACTCGGTGCCGATGTACGCGCTGATCCAACTGCGCAGCCAGCCCAGCCACCGCGCGCGCGTCATCGCGGCCAACAACATCCTCAACGCGCTGTTCATGATCGTCAGCTCGGTGGGCGCGGGCGCGATGCTGGGCGCCGGCTTCTCGGTGCCTGAGATCTTTCTGGCCATTGCGCTGCTCAACGCGGCGGTCGGTGCCTACATCTTCCTGCTGGTGCCCGAATACCTGCTGCGCTTCATGGCTTTCCTGCTGTCGCGGTTGATGCATCGATTCAAGGTCGAGGGCGACGACAACATCCCGGTCGCGGGCGCCGCGATCATCGTGTGCAACCCTGTCAGCGCGGTCGACGCGCTGCTGCTGATGGCGGCAAGCCCTCGGCGAATGCGCTTGCTGATCGATCACCGGTTCTTCGCGCTGCCAGTGCTGGGCTGGCTGTTCAGACAGGCCAAGGCGATCCCCGCACCGCATGCCGAGAACCCGGCAGCCTATGCCGCAGCACTCGACGCCGTCGACCAGGTGCTGGCCGATGGCGGGCTGCTGTGCGTCTTCCTTGATGGCGGCGACGCGCAGCAGCCCCTCTGTGCCGATGTGATGAAGATCCAGGCCCGGCGCTTGGCGCTGGTGGTGCCGGTGGCGCTGCGCCACTTGCGGGGCTCGACCCTCTCGCGAATCGGGGCTGGCGCAGCGCGGCAGCCCCGCCTGTTCAGCCGGGTCGAACTGGTCGCTGGGCCGGCGCTGGCACCGGCCGAGCTCACGGCCGAGCTCACGACCGAGCGATTGCAAGCCGAGGTTCAGGCCTTGCTGGACCGTTGAACTCAAACCGGCTGCGCCGTGCGCTAAGCCACGTGACGCCGATGGCGCAGCGGGCTGCGCTGGCGCGCCGACATCGCTCGGCCCCTACAGTGGCAGCATGCACCGGCGAACCAATCTTGAACCCATCGCTGCCCACAATATGAACCTGTCACGCGCGGCGCTGTTGCGTTGCCTACCCTTTGCGTTGTTCATGGCCTTGCTGGCCTTGCGCAGCATCGCCCCGGGTGATGCCCGCTGGGGCTTCGACACGCGCTGGCTCTATGGCTTGAACCTGCTGCTCGTCGGCGGTCTGCTGCTGATCTGGTGGCGCGACTACGGTGAGCTGGCGCGCCAAAACCTGCCGACTGCCCGGGAGTCGGCGCTGGCCGTCGCGGTCGGTCTCGCGGTGTTCGGACTGTGGATACAGCTAGACGCGCCGTGGATGCAGCTGGGTGAACCAGCAGCGGCTTTCGTGCCTGTGGACGCGCAAGGCCGGCTCGAATGGCCGCTGATCGCGATGCGCTGGCTCGGCGCGGCGCTGCTCGTGCCGGTGATGGAAGAGCTGTTCTGGCGCTCTTTCCTGATGCGTTGGCTGCAGGCACCGCGCTTCGAGGGCATCGATCCGCGGCGTGTTGGCCTCAAGGCCTTGGGGCTGTCGACCTTTGTCTTCATGCTGGCCCACCCGCTGTGGCTGGCAGCGATCGTCGCTGGGCTGGCTTATGCGCTGCTGTACCGCGGCACCGGCAAGCTTTGGCCTGCCGTGATCGCCCACAGCGTGACCAACGCCGCACTCGGGCTGTGGGTGGTGCAGACCGGGCAGTGGCAGTTTTGGTGAGCGTCCGGCCTTGGCGCCGTGCACTCAGCCGCGCTGCCAGCGCGCCCAGCGCAGCCGTACCAGGCGCTTGACCGCCCGGCCGCTGCGCCAGGCCCAGGAGGCGCGAACCCGCTGCAGCAAGCGCTCTTTCCAGCTCGTCCAGCGCTGGTAGATCGATGCAAACCAGGGCATGCGCAGCAGCGCCGGCTGGGTCAGCGTGAACAGCCTGGCCACCACCGCGGTGCCCACCAGCTTGGCCGCGACGATCACCGCCAGACCGAGCATGCGCTTGCCATGGGCGATCAAGCCCAGCGCCAGCAGCTTGACCGGCAGCAGCGCCAGCGTGGGCAGCAGCAACACCGCCAGCGCCGCACGCGGTGGCAGGCGAACGATCGCCGCCTCGACCCGGCGCAACAGCGGCAAGCGGGCGATGCGCGCGAGCAGGCGCTGCAGCGGCTCCCAGCCCCACTCTTCGAACAGGATCAGCAAGGCCAGCAGCACAGTGACCGTGTTGCGCAGGCCACGCAGCAACGCGCGCAGGAGGTCGGTGAACATGCTGCGCATCATCGCCGAGTCGGTCAGGCTGTCAATCGGCGCCTGCCATGGCAAGCGCCGGGTCTGGCCCTCAAGCCTGCGGCGTCGGAACCGCGATGGCCTGCACTGCCGCCTGCACAGCCAGCAGCCAATCGCTCAGCCGCTCGCCTTGCAGGAAACCGCGCCCACCGTCGACCAAGGTCCGGGGCAGGTCGAGCCGCGCGTCCAGCGTGTCGAACAGCCCGCCGTCCAGGCTGTCCTGCGCCACCAGGTACAGCCACTGCTGGCCGGGCTGCATCTGGCCTCGCGCGCCAGCCGGGCTGCGGCGTGTGCGCCAGGGCACGCCCAGCTGCACCACCGCGTCCAGCGTGGCGGGCATCGGTTCGCTGGGCAACAGCAGCGAAAGCCCAGGGTCCAGATCCAGCCGCTCGCGCAGTTGCTCGCGGTCAGCCAGCGTTTCGCACAGCACCGCCACCTGCAGCGCGCCGGTACCCGCCCAATCGGCGAGTTGGCCAGCCAGCGCCTGGACGCTGGACTCGGCCAGCGCACTGGCCGGGTCGGCCGGGTCGGCTCGGTGGCAGGCGAAGCGCAGACTGCGCAAGGCCAGCGCCAGCCGCCACTGGTCGGTGTCGCTGAGGTAGCCGCTTTGCTGCCAGCCGGCGAGCCATCGCCGAACCTGGGTCAGCTGCAGGTCGTGCGCTTCGCGCTGGCCAGGTGCCAGCGCCAGCAAACGCTCGCTGTGCACCAGCGGCGGCAACTGGTCGTGAAGATCGGCGCGCTGGCGCTGCAACATCAGCCGCGACAGGCCGGCGGTCAGTCGTTCGATGTCAGGCTCGTCGAGTGCGCGACCTTGCTCGCTGGCGGCCTGCAGTTCGTGCAGCGCGGCCAGCGGGCCCTGGCGCTGGGTGTCAAGCCAGCCGACGATGCTGCCCATCAGCTCAGGCTGGTCGGCCAAGGGCGCGCCGCACAACACCAGCGCCTGGGGCGACTGCAGCGCCGCCCAATCGGCCGGCCGCAGCGCCAGCTGCTGCGGCTCGTCGACGATGATCAGGTCGGGTGCCCATTGCGCCAGATGCGCTGCGTCGCTGGCCAGCGCTTCAGGCGCCAGGATACGCACGGCTGCAGGGGTCGACCACAGCGATTGGCGCTGGTGCAGGCCGCCGTCCACCAGCTGCGGCTCGGTATCACCGGCAAAGCGCCGCCAGGCCCGCTGCCAAACCGGTCGCTGGGTCGCTGCGCACAACACCAGGATGCGGCGCACACCGAAGTGGCGCTGCCACAGCGCGGCAGCAGCGATGGCCTGAACGCTCTTGCCCAGACCGCGTTCATCGGCGATCAGCGCCCGGCCGGCGACGACGGCGAACAGCGCGCCTTCGGACTGGTAGACCGGCAGCGGCGAGCGCAGCAGCGCTCGCAGGCCGGCACTGGACGGGCCTTCAGGGTAAGCGGCTTCGAGCGCGGCCAGACGGTGGCGCGCATCGCGGTCGGCCGCCAACTGCGGCCACACCGCTTCGTCAACCTGCAGCGGGTGGTCGAGGTCGGCGGCCATGCGCAGCAGCAGCGGCAGCGCCGCATCGTCGTCAGGTGCGAAATGGGATTGCGCGTCCACACGCAGTGCTGCGGCCTGTTGCAGCGCCGGCGGGCAGGCATGGCCGGGTTGCCAGGCCAACCAGCGCTGGTCGCCATCGACCAGCGCGATCGCGCTGTGTGCCGGACCGGTGGGTGCAGCGACTGCGGGCGCTGGCAACAAAGCCTCTTCGATCAGCGCCGCTGGCGCTGGCGCTGTCGGGCGTTTGCGCTGCGATCGGCCGGCCGGCGGCGCTACAGACTTCTCAGCCTGAGGCGGCACCGACCGCTCGCGCCGAGGTGTCCGGGCCGGCGCGGCCACTGGCGGGGCGGCGGGGGCCGGCGCGGCCACCGGCAGCGCAGCGGGAGCCGGCGAGGCTTTCGGCAATGCGGCGGATTCTTGAGCCCGCGCTGGGCGGGCGCGCTTGCGAGGCTGAACTGGCGGCTGAGCTGGCGGCGAGACCGGCGCCGGGGCAGAAGCAGGCTTCCTGGCAGGGCTTCGCTTGGCTGCGGGCTCGGCACTGGCCGGGGCTGGCGCGCTCTGGCGGGCCGCATCCGGCAAAGCCGCTGGCGCGACCACGAGCAGGGTTTCAGAGGCGGCCGGCGCCGATGCACGGACTGCCGACTTGCGGGCAGCGGCCGGCTCGGCCTTGGCCGCTGTGCGTTTGCCGGCCAGCGCCTTCTTGGCGACGACGACTGGCTGCGGCAAGGCTTGCGCGCTGGGCTTGGTTGGCTTGGCGGCAGACCGCTTTTTCAGCGCGGGCAATGCTTGCGGGGCCGGTGGCGCGACGTCTGCCGACTTGCGTGCCGGTGACTTGCGTGCCGGCGACTTGCGCGCAGCAGGCTTGGCAGCCGGCGTTGCGTCGACCTTGGGCGTTGCGGCTTCGGCCGGGGCGGGCGCGTTGCGCCGGGTGCGTGAGTTGGTCGCCATCGGGCGTATTTCCGTTCAAGCGCTGCCGGGACTGCCCGGAGCGCGGGGTGGTGGTTAGGGAGAAAGGCCCGCGGCTAGACGCCGCGCGCGCGATCGGCCCTGAATTGCGCTCGGTAGGCCGCGAAACGGCCTTGGTCGAGCGCCTCGCGGATCTCGCGCATCAGGTGGAGGTAGTAATGCAGGTTGTGGATGCTCGTGAGCATCGGCCCCAGCATCTCGCCGCAGCGGTCCAGGTGGTGCAGGTAAGCCCGGCTCACACCAGTGCCGCAGGCGTGGCAGCTGCAGGTCTCGTCGATCGGCCTGGCATCGGTCTTGTGGCGAGCGTTGCGGATGCGCAGGTCACCGAAGCGGGTGAACAGATGGCCGTTGCGGGCGTTGCGCGTGGGCATCACGCAGTCGAACATGTCGACGCCGCAGGCCACGCCCTCGACCAGGTCTTCGGGCGTGCCCACGCCCATCAGGTAGCGCGGTTTGTTTGCAGGCAACCGGTGCGGGGTGTGCGCCATGATGCGCAGCATCTCGTCCTTGGGCTCGCCCACGCTGACGCCGCCAATCGCGTAGCCCGGCAGGTCGAGCGCGGACAGCGCTTCGACAGACTCCTGGCGCAGGTTCTCAAACATGCCGCCCTGGACGATGCCGAACAGCGCGTTGCGGTTTTCCAGCCGGTCGAACTCGGCGACACAGCGCCCGGCCCAGCGCAAGCTCAGCTCCATCGACGCTCTAGCCTGCGCCTCGGTGGTCAGCACCCCTTTGCTCTCGTAAGGCGTGCACTCGTCGAACTGCATCGCGATGTCGCTGTCGAGCAGGGTCTGCACCTGCATGCTGACCTCGGGCGTCAAGAACAGCTTGTCGCCGTTGACCGGCGACGCGAAGCGCACACCCTCCTCGCTGATCTTGCGCCCACTGCCATCGCTGCCGCCCAGGCTCCAGACCTGAAAACCGCCGCTGTCGGTCAGGATCGGCTTTTGCCAGCCTTCGAAGGCGTGCAATCCCTTGAACTGCGCGATCACGTCCAGACCTGGGCGCAGCCAGAGGTGGAAGGTGTTGCCCAGGATGATTTGCGCGCCCATCTCGTGCAGCGACGCCGGCAGCACGCCCTTGACCGTGCCGTAAGTGCCCACCGGCATGAAGATCGGTGTCTCGACCACACCGTGGTTCAAGGTCAGCCGGCCACGGCGGGCCTGGCCTTCGGTGGCGAGGAGGTCGAACTTCAACATGGCCGGGATTGTCGCAGCGCCCCGGCGCTTGCCATCCGGCTCTCAAGCAAATGTGGCTTTGCCACTTTGCTTGATCCCCACGGGGGGGGCGGCCGGCTTCGGCCGGCCTTGGGGCGCTCAGGACTTGCCAGCCAGGCTCAAGCCCGCAGCAGCTGGGCCTCGGCCAGCGCCAGCGCCTCGGGCAGACCCGACAGCACCAGCGTGTCGCCGCCCAAGAGCACCAAGTGGTCGTCGGCGGCTACCACCCGCCCGCTGACTTGCCGTACCGACACCACATGCGCGCCGGTCGACGGCAGCGCCAGATCGCCCAGCGCGCTGCCAATGCAGGCGCCCGCCTCCGGCAGCGTGACGCTGGTCAGCCTAGCCTGTTGCAACTCGTCAGCGGTGTCGTCGTCGCTGCCGTGGAAATAGCCACGCAACAGGTGGTAGCGCGCGTCGCGGGCGTCTCGCGTCAGCCGGATCACCCGGCGCATCGGCACGCCCACCAGCACCAGCGCCTGCGCGGCCAGCATCAACGAGCCTTCGATCGCCTCGGGCACGACCTCGGTCGCGCCGGCCTCGCGCAAGCGCTCGAGATCGGCGTCGTCTATCGTTCGCACGATCACCGGCACCCGCGGCGCATGCTCGCGGACCAGGTGCAAGATCTTCAACGCCGAGGGCGTGTCGTGGTAGCTCACCACCACCGCGCTGGCGCGCGCCAGGCCGGCGGCCATCAGGCTGGGCAGCCGCGCGGCGTCGCCGAACACCACGCTCTGGCCGGCCGCTGCGGCCTGGCGCACGCGGTCGGGGTCGAGGTCGAGCGCAATGTAGGGGATCGCTTCCTGGGCGAGCATGCGCGCGAGGTTCTGGCCGCTGCGGCCGTAGCCAGCGATGATCACGTGGGCCTCGGACTTGATCGCCTTGCGGGCGATCGTGGTGACTTGCAGCGACTGCAGCAGCCATTCATTGGCCGAGAGCGTCATCACCACCCGGTCGGCGGCCATCACGATGAAGGGCGAGGCCAACATCGACAACACCATGCAGGCCAGCACCGGGCTGAGCCAGCGCGCGTCGATCAACCCTTGATCGGCACCCAGCGTGAGCAGCACAAAACCGAACTCGCCGGCCTGCGCCAGGTACAGGCCGGTACGTATCGCCACCCCCGGCGAGGCCCTGAAGATCCACGCCAGTCCAGCCACCAACAAGGCCTTGGCCAGCACCGGCGCGACGCTGAGCAGCAGCACCAGCGCCCATTGATCGACCACCGGCCGCCAATCCAGCTTCATGCCGATGGTGATGAAGAACAGGCCCAGCAGCACGTCGTGGAACGGCCGGATGTCGGTCTCGACCTGGTGCTTGAATTCGGTCTCGGCCACCAGCATGCCAGCGACGAATGCGCCCAGCGCCAGCGACAGACCGGCGTGCTCGGTCAGCCATGCCAGCCCCAGCGTGATCAGCAACAGGTTGAGCACGAACAACTCTTCGCTCTTGCGCCGCACCACCAGCGTCAGCCACCAGCGCATCAGGCGCTGGCCGCCCACCAGCAGCAGCGTCAACAACACGACGGCCTTGACCAGCGCCAGGCCGAGCGCGCGCGCCATGTCGGAGCCGCTGTCGCCGAGCGCCGGGATCAGCACCAGCAGCGGCACCACCGCCAGATCCTGGAACAGCAGCACGCCCATCACCCGGCGGCCATGTTCGCTGTCGAGTTCCAGTCGCTCGGCCATCAGTTTGACGACGATGGCTGTCGACGACATCGCGAACGCCGAGCCCAGCACCACGGCGCCCTGCCAACCCAGTCCCCAGCGATGCCCAGCCCAGCCGAAAATCAGCGCCGCCAGCGCATTGCCAGTCAGCGCGCCCAGGATGGTCAGCAGCACCTGCGACAAGCCGAGCCCGAACACGAGGGTGCGCATGCTGCGCAGCTTGGGCAGGTTGAACTCCAGCCCGATCACGAACATCAGGAACACCACGCCGAACTCGGCCAGGTACTTCACGCCAGCGGTGTCCCTGGCCAGCGCCAGCGCATGGGGGCCGATCAACACGCCCACCGCCAGATAGCCCAGCATCGGCGGCAGCCGTAGCAAGCGGCAGACCACCACGCCCATCACGGCAGCCACCAGGTAGAGCAGGATGAGTTCTAGAGTGGTCGCCATGGTGTCAGTCAGCGGTCGGCGTCTGGCGACTCCAGACCCTGTCACCTTAGCATGACAGGGTCCGCCGCCCCAAGCGCATGCCGCAGCGCGACAGGTTCGGGGTCGACGCCTAGAATTGCAGCCTCTCCCTTTTTATCCTTTGCCAGCGCTGGGCGCAGGCTGGGAAACACCCACTTGACCTTCGCCCCGCCCCTGACTGCCGAGCAGCGCGTCGAGCGAGCCCTTGAACTTGCCGCCCAAACCTTCGAGATCGAGGCCCGTGCGCTGCTCGGCTTGGCGGCACGCCAGGGCGCGGGATTCGGCGCCGCGGTGGCCGCGATGCTGGCCTGCCGCGGCCGAGTGATCGTGATGGGCATGGGCAAGAGCGGTCATGTCGGCCGCAAGATCGCCGCCACGCTGGCCTCGACCGGCACGCCTGCGTTCTTCGTCCACCCGGCCGAGGCCAGCCACGGCGACCTGGGCATGGTGCAGCCTGGCGATGTGGTGCTGGCCATCTCGAACAGCGGCGAGAGCGACGAGCTGGCCGCGATCATGCCCGCGCTGCGCCGGCTCGGCACGATGCTGGTGGCGATGACCGGCAAGTCAGACTCCACGCTGGCACGCCACGCCGATGCGGTGGTCAGCTGTGAGGTGGACCAGGAAGCCTGCCCGCTCAACTTGGCGCCCACCGCCAGCACCACGGCGCAGATGGCACTGGGCGACGCACTGGCCGTGGCCCTGCTTGACGCCAGAGGTTTCCGCGAGGAAGACTTTGCCCGCTCGCATCCCGGCGGCACTTTGGGCCGCAAGCTGCTGGTGCATGTGGCAGACCTGATGGTCCGCGGCGATGCGCTGCCGCTGGTCAGGCCCGACACGCTATTGATCGACATGATGCGAACGATGTCGGCCAAGACGCTGGGGGTGGCGCTGGTGACCGATGCCGACCAGCGCTTGCTGGGCATCTTCACCGACGGCGACTTGCGGCGCCAGGTCGAACGTGGCGCCGAGCTGCGCGGGCTCGACGCCGCGGCGGTGATGCACCGCTCGCCCAGGACGATCCGCGCCGACGCGCTCGCAGTGGCCGCGGCCGAGCTGATGGAACTGCACCGCATCACCTCGGTGGCGGTGCTGGGTACACGAGGGCCGGAGCGAGACCGGCTGGTGGGTCTGCTGACCATCGGCGACCTGATGCGCGCCAAGGTGGTCTGATGCCAACACCTGACGCCTTCGCAGCTGCCGCAGCAAAGCCCGCGCTGAGCTTCCCTGCCGAATTGCTGCTGCGCGCCCAGGGCGGCGCGCTGGGCATGCGCGCGGCGATTTTCGACGTTGACGGGGTGCTCACAGATGGCAGGCTCTTCATCGGTGAACAGGGCGAGGTGTTCAAGGCTTTCCATGTGCTCGACGGCCATGGCCTGAAGCTGCTGGCCCAGGTCGGTATCACGCCGATCATCATCACCGGCCGCGATTCAGCCGCGGTGCGGCGCCGGGTCGCCGACCTCGGGCTGACCGAAGCGCATTTCGGCGTCGCCGACAAGTTGGCGCTTGCCAGCACGCTGCTCGGCGAGCGCGGCATGACCTGGGCCGAGCTCGCGGTGATCGGCGACGACTGGCCTGACCTGCCCTTGCTCGCACGCGCCGGATTTGCCTGCGCGCCGGCCAACGCCCATGCCGAGGCTCGTGCGCTGGCTCATCATGTCACCACCGCACGCGGCGGCGAGGGCGCGGCGCGCGAATTCTGCGACCTGTTGCTGCTGGCATCGGGGCGCTACGGCGCGCTGCTGCAGGCTCAACAGGGCACGCTGGACCGGCGCTGAATCTGTCGATGACGCCCCATCCGCCGCGCGCGCTGCACCTGCCCGACCTGCCCGAGGTGTCGATGCAGATCGGCGGCGACGATGCCAGGCTGGCCGACAGTGCAGCGCCGGGCGCAGAGCCCAGGCTGGCGCCGTCGCGCGCATACCAGTTGCGCCAAGCGCTGTTGTCCTACCTGCCCTTGCTGTTGATGGCGCTGCTGGCTGCGTCCACCGGCTGGTTGGTCAAACACACGCCGCAGCCACCCGACGCTGCAGTCGCCGGCCCGCCGAGCCAGGCACCCGACTACACGATGACCCGGTTTTCGATCTCGCGTTTCGCGCCCGATGGCCGCGAGGTGCTGCGCATCGCAGGCGATGTGCTACGCCATTTCCCGGCCACCGATCAGCTCGAGATCGAGGGTGTGACGATCCACGCCATTGCCCCCGACGGCCGCATCACCGACGCCAGCGCCCGCCGCGCGCTGGCCAACGGCGACGCCAGCGAGGTGCAGTTGCTTGGCGCAGCCCAAGTGACGAGCCAGATCGACGCCAGCGACCGATTGCAGGTGCAGAGCGAGTTTCTGCACGCCTTTCTGAGCTTCGAGCGCCTGCGCTCGCACCTGCCGGTGCAGGTGCAGCGCGCGGGCAGCGACACCCGCGCCGCCGGGCTCGAGTACGACCACACGGCGCGTCGA
This sequence comes from Bordetella parapertussis, assembly GCA_945878355.1. GTDB lineage: Bacteria > Pseudomonadota > Gammaproteobacteria > Burkholderiales > Burkholderiaceae_C > Pseudaquabacterium. The sequence goes on along the minus strand of CAMCTC010000056.1, from coordinate 16,481 downwards.
TTGACCCTGCTCGGTCCGGTTCGCGCAACACTGCAACCCGGGCGCGAAGCCGTTGCAAGCGCCGGAAAATGACCGCCCTGATGGAACCTTGCCGATGAATGCCTCGCCCTTGGTCTTGATCACCGGCGCGTCCAGTGGCCTCGGCCAGGCACTGGCCTTGCGCTACCACCGGGCGGGCTGGCGGCTTGCACTGGTGGCACGCCGAAGCGACGAGATGCACCAGTGGGCCGCAGCGCAAGGGTTTGCCAGCGACCGCGTGGCGGTGTATGGCGCCGACGTCTGCGACCTGGCCGCGATCGGCAAGGCAGGTCGAGACTGCATCGCTGCCCAGGGCCTGCCCGAGGTGGTGATTGCGAACGCCGGCATCAGCGTCGGCATGGACAGCGCTGACCCCGCTGACCTGGCAGTGATGCGCAGCACCTTGGAGACCAATGTGCTGGGGGTGGCGGCAACATTCCAGCCCTTTGTTGCGGCCATGCGCAGCCGCGGCAGCGGCACGCTGGTGGGCATCGCCAGCGTGGCCGGTATCCGCGGGCTGCCAGGCCACGGCGCCTACTGCGCCAGCAAAGCTGCGGTGATCGCCTACTGCGAAAGTCTGCGCGGAGAATGCCGACCCGATGGCGTCAAGGTGGTGACCATTGCGCCCGGCTACATCGACACACCGCTGACTCGGCGCAACCGCTATGCGATGCCTTTCCTGCTCAGCGCCGAGACCTTTGCAGACAAGGCGTTTCAAAGCATCGAGGCCGGCCAACGCTTTCGCGTCATTCCGTGGCAAATGGGGGTGGTGGTGACTTTGATGCGCTTGATGCCGGGGGCTTGGCACGACCGCTTGTTCGCCGGCCGGCCACGCAAGAACCGACTGGGCGAATAGACCGACCCGGCGATGTGCCGGCGCACATTGAAAAAGGCGCCCTGAGGCGCCTTTTCTTACCCGCTGGGGGCTCGGGAGTCAGTAGCCTTGGCTGCCACCACCGCCGTAGCCGCCACCGCCACCACCGCTGCCACCACCGCGTGGGCCGCCGCGACCGGTGCCGTAAGGGCTGCGGCCACCGCCGCCACCCGCGCCACCGCCACCACCGCCGCCAGCGCCACCACCGTAGCCGCCACCGCCACCGCTGCGGCCACCGCCACCGCCGCCGTAACCGCCACCACCACCCGTGCCACCACCACCGTAGCCGCCACCACCACCGCTGCGACCACCGCCGCCGCCGCCATAGCCGCCACCGCCACCGCCACCACCGCCGCCGTAGCCACCGCCACCACCGCCGTAGCCACCACCGCCGCCTGGCGGACGCTCTTCGCGCGGACGCGCTTCGTTGACCACGATTGCGCGGCCTTCGAGCGGCTGGCCGTTCATGCCGTTCATCGCAGCCTGCGCCTCACCGTCAGAGGCCATTTCGACAAAGCCGAAGCCCTTGGAACGACCGGTTTCGCGGTCCATCATCACCTTGGCAGAGGTCACCGTGCCGAATTGGCCGAATGACTCTTGCAAGGATTCGTCACGCACCGAGTACGCGAGGTTGCCGACGTAAAGCTTGTTTCCCATGGCGGGAAGCTCCTTCTCAAGAAAAGTAAACCATGTGGAGCTTCAACCCAGCGTGAAACACTCAAGCTACAGGCGCCGTCTCCAGACACGGGCCGGGGGCGTACACGCCCCCTTGAATCATTATGGTGGCAAACCACGCCTGACCACCAGTGCGGCGGAACAGGGGCAAACCCGCAAGTATCATGAGTGTTGTCAGGCGGGTACAAATATTGGGTCCTAGGGGCTTGTCAACGCTGTGTTTGATGGCTCCAGCATCAAATCCGTGCTTACGCTTGCCCGGCCCGCAGCCCAGGCTGGCTCGACTGGAATGCCCATGCCCGCAACGTCGATGGACTTGTTCAAACCGCTGATCGCCCTGCTGGCCATCGTCAACCCGGTGGGCGCGGTGCCGTTCTTTCTGGCTTTCACCCAAGGACTGAGCCGGGAAGAACGCTTGCGCACCCTGCGCGTCAGCGCGTTCTCGGCTTTTTGCGTGATCGCCATCAGCGGACTGGCCGGCCTGCACATCATCAGTTTTTTCGGCATCTCCATCGCCTCATTCCAGGTCGGCGGCGGCATGTTGCTGCTGATCTCGTCGCTGCACATGCTCAATGCGCAACCGGCCGAGAGCGGCCAGGACGATGTGGCCGAAGGCCAGCACAAGGCCGACGCCGGCGCCAGCGTCGCGGTGGTGCCGCTGACGATCCCGCTGCTGACCGGGCCGGCGACCATTTCAACGATGGTGATCTACGCCGAAAAAACCCGCACCATCCTGGAGCACGCAGTGCTCGTGGGCTACGGTGTGGTGATCGGCCTGGCCACTTACCTGGTGTTTGCGGCATCGGGGCGAATCGCCCAGGTGCTGGGGCGCACCGGCATCAACGTGATGACGCGCTTGATGGGCCTGATCCTGGCCGCGATGGCGGTGGAGTTGCTGGCCGACGGGCTGGTCAAGCTGTTCCCTATCCTCGCCAGCGCGACGCTGCGCTGAATCCAGGCTGAAAAAATGACCGATTCCAATCCTGTCTACGACCACATCATCGTCGGCGCCGGCACCGCTGGCTGCCTGCTGGCCAACCGGCTCAGCGCCAACCCGGCCAAGCGGGTTCTGCTGATCGAGGCGGGTGGCAACGATGACTACCTGTGGGTCCACATCCCGGTGGGCTACCTGTACTGCATCGGCAACCCGCGCACCGACTGGCTGTACTCGACCGAGCCAGACCCTGGGCTCAACGGCCGCCGGCTGCGCTACCCAAGAGGCAAGGTGCTGGGGGGATGCTCGAGCATCAACGGCATGATCTACATGCGCGGCCAGAGCCGCGACTACGACAGCTGGGCCGAGGCCACTGGTGATGCACGCTGGCGCTGGGAACACAGCCTGCCGTACTTCAAGCAGCACGAGGACCACTGGCGTGGCGCCGATGGCCACCACGCGGCGCCCGGGTTCGATGCCACTGGCGACCGCGCTGGCGGCGAATGGCGGGTCGAGAAGCAGCGGCTGTCCTGGGAGATCCTCGACGCCTTCGCCGCTGCGGCGCAAGAGGCCGGTATTCCGGCCACCGACGACTTCAACCGCGGCAACAACGAGGGCGTGGGCTATTTCGAGGTCAACCAGCGCCGCGGCGTTCGCTGGAGCGCAACCAAGGCGTTTCTGCGGCCGATCCAGCACCGCGCCAACTTGCAGGTCTGGACAGGCGCCCAGGTGACGCGGCTGATCACTGCGCGCAACGACCAAGGATTGCGCGTGACCGGCGTCGAGGTGCGGCCCGAAGGCCATGACCACAACCGCGGTGCGCCGCTGATCGCCAGGCTGGCCGACGGCGGCGAACTGGTGATGGCCGCCGGGGCGGTGGGCACGCCGCAGATCCTGCAGCTGTCAGGCATCGGCCCAGCGGCGCTGCTGCAGCAGCACGGCATCAGCGTGCAACAAGACCTGGCCGGCGTCGGGCAAAACCTGCAGGACCATCTGCAGATCCGGGCGGTGTTCGAAGTGCAGGGTGTCAAGACCCTCAACACGATGGCCAACTCGCTCTGGGGCAAAGGTCTGATCGGCTTGGAGTACCTGCTGCGCCGCAGCGGGCCGATGAGCATGGCGCCGTCGCAGTTGGGCTGCTTCACCCGTTCGGACCCGGGACAGTCCTGGCCGAACCTGGAGTACCACGTCCAGCCGCTGTCACTGGACGCGTTCGGCGAGCCGCTGCACCGCTTCAACGCTTTCACCGCCAGCGTGTGCAACCTCAACCCGAGCTCACGCGGCCAGGTGCAGATCCGCTCATCTCGGCCCGAGGATGCGCCGGCGATCATGGCCAATTACCTGTCGACCGAGCAGGACCGCAAGATTGCCGCAGAGTCGCTGCGCTTGACCCGACGTATCGCAGCCCAACCGGCGCTGGCGAGGTACCAACCGCGCGAAGTCAAGCCCGGCATGGAATTCCAGAGCGACGACGAACTGGCGCGGCTGGCAGGTGACATCGGCACCACGATCTTTCACCCAGTGGGCACCTGTCGAATGGGCCGCGACGACGACCCGATGGCGGTGGTCGACAGCGAGTTGCGGGTGCGCGGCGTGGCGGGCCTGCGCATCGCAGACGCCAGCGTGATGCCCAGCATCACCAGCGGCAACACCAACTCGCCGACGCTGATGATCGCCGAGCGCGCGGCCGAGTGGCTGCGCCTGGCCGGCGCCTGAGATCCTGGCCAAGCAGCCGCGGGAACAAGGCTGCCGCCAGTGGAAAAACTGCTGGTCTGTTGCAGGCGCAATGAATGCGAGGGTTATCCCAGAGTGACGGGATGGCAGCAGATTGCCTAAAGTTTGCGCACTCGGTTTGAGCGGCCCGCCGCACAAGCCCGGGAGACCGAGGAGACATCATCAGAACGATCGGGCGAAGAACCTGGCGCCAGAACCATGCGCCGACCAGGCAGCCCTCTGTTTATTGGCGCCAGGCTTTCCAGCCTGGCGCTTTTTTTTCGCCGCCTGGCCAGAAAACACTGCGCCAAGAGTGACGGATCGGGCTCAACCCTGTCCTCGAAACCCCGATTGGCAGCCCTTGCGTCAGCAGCTACGCTGGGGGCCTCCGATATTGATGCCTGGAAAGGGCTTCGTGATGCGCCATACCCCTGTCGATTCGTCCAAACTCGCGCTGCAGCGCCTCTACCACTGGGAGCAGACAGCGCCGTCAAGAGTGGTGCTTACGCAGCCCATGGGCAGCGGCGCGTTGAGAGATTTCAGCTGGTCGCAGGTGATGGATGGGGCCCGCCGCATGGCCGCGCACCTGCAGGCCCAGGGACTGCAGCCCGGCGATCGGGTCGGACTGATCTCCAAGAACACCGCCTGGTGGCTGATGGCCGATTTTTCGATCTGGCTGGCCGGCGGCGTGTCGGTGCCGCTCTACCCCACGCTGGCCGCCGAGACGATCCGCCAGATCTTGGACCACAGCCAAGCGCGCTGGCTGTTCATCGGCAAACTCGACGGCTGGGACACGATGCGGCCCGGCGTTGCGCCGGCAGTCGCGGCCGGGCTGGCCTGCATCCGGCTGCCGCTGGCGCCGCCCATGGACCAGATGCCTGCAGGAACCCGGGACTGGGACGCCGTCGTCGCCAGCACCGCGCCACTGGCGGGCCAACCGCTGCGCGACGGCGACGAACTCGCCACCATCATGTACACCTCGGGCACCACCGGCGCGCCCAAGGGCGTGATGCACAGCTTTGGCACCTTCGCCTGGTCGATCGAATCAGGCTTGAAGCGGATGGATGGCATCAAGGACGGCTCGCGCATGCTGAGCTACCTGCCGCTGTCGCATGTGGCCGAGCGCACGCTCGTCGAGCACGGACTGCTCGCCACCGGCATGCATGTGTTCTTCGCCGACAGTCTCGACACCTTCCCCCAGGACCTGCAGCGCGCCAGGCCAACCGCGTTCTTCACGGTGCCGCGCTTGTGGGTCAAATTCCAGCAAGGCGTGTCGGCCAAGATGCCGCCGGCCAAGCTCGAGCTTTTACTCAAGATCCCGATCCTCAACCGCATCGTTCGCAAGAAAATCCTGGGCGCGCTGGGGCTGGACCAATGCCAGTTCGCCGCCGGCGGTGCCGCGCCGATGCCGCCAGCGCTGCTGAACTGGTATGCCAGGCTCGGACTACCGATCATCGAGCTCTACGGCATGACCGAGAACTGCGGCGTGTCACACGCCACGCTGCCGGGCGTGCAGCGCCCCGGCACGGTAGGCCCGACCTACGACGGCGTGGAGTGCAAGATCGACCCCGCCAATGGCGAGATCCTGGTGCGCAGCCATGGCCTGATGCTGGGCTATTACAGAGAGCCCGAGCTCACGCAACAGGCCGTCACGCCAGACGGCTGGCTGCACACCGGCGACAAAGGGACGGTAGACGCCGAGGGCTACCTGAAGATCACCGGCCGGGTCAAAGACTTGTTCAAGACCAGCAAGGGCAAGTATGTTGCACCCGCGCCGATCGAGGACAAGCTGGTGATGCACGCATCGGTCGAGGCCTGCTGCGTGACTGGCGCCAACCTGGGCCAGCCGCTGGCAGTGTTGATGCTCAACGCCGAGGCGATCGGCGCGACCCGCAACGCAGCCGGTCGCGAGGCGCTGCGGGTCTCGCTGACTGCGCACCTGCAGACGGTCAACGCCGGCCTGGACCCGCACGAGCAGCTCGACAGCCTGATCGTCGTGACCGAGCCCTGGACGGTGGAAAGCGGCTTCATCACGCCGACCTTCAAGGTCAAGCGCAACCGGGTCGAGGAGGTCTATGGTGCGCGCTACGAAGCATGGGCCGAGTCGCGCGAGGCCGTGATCTGGGCCGATTGACGGCCCGGCACAGACCCGTCAATCGACCTTCGCGCCCGCGATCTTGACCACCTGCGCCCACTTCTTGCTCTCGGCGGCGATGAAGGTGGCGAAGTCGGCGCTGCTGCTGCTGCCGCCTGGGATTGCGCCCTGCGACAACAGCCGCTCCTTGAGCGCCGGGCTGACCAGGGCCTTGGCGGTTTCTTGCTGGATGCGGCTGATGACCTCCGCCGGGGTGCCGGCCGGTGCCATCAGTCCGAACCAGGAGCTGGCCTCGTAGCCCTTGAGCGCCCCAAGGCCGGCCGAAGCCGGCCGCCCCCCGTGGGGATCAAGCAAAGTGGCAAAGCCACATTTGCTTGAGAGCGCTGGGCCGCCGGCCTCGGCGATGGTGGGCAGATCAGAGATCGCGTCCGAGCGCTTGGCGCTGGTCACGGCCAGCAGCACGGCGGCCAGCGCCAGCGTGGTCTGGTGGAAGCGGCGGCGGTGGGTGCGCCTATCGAATTCTCCAGGTCTAGGGCTCGACCAGTGTGCCTGAGTCCGCTCACCGCGCCTGTCAGCTGTCCGGGCTGGACCTCGGGCTCACCCAGCCGCGCGGCACAGCGCCCAGCAGTCTGCGGGTGTAGTCCTGCTGCGGTGCGACCAGGATCTGCGCCGCGCTGGCCTGCTCGATCACTTGGCCGTCCTTCATCACCAGCACCTCGTCGCTCATGAAGCGCACGACGCTGAGGTCGTGGCTGATGAAGACATAGGACAGCCCGAGTTCGTCCTGCAGGTCGCGCAACAGGTTCAGCACCTGTGCCTGCACCGAGACGTCGAGCGCGCTGACCGCCTCGTCGAGCACCAGCACTTCCGGGTTGAGCGTCAGGCAGCGCGCGATCGCCACCCGCTGGCGCTGGCCGCCCGAGAACTCGTGGGGATACTTGGCCATGACCTCGGGACCCAGGCCGACCTTGACCAGCAGCGCGCGGGCCCGGGCCTCGCGCTCGGCCTCATCAGCGCCGATGGCGTGGATCGTCATCGGCTCGACCAGGGTCTGACCGATCGTGAAGCGCGGGTTCAGGCTGGCATAGGGGTTCTGGAACACGATCTGGATACGCCGGCGCATCGCTTGCCGCTCGCGTTCAGACAGCGTGAGCAGGTTGCGGCCGTCGAAGATCACCTCGCCGCTGGTGGGCTCGTGCAGGCGCAACAGCGTCAGCCCCATCGTCGTCTTGCCCGACCCCGACTCGCCGACAACGCCCAGCGTGTGGCCACGACGCAGCTGGAAATTCACGCCCTGCACGGCCTTGAACTCGCGCTTGCCGAAAAGGCCTTGCTTCAAGAAGAAGCTCTTGGCCAGCGCCCTGACCTCGAGAACCACCGGCGCCTGGGCATTCTTGACCTGCGCAGGCGTGGCAGGCACGGCATCGGGCGCAGCGCCGCCGATCTGGTCGTCGATCACCGCCAGACGTGCCGGCGTGTCGATCAGGCTGGGCCGGCAAGCCAGCAGCGCGCGGGTGTAAGCGTCGGTCGGCGCGCTGAAGATCTGCGCCACCGGACCCTGCTCGCGCACCCGGCCGTGGCGCATCACCACCACCTGGTCGGCGATCTCGCCCACCACGCCGAGGTCATGGCTGATGAACAGCACGCTCATCCGATGCTTTGCCTTGAGCCCGGCGATCAGCTCAAGAATCTGGCGCTGGATCGTCACGTCGAGCGCGGTGGTCGGCTCATCGGCGATCAGCAGCTTGGGCTCGCAGCTGAGCGCCATCGCGATCATCACGCGCTGCTGCTGGCCGCCCGACAACTCGTGCGGATAGGCCGACAGCCTGCGCTTGGGCTCAGGCATGCCGACCTCGGCCAGCAGGCTTTCAGCGCGTGCCAGCGCGGCGCGCCGGCCCATCCCCAAGTGCTTGATCAGCGGCTCAGTCAACTGGGCACCGACGGTGAACACCGGGTTGAGCGAGCTCATCGGGTCCTGGAACACGCAAGCGATCTCGCGCCCGCGCAAACCCTGCAGCTCGATCCGGCTGGCAGCCAGCAGGTCGCGGCCCTGGTACAGGATCGCGCCCTGGCGCCGCGCGTTGTCGGGCAACAGGTTGAGGATGGACATCGCGGTCACGCTCTTGCCCGAGCCCGACTCACCCACCAGCGCGACCGTGCTGTTCTCGGGAATGTCGAAGCTCACGCCACTGACCGCGGGAACCAACGTGGTGGCGCCGCGCTCACCAAGGCGGAACGCGACTTTCAGATCTTGGATGGACAGCAGCATCGGATCAGCCAATATGCAAAGGGCGCGCGCCACGGCCCAGGACTCGGTCGAGCCAAGCGGACGCCGCGGAACCGGCTTCGCCGGGCCGCTGGCGGCGCCACCTTGAGGAGGAGGCGCCGCAGGCGCTTCGGGGGTGGGTCATGACTCTGCGCCACGCAGCTTGGGGTCGAGCGCATCGCGCCAAGCATCGGCCATCAGCGAGAACGCGGTGACAAACAGCGCCATGAACGCGGTCGCTGTGACGAGCTGCCACCAGTGGCCCAGGATCAGCTCGCTCTGCGCCTCGGCCAGCATCGTGCCCCAGGAAACATCCTCGACGCCAACGCCAAGCCCAAGGTAGGACAGGATCACCTCGCTCTTGATGAAGGCCACCACCAGCAGGCTCATGCGCACCAGGATCACATGGCTGACGTTGGGCAGGATGTGCCTGAACATGCGGCTGTAGGCCGAGGCGCCGATGGCCTCGGCGGCTCGAACGTACTCGCGCCCGCCGTGCTTCATGAATTCGGCGCGCACCTGCCGGTACAAGCCGGTCCAGCCGGCCAGTCCCAGGATCAACACCACGGTGCTGATGCCACGGCCGAACACCGCTGCGAAAGCAAAGATGAGCAGGATGCTGGGAATAGCCTCAAACACGTTGTAGAGCCACTCCAGAAAATCGCCGATCTTGCCGCCGAAGAAACCGCCCAGCGCCCCCAGCACTGTGCCGATAAAGGTGGCCAGCAGCGCAGCCAAAACACCGACGAAGACCGAGATCTGGGTCCCCTTGACGGCCTTGGACAAGACATCGCGACCCATTCGATCAGCGCCCAACGCCAGGGTCTCGGCTTTGATGCTGTCGCTGGTTTGGTACTTCTTCGCGGCAGCCTCGATCTCGGCGTAGCGCGGTGCCAGCGGGTCCACCGCCGACAGATCCACATTCGGGCCCTTGGGCGCCTCCAGTGCACCCATCGCTTCCGGGAGGCGTGGCCCCAGGAAGGTGGGCGGCGCATTGGCCACACCCACCTCAGCCTGCCAGCCCTTGGCCACCAACCCGGCGCCGGCAGCGGCAATCAGCAGCAGGAAGCCGAGCACGATCAAACCTGCGGCCGACCCGACACGGTCAGCTCGAAAGCGTCGCCAAGCGGTGCGCCAGACACCCTCCGAGCGCTCAAACCGCTGTACCGGCGCGCCGCCGCTGTGAGGGGTCATTTCAGCACCACCCGGGGATCTACCAGCTTGAACATCAGGTCCACGACCAGGTTGATCACCATCGTCAGCACCGCCAGGTACACCGCGATCGCCTGGATCACGGGGTAGTCGCTTCGGTTGACGGCCAGCAGGATTTCACGGCCGAGTCCTGGGATGGAGAAAAAGACCTCGATGAGGAACGAGCCGACGAAAACCCCCGGCAGTGACAGGCCGATATTGGTGAGGATAGGGATCATCGCGTTGCGCAGCACATGCTTGAACAAGACCGTGTTCTCGGTCAGGCCCTTGGCGCGCGCGGTGCGCACGTAGTCGTGGCCGAGTTCGTCCAAGAAGAAGCTGCGGTACAAGCGGGTCTGCGGTGCGACACCCACCATCACCGCCAGCAATACCGGCAGCGGCGCGTAGATCACGAGGTTGGTCCACACACTGTCGCTCCAACCCTGGACCGGGAACCAGCCGAGTTGGAAGCCGAACAGGTACTGGCCGGCGATCACATAGACCAGAAAGCTGATCGACAGCGCCACCGTGGTCACCACCATGATCGCCCGGTCAGCCAGCGAGCCGCGGCGACTGGCGACCCACATCGCAATCGGCAGCGCCAGCACGAGGTCGAGGATCAGAATGGGCAGCATCACGGTCAAGGTCGCCGGCAGCCGCGAGGCGAACAGGTTGCTGACGGCCTCGTTGGTGGCCCAGCTGCGGCCCCAGTCAAAGGTGACCACGCCCTTGAGGTAGATGGCCAGCTGCACCCACACGGGTTGGTCAAGACCGAGTTGCTGGCGGATGGCTGCGATCTGCTCTGGCGTGGCGTTCAGGCCGCCAAGAATCTCGGCGGCGTCGCCGCCAAAGTACTTGAAGAGAAAAAACACCAGCAGCAAAACGCCAAGAATCGTTGGCACCATCTGCCACAGGCGCCGCAAGATGTACGCAGCCATGGTCGAAATACTCTCGTGTATTGGAGACGGCGCAGTGTAGGGCGCCGCGGATTCCGCTGTTTTATCGCTTTTACCCAGTTGTTCACCCGGGCGAATGCAGGGGTGTCATTGTCGCTGGGTCAGCCGAATCAGCTTTCAGCGGCGGCGCCGCTAGACTGACCCCTGGTCGATCTCTTAGCCAAGCGCTGCCCAATTCATGATCCGTCGCCTTCTGTTCGTGTTGGTCTCCGTATGTTCGATGTCTGCCGCCGCGGATCAGCCCGCTGTTGTGTCGCAAGCCAAGACATTGGGCAATACCGCCAAGACGCTGCGCTATGCCTTTCCCATCGCCGAAAGCGGCTTTGATCCGGCGCAGATCTCGGACCTGTACTCACGCACTGTTGCGGCGGCGATGTTCGACGCGCCGCTGGAGTTCGAGTTCATGGCCTCGCCGGCCCGCATGCGCCCGAACGCGGCAGCGGCGATGCCAGAGGTGTCTGACGACTTCCGCAGCTTCACCTTTCACATCAAGCCGGGTATCTTTTTCGCTGACGACCCGGCTTTCAAGGGCGTCAAGCGCGAGCTCACGGCAGGCGATTTCGTCTATGCGCTCAAACGCCACTATGACCCCCGCTGGAAGAGCGCCAATCTCTACGTTCTGGAGAACGCCAAGATCCTGGGACTGTCGGAGTTGCGCAAGGAACTCATCGCAGCGAAGAAGCCTTTCGACTACGACCGGGACGTTGAAGGCCTGAAGGCCCTGGATCGCTATACCTTCCGCGTCCTCCTGGCCGAGGCCAACCCGCGTTTTCTCTACAACTTTACCGATGGCTCCTTCACTGGCGCCATGGCGCGCGAGGTCGTTGAAGCTTATGGCGACAAGGTCGGCGAGCACCCTGTGGGCACCGGACCTTTCCGCTTGGCCGAGTGGAAGCGCAGCTCGCGCATGGTGCTCGAGCGCAACCCAAACTACCGTGAGGTCTTCTACGACGAGCACCCGCCACCGAACAACCCCCGGCTGGTGGAGGTGGCGGCCAAATTCAAGGGCCGCAAGATGCCGCTGGTCGACCGCGTCGAGATCTCGGTGGTGGAGGAGGCACAACCACGCTGGCTGTCCTTCCTCAACGGGGAACACGACGTGCTGGAGAACGTGCCCGCTGAGTTTTCCAACCTGGCCATTCCCAACAACCAGCTTGCACCCAACCTCAGCAAGCGCGGCATGGGCATGGTGCGCTACCCCCGGGCTGATGTGGCGGTCAGCTACTTCGCGATGGAGGACCCCGTCGTGGGAGGCTACGAGCCCCACAAGGTGGCCTTGCGCCGGGCCATCGCGCTGGCGGTGGACCTAGACCGGGAGATCCGCCTGGTTCGCCGCAACCAGGCCATTCCGGGCCAAAGCCCGATCGGACCCGAGACCTTCGGCTATGACCCAGCGTTCAAGTCCGAGATGAGCGAGTACAACCTGCCACGGGCCAAGGCGCTGCTCGACCTGCATGGCTATGTCGACAAGGACGGCGATGGCTGGCGCGAACAACCCGATGGCAAACCGCTGATGCTGGAGTACGCCACCCAGCCAGACCAAGTCAGTCGCCAACTCATCGAGTTGTGGAAGAAGAACATGGACGCCTTGGGGCTGCGCATGTCGTTCAAAACCGCCAAATGGCCAGAGAACCTCAAGAGCAGCCGTGCCGGCAAGCTGATGATGTGGGGCGTGGGCTGGAGCGCCGGCGCGCCTGACGGCGACACTTTCCTGGCGCTGGGTTACGGACCCAACAAGGGCGGTGCCAACCATGCCCGCTTCAACTTGCCAGAGTTCAACCGCGTCTACCAAGCCCAACGCATGCTGCCCGACAGCCCCGAACGCCTAGCGCTGATGGACGAGGCCAAGCGATTGATGGTGGCTTACATGCCCTACAAGATTCACGCCCACCGCATCTTCACCGACCTGAACCAGCCGTGGGTGCAGGGCTACCACCGCAACATTTTCGTGCGCGAGTTCTTCAAATACGTGGACCTCGATGCGCAGGCGCCTGGGCGCGCCGCCCGATGAGCCGGCCGACATCAAACCCTTGATTGCCGGGGCCAGGCGCGAGAATTCGGACGACTGACCCCCCTGAGCTGTCAAGTGCAGGACAGTCTGCTTCGCTGAAGCCCCCGCTCTTGGCGGTCAATCCACTCGATGTGGCGGCAGACATCCTGCACGGCTGCAGACCGGCCGCGGCGTCACTTCTTTTTCTTGCTGCGCTCGGGCACCACGGTGGTGATGGTCGCGGTGACGGCATCCGGTGAAAGTGGCTTGGCGTTGGCTGCCTCTTTCTTGGGTTTCTTGGTTTCCTTGGTGCTGCGCTGTTGGCTCTTGGCCATGTGAGGCTCCTGGCTGTTGCCGCGCCGGAATGGCGCGAAGTACGTCATGCTTGCGGCTGGCGTCGCCCTTGTCAACCTTTGCCGTTGTTGCGCGGCTGCCGCGGAGCCTTGGCACGTGCCTTGGCGATCACCGCGCGGGCGTGCAACTCACTGTCTAGCGAGTCGTCCAGCGGTGAACGGCACAGCCCCGCGTGTTCGTAGCGCTTGTTCTCGTACAGCGCGGCTGCGGCCGGAAAGGCTTTGAGCAGCGCGTCCAGTTTGGCGTCAGGTGGCAGATCATCGAGCAGATGGGCGAGATGCCGCACCAGTCGCCGATACTGCGCCGCACCCACGGGCAGCGCACTGGACTCGACCCGTTGCAGCAATTCAGCCAGCATCGCGGCGGTTCTCAAGGCCCCAAAGACAGGGTCGGTGGACGGATGAGCGGTTTGCATCGTGAAACTCCCCAGGCCGATTTCAAGCCGACCCGATGGTTCCAAGATGGTGATGGCCGCCCTACTTGCAAGGTGGCGGCTACACCAGCCGGTCAGACCAGGAAGGCCTCGGCCAATCGCACCCAGTAGCTCGCGCCAGTGCCCAGGCAGCGGTCGTTGAAGTCGTAGGCCGGGTTGTGCACCATGCAGCCGCCTTCGCCAATGCCTTGCCCAGTGCCATTGCCCAGCAACAGGTAGCTGCCCTTGCATTTCTCGAGAAAGAACGCGAAATCCTCGCTGCCCGTCAGCGGTCGCAGCGCCGGCATCATGCCGGCGTCGCCGACCCAGTTCAGCGCCACCTGGCGCGCGAATGCGGTGGCGTCGGCGTCGTTGACCAACACCGGGTAGCGTCTCTCGTAGTGGACATCGGCGCTGGCACCGTAGACAGCGGCCTGGGCATGGGCGACCTCGGTGATGCGCTGCTGCAGTTGGTCGCGCACCGACGGGCGCAGCGCGCGGATCGTCAGCTTGAGTTCGGCAGACTGCGGAATCACGTTGAAGGTCGTGCCTGCGTGAAATGCACCGACCGTGATGATCGCCATGTCGAGCGGCGGCACATTGCGCGAGACGATGGACTGCAGTGCCATCACGATCGCCGAGGCAGCGACCACCGGATCGACGGTCATTTGTGGCATCGCGCCATGGCCACCCTTGCCGGTGACGGTGATCACCGCACTGTCGCTGCTGGCCATCGCCGGGCCTTCGAGAAAACCGAGCTGGCCCGCCGGATGGCCGGGCATGTTGTGCAGCGCGAACATGGCGTCACAGGGAAACTTCTCGAAGAAGCCCTGCTCGATCATCACGCGCGCACCGCCCATGCCTTCTTCTGCGGGCTGAAACACCAGGTGCAACGTGCCGTTGAAATTCTGGGTCGCCGCCAGGTGCCGCGCCGCGCCGAGCAGCATCGCGGTATGACCGTCATGGCCACAGGCGTGCATCTTGCCCAGCACCTGGCTGGCCCAGGGGCGTTTGACACTCTCCTGCACCGGCAAAGCGTCCATGTCGGCACGCAGACCCAGCCGCTGCTTGCCATTGCCGACGACCAAGCTGCCCACGACGCCAGTACCGCCCAATCCCCGGTGTACCTGGTAACCCCAACGCGTCAGCTTTTCGGCCACCAGATCGCTGGTGGCGAACTCCTCGAAACCCAGTTCCGGGTTGGCATGGATCTGGTGCCGGGTTTCGAGCATCTCCTGCTCGATCGCTCGGATGGCGTCGAGTACAGGCAAATCGGTGCGGGCATTCATGGCGATGTTTCCTGCGAAAAAGGGGATGCTCAGCCTTGGCGAACCGCACCCAGGGTGATTTTTTGCGTCAAACCATTGTCTAGCTGCTACTTTTGGCACTTTACTGCAACCCGAAAGTGGTCCGACAGCCCTGGGGTTACCCTTCGCGTAAAGTGCCATGTACCGCAGTCATCGCCGGTCGTTCAGCCCGCCGCAATGCATGAGCAAGCTCTATTTCCGCTATGCCGCGATGAACGCCGGCAAATCCACTGCCTTGCTGCAAGTGGCGCACAACTACGAAGAGCGAGGTCTTCGGGTGCTGCTGTTCACCGCAGCTCACGACGACCGCGTCGGCAGTGGCCGGGTCGGTTCGCGGCTCGGATTGGTTCGCGACGCGTCGACCTTTGGCCTAAACACCGATTTTGTGCACGCGCACTTGCTTGCGCTGGCTGGCGGTGCACTGGCTTGCCTGCTGGTTGACGAAGCCCAGTTCCTCAGCTCCGAACAAGTACGCCAGCTGCACCGCTTGGCCCATGGCCACAACCTGCCGGTGATCTGCTGGGGACTTCGCAGCGATTTCCGTGGCGAGGCCTTTGCCGGTGCCGCAACGCTGTTGACGCTGGCCGACGACATCGAGGAGATGAAGACCATCTGCGCCTGCGCCCGCAAGGCGACCATGAACATCCGCATCGATGCCGAAGGTCGCAGGGTCAAGCAAGGCGAACAAGTGGTGATCGGCGGCAACGAACGCTACCGCGCCGTTTGCCCGGCTTGCTTTTATGCCGACGAAGACGCTGGTGCAGTGGCACCAGGGCTGTTCGGCTGAGCAGGACGCAAGGGTTTCGCAGGTTTTTGTTTGGCGACGCAGTCGACCTTGTGTTCCCGAGTTCGACAGTTAAACGCGTAAGTCAATGATTCATATAGTGGCGTTTGCAAAACGCTCCACTACAAGAGGGTCAACTGGGTGTCGAGGGTGGGTTTTTTGATGGTCAAGGCGGCAAGAATGTTGACTTGCTCCTGATCGATGGATGACAGCCCGGCAACAGGCTGGCTGTCGTTGAGGGTGACGCGGTGGCGCTGGATGCGGCGCAGCTTGGCCAGGGCTCGCTCTGGCGAATGGGCGGTTCCGCCGGCATGCAGGCGACTGCGCATGACGCGATAAATGATCAGCGCGATGAAGCAGATCATGGCGTGGGCGCGGATGCGATCGGGCAGCCGGTGATAGATAGGCCCGATCTCAATTTCGGACTTCAGCACCCGAAAGCCTCGCTCGATGTCTGCCAGCGACTTGTAGCGCTTGACAAGCTCAGCGGGTGAGAGGTCGGCCACGTTGGTGACCAGCAGTAACTTGCCGTCCATCAGCCGAGCGTGCGCCAGCGCGTGGTCGTCAATGCCGTAGCTGAACAATTCGCTCTTGAGATCGACGCGAACAATGCGCGCCATATGGGCGTCGCAGACCTCGCGGTAGAAGCGCGCGCGTGCGCCACCATCGGAGAGCTTGCGGCCACGCCTGGGCTTGCCGGTGTCCTGATCATCGAGCTTGCCCACCCACTGCGCGGCTTGCTGCTCGAGCACTTGGATCAGTCGGTCGCGTTTGAGACCGGCCTGCTCGGCCACCTGAGGGTCGTGCGCCACGATCAGGCGCAAGTCATTCCATTTGGCCTCGCCCATCACCTCTTGCGTGGCCTGCGCAAACTGGTCGGCGTGCAGCGGGCCAAGCAGTTCGACAAACTCG
>CAMCTC010000055.1 GCA_945878355.1 Bordetella parapertussis | reverse complement strand
GCGTGGCTGGCCGGGATCTCCATCGACGCCTTGTCGCTCTCGACCGTGATCAGGCTCTGTTCGGCCGCCACCCGGTCGCCCACCTTGACCAGCAACTCGATCACCGCCACGTCCTTGAAGTCTCCGATGTCCGGGACCTTCACTTCAATCAATGCCATGTTGTGTCTCCTTGCTGACGGTCAGGCGTACAGCGGGTTGATCTTTTCGGTGTTCAGGGCGTATTTCTTGATCGCCTCGGCGGCCTTGGTGGCTGGCAAAACGCCGTCGTCGGCCAGCGACTTCAGCGCCGCGACGACGATGTAGTGGCGGTTGATCTCGAAGTGCTCGCGCAGCTTGCTCCGGAAATCACTGCGGCCGAAGCCGTCGGTGCCCAGCACCTTGTAAGACCTGCCCTTGGGCATGTAGGCCCGGATTTGCTCGCCGAAAACCTTGATGTAGTCGGTCGAGCAGACCACCGGGCCAGCATGGCCAGCGAGTTGCTGTGCGACGAAAGGCACTCGGGGCTTGTCGGTCGGGTGCAGCAGGTTGTGACGCTCGGCATCCTGGCCGTCGCGCGCCAACTCGTTGAAGCTCGGGCAACTCCAGACCTTGGCGGCGACGCCCCAGTCGGCTTCAAGCAGCAGCTTGGCGGCCATCGACTCGCGCAGGATCGTGCCCGAGCCCAGCAGGTTGACCTGCGGCTGACCGGCTGCGGCCACCGCGTCCTGCAGCAGGTACATGCCCTTGATGATCTGCTCCTCGGTGCCGGCGGTCAGACCGGGCATCGCGTAGTTCTCGTTGAGCAGCGTGATGTAGTAGTAAACGTTGTCCTGCTTCTCGACCATGCGCTTCAGGCCATGGTGCAGGATCACGCCGACCTCGTGCGCGAAGGTCGGGTCGTAGGACACGCAGTTCGGGATCGTCCCTGACAGCACATGGCTGTGGCCGTCCTCGTGCTGCAGGCCTTCGCCGTTGAGCGTGGTGCGCCCGGATGTGCCGCCCAACAAGAAGCCGCGCGCCTGCATGTCGCCAGCAGCCCAGGCCAGGTCACCGATGCGCTGGAAGCCGAACATCGAGTAATAGACGAAGAACGGCACCATGATGCGGTTGTTGGTGCTGTAGCTGGTCGCTGCGGCGATCCAGCTGCTCATGCCGCCAGCCTCGTTGATGCCCTCCTGCAAGATCTGGCCGTCCTTGGCCTCGCGGTAATACATCACCTGGTCCTTGTCGACCGGCGTGTACTTCTGGCCTTCAGGGTTGTAGATGCCGATCTGGCGGAACAGCCCTTCCATGCCGAAGGTGCGGGCCTCGTCGACCAGAATCGGCACAGTGCGCGGGCCCAGCGCCTTGTCGCGAAGCAACTGGGTCAGAAACCGGACATAGGCCTGGGTGGTGCTGATCTCGCGGCCTTCGACAGTCGGGTCGAGCACGGCCTGGAAGGTGCTGAGTGAGGGCACGGTGAACTGCTCGTCGGCCTTGGCGCGGCGCTGCGGCAAGTAGCCGCCCAGCTTCTCGCGCCGCTCGTGCAGATACTTCATCTCGACCGTGTCGTCAGCCGGCTTGTAGAACGGAATGCCCTGGGCCAGTTGCTCGTCGGAGATCGGGATGTTGAAGCGATCCCGCATGCCCTTGATGTCATCGTCGGTCAGCTTCTTGGCCTGGTGTGCGGTGTTCTTGCCCTCGGCGGCCTTGCCCATGCCAAAGCCTTTGACGGTCTTGATCAGCAACACCGTCGGCTGACCCTGGTGGTGGGCCGCGCGGTGGTAGGCCGCGTAGACCTTTTGCGGGTCGTGGCCGCCGCGCTGCAAGCGCCAGATGTCCTCGTCGCTCATCTTCGCGACCATCTCCAGCGCCTTGGGGTGCTGACCGAAAAAGTGTTTGCGAACGAAAGCGCCGTCGTTGGCCTTCATCGCCTGGTAGTCACCATCGACGGTGTCCATCATGATCTTGCGCAGCACATGTTCCTTGTCGCGCGCAAGCAGCGGGTCCCAGTAGCCGCCCCACAGCAGCTTGATCACGTTCCAGCCCGAGCCCCGGAACTCGCCTTCGAGTTCCTGGATGATCTTGCCGTTGCCGCGTACCGGGCCGTCCAGACGCTGCAGGTTGCAATTGACGACAAAGACCAGGTTGTCGAGTTTCTCGCGCGAAGCCAGTCCGATCGCGCCCAGGCTCTCGGGCTCGTCCATCTCGCCGTCGCCGCAGAACACCCAGACCTTGCGTTTGGACGTGTCAGCGATGCCGCGGGCATGCAGGTACTTCAGGAAGCGCGCCTGGTAAATCGCCATCAACGGTCCCAGACCCATAGAGACAGTCGGAAACTGCCAGAAATTGGGCATCAGCTTGGGATGCGGATAGCTCGACAAGCCCTTGCCGTCAACTTCCTGGCGGAAGTTGAGCAGCTGGGCCTCGCTGATGCGGCCTTCCATGAAAGCACGGGCATAGATGCCGGGCGCCGAGTGGCCCTGGATGTAGAGCAGGTCGCCGCCGTGGTCAGGCGTTGCGGCGTGCCAGAAATGGTTGAAGCCGGCGCCGAACATCGTCGCGACCGACGCGAAGGACGAGATGTGTCCACCCAGATCGCCGCCATCGGCGGGGTCGAGCCGATTCGCCTTGACCACCAGTGCCATCGCGTTCCAGCGCATGTAGGCACGCAGGCGCTCCTCGATTTCCAGGTTGCCCGGGCAACGCTCTTCCTGGTCGGTCGGGATGGTGTTGACGTAGGCCGTGTTGGCCGAAAAAGGCCTGTCGATGCCGGCCTGCCGGGCCTCGTCGATCAACTGCTCGAGCAGGAAGTGCGCGCGCTCCGGTCCCTCATTGGCGATGACGGCATCCAGTGCCTCCAGCCATTCGCGGGTTTCCTGGGCATCGGTGTCGTTGGCGGCGGCGCCTTGAAAGGATTGCGGCATTGCAGACATCTTTGTCTCCTCGATCCGGGTCGTTGTGGTGGTGAGCGGTAAGTGATGAGTTTGACACAAATCCGTCTATTTTCCAAATGGCGCGATGTTATTTCACATTACGAAATTCTAGCGGGCGCATGGCCCAGCCATCAGCCGATCGGATAATCCGACCATGATCCCCCATTCCCCAGGCATCGCCAATCGCGGCATTGCCGGCCGACGCCGATTGATCAGCCGTTGGTGGCGTCGTCAGTCCCCGGCGCGCCAGGACAGGCTTGCCACATTCGGACCGCTGGCCTCGGTATTGCTCTTCCTGGCCGCCATCATCTCGGCGTTCTGGTACCTGCGCAACGAGGAGATGGAGCGCGAAGTCGAGTCCGTCACCCGCGATACCGAGATCGCCCAACAGCAGATCCGCTTGCGCCTGATCGAGAACCAGGAACAACTGGTGCGCATGGCGCGCGAGTTCGTCACGCGTGAACTCGTGGTTGCGGATTTCACGCCACAGGCCAGAACTTTCGCCAATGACCGACCTGAGATCACCCAGTTCGCCTGGCTCGGTGCGGACCGCAAGCCGCGCGCCCGCCACTCGGTCCAGGCCGATCGCGAAGACGGCGCGCCGCCGAGCAACAGCGCCGCAGTCCCGGGGCGGAGCGAGATAGATTCGGCCTTCATCGCCGCACGCGACCTGCGCCAACCCATCTACTCCAGGTCGTTCAAGGATGTCAATGGCTCGATGGTGTTCCAGGTCCATGTGCCGATGCTGCATCGAGGTCAGTTTGCCGGTGCGCTGGTGGCCGAATATTCGATCGACGTGCTGATGCGGCATTTCGTGCCGGTCGAGGTGACGCGCCGCCATGCGATCGCCGTGATCGACGAGCATGAAGCCATCATCGCCAGCAGTGTGCTGCCGATGCCTGGACTGGCCCGCCAACGCACCGCCATCCTGCACGATGTACCGCTGGCGCCGGCCGCCAATGGACTGGCGCTGCGCGGCAGCGGTTACCGAAGTTCGGTTGGGTTGATCAGCAACACGCTGTTCTGGATGGTAGTGGCGCTGTCGGTGCTCACGCTGTGGATGCTGCTGGGTACCTGGCGGCACATGCGGCGGCGCGCGCAGATCCAGGGCGCGCTGGTGCAGGAAACCAACTTCCGCCGAGCGATGGAAAACTCGATGCTCACCGGTATGCGCGCGATGGACACCGAAGGACGGGTCAGCTATGTCAACCCTGCGTTCTGCGCCATGACGGGTTTCACCGAAGACGAGCTGATCGGCCGCCTGCCACCCTACCCCTACTGGCCGAATGAACGCATAGACGAGAACACCAGGCTGCTGCAGCAGGAACTGCAAGGTCGCAGTCCGGCCGGCGGCATCGAGGTCAAGGTGATGCGAAAGAACAGCACGCTGTTCGATGCCAGGATGTACGTCTCGCCCTTGGTCGATTCGCGCGGCCAACAGACCGGATGGATGACCTCGATGACCAACATCACCGAGGCCAAGCGGATACGCGACCAACTCTCGGCCTCGCACGAGCGCTTCACCACCGTGCTCGAAGGCCTGGAGGCAGCGGTCTCGGTGCTGTCGGTCCAGCAAGGCGAGTTGCTGTTCGCCAACCGATCGTACCGCCTGTGGTTCGGCGCCGATTCGCTGGGCCATGCCCTGCTGGCCAGCGGCACCGCGCTGACGCTACCGATCACGCTGAACGACAACGACGGCGAGGACAACCTGTCCGGCCTGCCAACACAAGAGCTCGCCGGCCTCGGCGCGAATCCGCGCGAGGTCTACGCAGCGTCACTGGACAAGTGGTTCGACGTTCGGGCACGCTACCTGCAGTGGACCGACGGCGGTCTGGCACAGATGTTGATTGCCACCGACGTCACCGCGCGACGACGCGCCGAGGAGTTGTCAGCGCACCAGGCTGAAAAGGCCCAGGTTTCGAGCCGATTGATCACGATGGGCGAGATGGCCTCGTCGGTGGCGCATGAGTTGAACCAGCCGCTGACCGCGATCACCAACTACTGCAACGGCATGGTTTCGCGCGTCAAGGCTGACACGATAGACCGGGACGCCTTGCTCGCCGCGTTGGGCAAGACCGCGCGCCAGGCCGAACGCGCCGGCCAGATCATCCACCGCATTCGCGCTTTCGTGAAGAAGAGCGAACCCCAGCGCCAGCCCTCGCAGGCCAAAGCCATCGTCGAAGACGCGGTCGAACTCGCCAGCATCGAGCTGCGCCGGCGCAACGTTGCGATCCTGCACTATGTTGCACAGCGCCTACCCGACATCAGCTGCGACCCGATCCTGATTGAGCAGGTGCTGCTCAACCTGCTCAAGAACGCCGCCGAGGCGATCGACAGCGCGCAGTTACCGCCGGCACGCCGGCACATCGAGCTGCGTGTGATTCCGCGCCACAGCGCCGAAGAAGGCGGTGTGATCGAGTTCAGTGTCACCGACACCGGCCCCGGACTCGCCGAAGAAGTGATCGCCAGGCTTTACGAGGCCTTCTTCTCCACCAAGGCCGAAGGCATGGGCATCGGCCTGTCGCTGTGCCGCTCTATCGTCGAGAGCCACCGGGGCAGGATCAAGGCCCAGAACCTTTACAATGGTGACCTCGTCACAGGCTGCAGGTTCAGTTTCACCCTTCCCGTCGACGCATCTCGGCACGAGGAAAGTCGGCCACCTCAGCCAACCGATGATGCTGCGCTCGGCGACGATGTCCGCCTTCTCCTCAGCCCAACAATCGGCCTTGCCGGAAAAAGCATCCCATGAGCCTGATTCCCAAGAAGGGCACGGTCTATGTCGTCGATGACGACGAGGCCGTTCGTGATTCGCTGCAGTGGTTGCTCGAGGGCAAGGACTATCGGGTCAAGTGCTTCGACTCTGCCGAGTCCTTTCTCGCCAGATTCGATCCGCGCGAGGTGGCTTGCCTGATCGCCGACATCCGCATGGAAGGCATGAGTGGGCTGGAGTTGCAGGACCGCTTGCTCGAACGCAAGAGCCCGCTGCCGGTGGTCTTCATCACCGGCCATGGCGACGTGCCGATGGCCGTGACGACGATGAAAAAGGGTGCGATGGACTTCATCGAGAAGCCCTTCAAGGAAGACGAGTTGATCGGCCTGGTCGAACGCATGCTAGACCAGGCGCGCTCGGCCTTCAGCCAACACCAGGAACAAGCCAGCCGCGACGCGCTGCTGAGCCGTTTGACCACGCGCGAAGCCCAGGTGCTCGAGCGCATCGTAGCGGGGCGGCTGAACAAGCAGATCGCCGACGATCTGGGCATCAGCATCAAGACGGTCGAAGCCCACCGCGCCAACATCATGGAGAAGTTGAACGCCAACACGGTGGCCGACCTGCTCAAGATCGCCCTCGGGGCCAACAACGGCCCGGCCAAGAACTGATACCAGGCTCAGACAACGAGGCCGCTGCCTGTCAGCGGCTTCTTTCGTTTTGAATGCCAAATTGCTGAAAGACACGACCATGCCAGCCCAACTCATCAGCGGCACCGCGCTGTCGCAACAGATCCGCGCCGAACTGTCGCAGCGCACCGCAACGCTGGCCACTCGAGGTGTGACGCCCGCTCTGGCAGTGATCCTGGTTGGCGACGACCCTGCGTCGGCGGTGTACGTGCGAAACAAGGTCAAGGCCTGCGCCGAACATGGCCTGCGTTCGGTGCTGGAGAAGTACGAGTCCAGCTTCAGCGAGGACGCGCTGCTGGCGCGCATCCGTTCGCTCAACGACGACATGAACGTCCACGGCATCCTGGTGCAGATGCCGCTGCCCGCACACATCAACCCGCAGCGCGTGATTGAGACGATTTCCACCGCCAAGGATGTCGACGGCTACTCGGTGCGCAGCGCTGGCGAGTTGCTGGCCGGCTTGCCGGGGTTTCGGCCCTGCACGCCCTATGGCTGCATGAAGCTGATCGAATCGACCGGCGTCTCGCTCAAAGGCAAACACGCGGTCGTGATCGGGCGCAGCAATACCGTGGGCAAGCCGATGGCACTGCTGCTGCTGCAAGCCAACGCCACGGTCACGGTCTGCCACAGCGCGACGCCCGATCTGGGTGTCTTCACGCGCCAGGCCGACGTCGTGGTGGCCGCGGTCGGCAGGCGCAACACGCTGACCCGCGACATGGTCAAACCCGGGGCCATCGTGATCGACGTTGGCATGAACCGCGATGACGCAGGCAAGCTCTGCGGCGATGTGGCTTTTGACGAGGTGCGCGAAGTCGCCGGCTGGATCACCCCGGTGCCAGGCGGTGTCGGGCCGATGACGATCACGATGTTGCTGGTCAACACGGTTGAATCGGCCGAACGCGTCGCCAAATAAGCGCTCACCTGCTCTCTGCCCTCAAGCCCACATGACCAATCCGCTGTTGTCCACCGCTGCCCTGCCTGACTTTGCCGCGATCCGGCCCGAACACATCGGACCGGCGCTCGACGTCCTGTTGCCGCTGGCCGAGGCTGCGCTAGAGCGTGCCGTCGGCGCGGAGGTGGCTGCCGAATACGGCGCGCTCTCAGCCGCGCTCGACGTCCCGCTCGAGCGCCTGAATTGCGCCTGGCAAGCCGTGGGCCACCTCAATGCAGTGGCCAACACGCCCGAGTTGCGTGAGGCCTACAACGCCAACCTGGCGCGCGTCACCGAGTTCCATACCCGGCTGGGCGCCGACGAGCGGCTCTACGCCAAATACAAGGCTGTTGCGAGCAGCCCTGCTGCGGCCCGCTTGGCGCCAGCCAGGCGCCAGGCGCTGGCCCATGCGATGCGCGATTTCCTGCTCTCGGGCGCCGAACTGCAAGGCCAGGCCAAGATTCGCTTCGCGGCGATCCAGGAGCGTCTGGCTGAACTGGGACAACAGTTCAGCGAGCATGTGCTCGACGCGACCGACGGCTACACGCTCTACGCCAGCGCCGAGCAGATGGCCGGTGTGCCCGACGATGTCTGCCAGCAGACGAGTACGAGCGCCGCTGCCGAAGGCCAGGCAGGCCACAAGCTCACGCTGCACATGCCGGTCTATTTGCCGGTGATGCAGTACGCCCAGGATAGCGTCTTGCGCGAGCAGCTATACCATGCTTACGCGACCAGAGCCAGTGAGTTCGGCCCGGCAGATCGCGACAACAGCGCGCTGATGGCCGAGTTGCTGCAACTGCGTGCCGAGGAAGCCGGCCTGCTGGGCTACGGCAGCTACGGCGAGCTGTCGCTGGTACCGAAAATGGCCGAATCGCCGCAGCAGGTCACCGGTTTTCTGCGCGATCTGGCGCGTCGCGCCAGGCCGCATGCCGAGCGAGATCTGGCGGAACTGCGGGCCTTCGCTGCCGAGCACCTGGACATGCCAGAGCTCAAAGTCTGGGATCAGGCTTTCGTGTCAGAAAAGCTCAAGCAAGCGCGCTACGCTTTCAGCGAGCTAGAGCTCAAGCAGTACTTCACCGAGCCGCGCGTGCTCGAAGGCCTGTTCAAGCTCGTCGAAACCTTGTTCGAGGTTCAAATCCGCCCCGACAGCGCGCCGGTCTGGCACGACAGCGTGCGCTTCTACCGCATCGAGCGCGAGCGACCCCAGGGTGGCGCTGAATTGCTGGGCCAGTTCTACCTCGACCCCTACGCCCGACCCGGCAAGCGACCCGGCGCCTGGATGGATGTGGTTCGCAGCCGCTGGCAACGTCCGGATCTGCAGCAAACCACTGCAACGCTGCAAACCCCGGTGGCGCATCTGGTGTGCAACTTCTCGTCACCGTTGGTCCAGCCCGATGGACAGGTCCGGCCCGCGCTGCTGACACACGACGACGTGGTCACGCTGTTCCATGAGTTTGGCCACGGCCTGCACCACATGCTCACGCAGGTTGACGAGATGGCCGTTGCCGGCATTTCCGGCGTCGAGTGGGATGCGGTGGAATTGCCCAGCCAGTTCATGGAGAACTTCTGCTGGGAATGGAGCGTGCTGTCGCGTCTGACCGCCCATGTCGACAGCGGCGAGTCGCTGCCACGGCCGCTGTTCGACCGCATGCTGGCAGCGCGCAATTTCCAGAGCGGCCTGCAGACGCTGCGCCAAGTAGAGTTCGCATTGCTGGACATGAGGATTCACACCGAGGCCGAGTCGCCGGCCCGCATCCAGGCCATGATCGACCAGGTCCGAGATGAGGTCTCGGTCAACCCGCCGCCGGCCTTCAACCGATTCCAGCACAGCTTCTCGCACATCTTTGCCGGCGGCTATTCGGCCGGCTATTACAGCTACAAGTGGGCCGAATTGCTGTCGGCCGACGCCTTTGCCGCTTTCGAGGAAGCAGGCGTGTTCAACCCTGAAACTGGCCAGCGATTCCGGCGCGAAATTCTCGAGGCTGGCGGCAGCCGACCGGCGATGGACAGCTTCAAAGCCTTCCGCGGCCGCGAGCCCAACATCGACGCCCTGCTGCGGCACCAAGGCATGGCCGGCTGAGGCAAGGCCTCATGCCGGTTTGTCGACCGCGAATACTTTTTGCAGTCCACCTGCGGCCCAACTGCCGCCTCCCACCGCCGCGCCCATCACCCAGAACAGCACGCCAGGCCCTACCGCGGCGCCAGCCAGGCCAAACAACAAGGGCATCACGCTGCTGGACAGGTTGATCGCCATCGAGCGAAAAGCGATCGCCTCGCCGTGCCGGCGCGCCGGTGTGAGCTCATGCAGCGTGCTCATGATCATCGGCTGCACGGCACCCAGCGACAAGCCCAGCAGCAGCGCACAAGCGCCCATCAGCCACGGCGTGGCGGCAAAAGGATAGAGCGCGAAAACACAGCCGGTCAGCGCCATCCCGATGCGCAACACGGTCACCTCGCGCAACCGGTGCGCCAGCAAGGGAATCACAAAGCGCACCAGGGTCACCGCTGCGGTGAACACGCCCAGCACCATGCCGATGGTCGATGCGCTGTAGCCCCGCGAGTGACCCAGCACCGGCACCGCAAAGCTGTGCACATCCCAACTCGCAGACAGCAGCCAATTGACGAACAGCAGACGCTTCATGCCTGGCGCCTCGAGCAGGTCCCAGTGGCTGCTACCGGGCACGCGCGCGATTGCCGTCACTCGGCCAGCTTGGGCCGGCACCCGCCGGGCCACGACCAAGGACATCAAAGGCATGGCCAGCAACAGCGCGTAGGCTGCGGCGTAGCCAGCGCCATCGATCATGAAACCGGCGGCCACCGGGCCGACCACGTTGGCCAGCGAGGGCGCCATGCCCAGCCAGCTGAACACACGCAGCCGCTCGGTACCGGTGCCCGCCAGCTGGCCTGCGGTGCGCTGGATCGCAATCAGACCGATGTTGGTGCCCACACCTGAGGCCGCAGCACCGACACAACTCAGGCCAAATTGCCAGCCGCCAGGCAACCAGCAGGCAGCCAGCGCGCAGGCTGCACCGGCCATCGTGAAGCCCACCGCGACCCGCACCGGGCGGTGGTAGCCGTGACGGTCGGCCATCCGACCTGAACCCATCGCGGTGAGCACCGGCAGCGCCGCGAACAAAGCCAGCAGCACGCCCACGCCCCAGGCGCTGTGGCCCGCCTGCAGCGCCTGCAAGGGCGCGGCCATGCGCTGGCCGGCCATCGCCGCGTGCAGCGCGATCTGGCCAATGATCAACAAGGGCAGCACCTGGGCCTGATGCGCAGGACCCAACTCCGCGGCTGCACGCTCTGATTCAGAGGGTTCGGGCATCGCCTTCATGCTCCCGGGTCCGCGGTGACAGGGTTGTCGGACGCATGCTTGTCGGGCGCAGGCGCATCGATCGCATCGACCTCAACCGCCGGATCCTGTGCGTCGATCGCCAGCCCCGGCAGCAGTTGCTGCACCCGGTGCTCGGTGAGCGACTCGACGCTGCGAAGCTGGCGCGCCATCGCCCGGGTGCGCACCGTCGCAGCGTCTATCGAGTGGCTGGCTTCGTCGAGCTTTTTCTTGGTCTTGGCCAGCACGTCGCCGAACTTCGCGAACTCGGTCTTGACCGCCCCCAGCACCTCCCAGACCTCGGCGCTGCGTTGCTCGAGCGCGAGCGTGCGAAAACCCATCTGCAAGCTGGTCAAGGTGGCGAGCAAGGTGGTCGGGCCCGCCAGCGTGATGCGGTGATCGCGCTGCAAGGCCTCCACCAAGCCGGGCCGGCGCAGCGCCTCGGCATAGAGGCTCTCGGTGGGCAGGAACAGGATGCCGAAATCGGTGGTGTGCGGCGAGGCGATGTATTTCTCGCGGATCGACCTCGCCTCGACCTTCAGCCTGGCCTCGAGCGCCCGCGCCGAGGCCTCGACCGCGACCGGGTCGGCGCGCTCCTGGGCGTCGAGCATGCGTTCGTAATCCTCGCGCGGGAACTTGGCGTCGATAGGCAACCACAGCGGCTCGCCTCCAGTCGATCGTGCCGGCAGGCGGATCGCAAACTCGACCCTTGCACCGCTGCCGGGAACGGTCTCGACGTTGGCAGCGTACTGCTCGGGGGTCAGCACCTGCTCGAGCAAGCCGGCGAGCTGAACCTCGCCGTAAATGCCGCGCGATTTCACGTTCGTCAGCACCCGGTTGAGCGAGCCGACGTCGCGCGCGAGCACCTGCATCTCGCCCAGGCCCTGGTGCACCTGCTCGAGCCGCTCGGCCACTTGCTTGAAGCTCTCGCCCAGTCGCTGCTCCAGCGTGGCGTGAAGCTTCTCGTCGACCGTCGCACGCATCTGGTCAAGCTTGGCCTCATTGCCTTGCTGCAGCGCCGCGAGCCGCCCCTCGACGGCCTGACGGACCTCGCCAAGGCGACGCTCGTTGGCCTCGCTCAGCGCGCTGAGTTGCGCCGCCTGCGCACTGCCAAACCGCTGCAACGCCTCTGCACTGCTGTCAGCCTGGCGCCGCAGCGCGCCGTCCTGGGCCTCGCGCGCTGCCTGGCCTTGCTGCACCAGTTGTGCGGTGGCCTGCTGCAGCGACAGCGCGAGCTGCTGCTGCAGGGCCGTGAGCTGACCGCGGAAGGCTTCGATCTGCTCGTTCTGGGTCCGCGCCACCTCCCCGCCTTGGGTCAGCAAGCTCTGCTGGAACAGCGTCAGCGCGGCAGCGAGTTCCTGCCGGATCGCGCGTGCGCTGTCCTGCAACTCGGCGCGCTGCTCTCGTGCGAGGCGATCAGCCTGTTCACGCTGGCTGGCAGCGAGCGCTTCGAGCGCCAGCCTCAGCGAATCGGACCCCGTAGCGTCAGGCCGGCGCAGCGCCAACCACAACAAACCCAAGGAATTCAGAACCAGAAGCCCCAGCCACCACCATTCGATCATCCACGGATTCTCTCAGGCGACCTGGCACTAGAGTGTCAGCACATGGACAAGTCTGCTGCAAGCTCGCAGCCCACCAAGGGCGCGCGGGAAATGCCAAATCGCGAGCCAGGCATGATGGCGCGATGACCCGCATCAGCCAAACAGAGGAACCACCGACCACCGCGTCGGTGGTGTGCGCCGGCGCGCTGACCCTGGCAGTCGCGATGGGCATCGGTCGTTTCGCCTTCACGCCTTTGCTGCCACTGATGATGCGAGACGGCTTGATCGACGCCACCGTGGGTGCCGAATTGGCAGCGGCCAACTACCTGGGCTACCTTGCCGGCGCGCTGAGCGCCGCCAGACTGGCTGGCCAGGCCTTGCGGCTGGTGTGGGCCAGTCTGCTGGCGATCGCGCTGCTGACCGCAGCTGCCGGCCTGGCCAGTGGCGAACTGGCCTGGAGCCTGTTGCGCTTTGGTGCCGGCTTGGCCAGCGCCTGGGCCATGGTCGGCATCAGCAGTTGGAGCCTGACCGAGTTGGCTCGGCGGGGCCAGGGCGCGCTCGGCGCTTTGGTGTTCGGCGGCGTTGGCGGCGGCATCATCTTGGCCGGCATGCTGGCCTGGGTGAGCGCGGGTGCCGGTGCCAGGACACTGTGGTTGCAGATGGCGGCGGCCGCCTTGCTGCTGACGCTGGGCGTGGTCTGGTTGACACGTGGCCTGGCGCTCCGCGCCGCACCCGCCCGCGCTTCGGATCCGGCGACCGCTGCAGCCTCCGCCGGATTGCCTGCAGGCAGTTGGCCGCTGGTGATCTGCTACGGCTGCGCCGGCCTGGGCTACATCCTGCCGGCCACTTTCCTGCCGGCGATGGCGCGAAGCCTGATCGACGATCCGCAGCGTTTCGGCTTGGCCTGGCCCTTGTTTGGCCTGGCCGCCTGGACCTCGGCGATGGTGTCGGCAGCACGGGGCGGGTCGCGCCGCGGGTCACCACTGCGCACCTGGGCTCTTTGCCAGCTCGCCATCGGCCTGGGCGCGGCGATGCCATTGCTGAGCCGATCGGGAGCCGCGATTGCGCTGGCCGCGCTGCTGGTGGGCAGCACCTTCGTCCTGGTCACCGTGATCGGGCTCGAGCAGGCCCGCGCGCTGGCGCCGGGCAATCCAGCGCCCTTGCTGGGACGGATGACCGCTTCGTTTGCACTGGGCCAGATCGCGGGGCCGCTGATGGTTCGCGCCCTGTCGGGACTGCAACTGGGTGCTTGGGGCCCGCTAGAGCTAGGCTCGGCCAGCGCTGCCACACTGATGCTGGCGACCGCCGGCTGGCTCTGGCGACTGGGCCAGACGCCAGCAGGGCTCAGCGCAGCGCCAATACCTCGGGGTTGAGCGCCGTCGGCGGCCGGCCAGCGTCTGGTCCCAAGCCCAGCGCAGCGATCAGGTTGGTCGCCGCCAGGTCGGCCATCGCCCGTCGGGTCGGCACGCTGGCGCTGGCGATATGGGGCGTGAGCACCACATTGGGCAGCGTCAGCAGATCAGGGTTCAGCGCGGGCTCGCCTTCAAAGACATCGAGCCCGGCTGCGAAAAGCCGGCGCTCGCGCAACGCCAGCGCCAGCGCCGCGTCGTCGACCACGCCGCCGCGCGCGATGTTGGTCAGTGTGGCGCCAGGCTTCATCAGCGCGAGTTCGGCCGCGCCGACCAGGTGGTGCGACGCCGGGCTGTAAGGCACGACGATCACCAGGTGATCGGCTTCGCGCATGAGTTCGTCCTTGCCGACCCAGCGCGCGCCAAGCTGCTGCTCGATCGATGCGTCGAGCCGGCTGCGGTTGTGGTAGACCACTTTCATGCCGAAACCCAGCGCGCCGCGTCGGGCGATGGCTTGGCCGATGCGCCCCATGCCCAGCACGCCCAGCGTCGAACCGTGCACATCGGCGCCAGACAGCAAGTTGTAGGCCCAGTGGGTCCAACGACAGGCGCGCAGGAAATGCTCAGCCTCGGTGATGCGGCGGGCCGTGGCCATCATCAGCGCGAAGCCGAAATCCGCAGTGGTCTCGGTCAGCACGTCGGGCGCATTGCTCACCAACACACCGCGCGCCGTGCACGCCGCCAGGTCGATGTTGTTGTAGCCCACCGCCATGCTCGCGACCACGCGCAGGTCCGGGCAAGCCGCCAGCAGCGCGGCGTCGATGCGCGGCGAACTGGCCACCGCCACGCCGACGCAGCCCTGCAGCCGAGCGACCAGCGCTTCGTGCGTCCACTCGATGTAGTCGTCGCTGCCGCAGGGCGCGTCGACCTCGAAGACTTCGCCCAGTCGCGCCAGCACCTCGTCGAAAATCGGAATGGCGATCAGCACACGGGGTCGGCTCGGATCGGGCATGTCAGCGCATCCAGATGAAGGTGACGACGATGAACAACGGCAGCAGGACGCCGCTGGACCAGGCCATGTAGCCGAAAAAGCTGGGCATGCGCAGGCCGCGGTCTTCGACGATGGCCTTGACCATGAAGTTGGGCGCATTGCCGATATAGCTATTGGCGCCCATGAAGACCGAGCCGGCCGAGATCGCCGCCAGCGTGGTGGCCAACTTGCCCATCAACAGGACGGGATCGCCGCCGGCCAGGTTAAAGAAGACCAGGTAGGTCGGCGCGTTGTCCAGGAAGGACGACAGCACGCCCGAGAACCAAAAATAGGCCCAGGGCAGCGGTTGGCCGTCCGGCCCGGTCACAGCCCGTGCCACCCCCGCCATCGGGCCATCCAGACCAGCCTTGAGCATCGCTAGCACCGGCAGCATGGTCACGAAGATGCCGATGAAGAGCTTGGCCACCTCTTGCATCGGGGCCCAGCCGAACTGGTTGGCCTCGCGCACGCTGCGCGGCGTGACCCACAGCGAGACCGCGGTCACCAGCACCAGCAGGCAGTCGCGCAGCGCGTTCTGCAGTTCGATGTCGGTGCCAAACACGTGGAACACGATGCCGGGCTTCCAGGTGCCGCTCATCAGAACCAGCCCTACCACTGCCGCCAGCGGCAGCAGGTTGACGATGCCGTCCAGCCCGAAGCGCGGCGCATCGTCGGGCGTCGGGTCTTGCGGCAGCACCCCTTCGCGCCGGTACCAATAGCTGTCCAGCGCATAGAACAACGTCAGCAGCGCGCCGACCATGAACAGCGTCTCGGGCAGCAGGTGCTGGGCGGTCCAAAAGAACTCGACACCCTTCAGGAAACCCAGAAACAGCGGCGGATCGCCCAGCGGCGTCAAAGAGCCGCCCACGTTGCTGACGATGAAGATGAAGAAAACGAACACATGCACCGTGTGCTTGCGGTTGTCGTTGGCGCGGATCAGCGGCCGGATCAGAAGCATCGACGCGCCGGTGGTGCCCATCAGGCTGGCCAGCACCGCCCCCAGGGCCAGCACACCGGTGTTAAGCAAGGGGCTGCCATGCAGGTTGCCGCGCACATAGATGCCGCCCGACACCGTGAACAGCGCCGTCAGCAGCACGATGAACGGGATGTACTCGGCCAGCATCGTGTGTACCATGGCCTGGCCGGCGGCGCCCGCGCCATAGCTAAGCGCAAACGGCACAAGCATCGCCAGCGACCAACCAGCGGCCACCTTACCGAAGTGGTGGTGCCAGAACTGCGGCAACAGCAATGGCATCAGAGCGATCGACAGCAGCATGCCGGCGAACGGCAGCCCCCACCAGACCGACAGCGCACGACCGTCAATCTCGCCCGCGCAGGCCAAACCACTGCTGCCAAGCAGGCCGCAGGTCAACATCAAGCGTCCAACACGCATGGGCAATCTCCGGATAAGCGCAAGCACGCGGATTCTAGGCGGTGCCGCAAGGCGCCCGATGGCCCGGCCGCTGCCACGCCGCCCAGGCCTGCTGCGCCAACTGAACAGTCCGCAGATGTAGTGCTACCGTGGTGTGGATGTCGCGGCCATAGCCACCGGCCATCGTCACGGCCACAGGCACCAGCTGGCGCTGCAAGAAGTCAAACACCCGGCGGTCGCGCTCGGCCAAGCCCGCCGCGCTGAGACTGAGTCGACCCAGCCGATCGTCCTGGTGCGGATCGGCGCCAGCCAGGTAGAATGCCAGGCCAGGTGGGCCGCCAGCCTCACATTGCCGGGCCCAGGCTCGGTCCAGTGCCGCGTCCAGCGCTTCAAGGTAAGGCTCATCGGCGCAGCCGTCGGGCAAATCCAGGTCCAGGTCACCGGCCTCCTTGCGGAAAGGAAAGTTCTTCGCGCCGTGTATTGACAAAGTAAAAACCGTCGGATCGCCGCGGAAGATCGCCGCCGTGCCGTTGCCCTGGTGCACATCGAGGTCAATCACCCACAGCCTGAGCGTTCTTCGAGGCGAGGGCCCGATGCGGTGGGCCTCGGCCTGCATCAATCGACCCGCCACCGCCACGTCGTTGAAGACGCAGAAGCCCGAACCCTTGTCGGCAGTCGCGTGGTGGGTTCCTCCGCCTAGATGGACCGCCAAGCCCTCGACCATCGCGGCACGGGCTGCGGCGATGGTCGCGCCCACCGATCGCTTGCTGCGCTCGACCATGGACTCGCTCCATGGCCACCCGATCTCGCGCTGCGCCGCAGCCGACAGCGTCCCAGCAGTGATGGCCGTGATGTAGTCAGGGCTGTGCGCCAGCGCCAGTTCGCCGTCGCTGGCGGGGTCGGCCTCGATCAGCCGCAGGCCTGCGCATTCAGCCTCAACCCGCGTATACAGCAGCCCAGCCTTGGCCACCGGGAATCGGTGGCCGGTCGGCAGGTCCAACAAATGACGGTGATGGTTGAACACCTGCATCGCAGCATTGTGCCCAGCGCGACGGGGCAAACCAGCGTCGATCGCCTGGGCCGCATGGCCAATTTGGGGCCTTCTTAGGCATTTCAGTCTAAATTGCTGCAATGCAGCAAAAAAGCCTTGCAATCCCGATCCAGGTGTCTATACTTCGTTTCATGTTGCAGTGCAGCATAACTGCAAGAAGCTGATCCCAAATCCAACGGAGTGAACCATGAACTACATGACCCAAGACCAATTCGCCGCCGCCAGCAAGGCCAACCTCGAAACCCTGTTTGGCCTGACGAGCAAGGCTTTCGAAGGCATCGAGAAGATGGTTGAACTGAACCTGCAAGTGGTTAAGGCTTCGTTGAACGAGTCGGCCGAAAACACCAAGGCCATCCTGGCCGCCAAGGACGCGCAAGAACTGATGGCACTGCAAGCCAGCCTGCTGCAGCCCTCGGCCGAGAAAGCCGCTGCCTACAGCCGTCATCTGTATGACATCGCCGCGGCCACCACCGCCGAAGTCACCAAGACCGCCGAAAGCCAGTTTGCCGATCTGCAAAAAGGCTTGGTGTCGGTCGTCGACGGTGCGCTCAAGACCGCCCCGGCTGGCAGCGAAAACGCCGTGACCCTTGTGAAGTCAGCGATCAGCGCCGCCAACAACGCCTTTGAGTCGGTCCAAAAAGCTAGCAAGCAAGCTGCCGAAATGGTCGAAGCCAACTTCAATGCCGTGGCGAGCACAGCGGTCAAGGCCAGCCAAGCCGCCAGCAAGTCGGCCAAACGCGCTGCCTGATTGACCCAAGCGCAGAGCGGACTCATCACTCGGAACTTTTCGGCAAGCCGTCAACTCTGAGGTTTGCCTGTGGCTGAAGAGCCGCATTGCTTGTGAAGTTTGTCTCCTCGGTACGTCTCGAAAATTTTTCAGCGTACCTTCAGCCCGGTGGCTTGCCCACCGGGCTTTTTTGTTCGCCAAGCACTTGGACGCTCAGTGCGTCAGTGCAAGTACGCGCTGGCGCAGCGCCACCAGTGCGGCCATCGCGGCCTCGCGACCGGCATCGATCGCGCGCTTGCGAGCGCTGAAGTCGGCGCTCGATACCCCAGCCAAAGGGGGGCGAATCACGATATCAGCGCCCTTGAGTTCTAGGCTGTTGATGCTCTTGCCCATGATCGAGAAAGTCTGGAGCAGCATCTTGAACGGATCGCCTGTCGCATTGCCGTCAGGCGGCGACGAGATGTCGACGGCGATCACCAGTTCGGCGCCCATCTGGCGTGCAAACCGCACGGGCACCGGCGAGACCAGGCCGCCGTCGACATACTCGCGGTTGCCGATCTTGACCGGTTGAAACACCGCTGGCACCGCGCTCGAGGCCCGCACCGCCACACCGACGTCGCCGCGCTGAAACAGCATGCCCAATCCGCTGTCCAGGTCGGTGGCAACGATGCCCAGCGACAAAGGCAGTTGTTCGATCGTGCGGTTGCCCGTCTGTTCGCGCACATACCGCGCCAGCGCTTCGCCGCGGATCATCCCGCGGCCCGGAAACGACCAGTCGGTGATCGCCGACTCGTCCATCGCGAAAGCCACCCGTGCCAGTTCCTGACCCGACCGGCCCGCCGCATAGAGCGCCGCCACCAAGCTGCCAGCGGAGGTGCCCACCACCAGATCGGGCCGGATGCCGGCTTCCTCCAACACCTGGATCACGCCGATATGGGCAAAGCCGCGCGCCGCGCCACCACCCAGCGCCAAGCCGATGCGGGGCGGCCGCGTTGGCTTGGGCACGAGCGGCGTGACGCTGGGCGGCGCAGCAGGCGGCGTCTGGCAACCCGCCATGCCTGCTGCTGCAAGCAATGCGAGCAAGCCGTGGCAACTCTGTCGTCGATTCATCGTGCTGATTGTAGGAAGGCCACGCTCGCCTTGACCTCTCTTATGCCAATGGAGAATTAGCAACAAACTTTTTTATCGTTTGATCTTATAAGACTGACGCTTACAGTCCGCGCTCGGTCGGGGCATGCTGCCCTGCAACATGAATCAGGCAGCCTCATGGATTGGATTGCAATCGTCAGCGGTTTTGGCATCGGCGCGGTCATCGGCATGACCGGCGTCGGCGGTGGATCGCTGATGACCCCGCTGCTGATCAGCGTGTTCAAGCTCCATCCGGCGCTGGCCATCGGCACCGACCTGTGGTTTGCCGCTGTCACCAAGTCGGGCGGCGCGGTGGCGCACCACCGCCTCGGCCATGTCGACTACCGCATCGCCGGTTTGATGTTGGCAGGCAGCATCCCCGCTGCGATTGCGACCATCGCGTTGATGCACTGGACCGGCATCACCCAGAGCTGGGCCAACGCGCTGACGGTTTCTCTGGGTATCGCGCTGCTGCTCACCGCCGTGACCGTGGCATACCGCCAAGCCTGGCATGCGCTGGGCCTCAAGCTTGAGCGATGGCTGCCCGAACGACGCAAGGCCACGCTGACGGTAGCCTCGGGCGTACTGCTGGGGGTGCTGGTCTCGCTGTCTTCGATCGGCGCCGGTGCGGTAGGCGCCACGCTGATCCTGCTGCTCTACCCGCGCCTGCCGGCACATCGACTGGTGGGCACCGACATCGCTCACGCGGTGCCCTTGACGCTGATCGCAGGCATCGGCCATGCCACGCTGGGCCATGTCGACTGGCCCTTGCTGGCCGCGCTGCTGGCGGGCTCGCTGCCCGGCATCTGGCTAGGCGCACAGCTGACCAAGTCGATGCCCGAACGGCTGGTGCGCAGCCTGCTATGCGCTTGTCTCGTCACAGCGGGCCTCAAGGTCATCCACTGAGCGCCCCAAGGCCGGCCGAAGCCGGCCGCCCCCCGCGGGGATCAAGCAAAGTGGCAAAGCCACATTTGCTTGAGCGCCCAACTCTCAACCATCAGACGATCACGATGTACGCCTACAACGATTTCGACCGCCAGTTCGTGCGCCAGCGCGCCGCCCAGTTCCGTGACCAGCTAGACCGCCACTTCGCCGGCGAACTGCCAGAGGACGACTTCCGCGCATTGCGGCTGCAGAACGGCTGGTACGTGCAGCGCCATGCGCCGATGCTGCGTGTGGCCGTTCCCTATGGCGAGCTCGACAGCCGCCAGTTGCATGAGCTCGCGGCGATCGCGCGCGAGTTCGACCGCGGCTACGGCCACTTCACGACACGCCAGAACCTGCAGTACAACTGGATCCCGTTGACAAAAGCCGCCGACGTGATGGACAGGTTGGCAGCGGTCGACATGCACGGCATCCAGACCAGCGGCAACTGCATCCGCAACATCACCAGCGACGCGCTGGCCGGCGTCGCCGCCGACGAGCAAGTCGACCCCCGACCCTATGGCGAAGTGATGCGCCAATGGAGCACCTTGCACCCTGAGTTTGCTTTCCTGCCCCGCAAGTTCAAGATCGCGGTCTCTGGCGCCGACGAGGACCGTGCGGCGATCGGCTGGCACGATGTGGGCCTGCAGCTGCTGAAAAACCAGGCCGGCGAGGTCGGCTTCAGGGTCCAGGTCGGCGGTGGCATGGGCCGCACGCCGATCATCGGCAGCGTGATCCGCGACTTCCTGCCCTGGAACCAGATTCTGTGCTACCTGGAAGCGATCGTCCGGG
This sequence comes from Bordetella parapertussis, assembly GCA_945878355.1. Classification (GTDB taxonomy): domain Bacteria; phylum Pseudomonadota; class Gammaproteobacteria; order Burkholderiales; family Burkholderiaceae_C; genus Pseudaquabacterium. The sequence goes on along the minus strand of CAMCTC010000055.1, from coordinate 11,274 downwards.
TCTACAACCGCTACGGCCGGCGCGACAACCTCTACAAGGCGCGGATCAAGATCCTGGTCAAGGCCGAAGGGCAGAAGTACTTCGACGCAGTCGAAGCCGAGTTCAACCGCATCCTGCAAGAAGATGTCGGCGCCGGCACCCAGCTGATCCCGCAGTCCGAGTTCGACCGCATCGCGGCGAGCTTTGTTCGACCGGCAGGCGTGCAAGCCCGGGCCGAGCCTGCGACGCCTGCTGATGCGCCGCTGGCTTACACCCGCTGGCTGCAACGCAATGTCCATGCGCATCAGGTGCCGGGCTACCGCGCAGTGACGCTGTCGCTCAAGCGCGCCGGCCTGCCACCCGGCGACGCCACGGCCGACCAGATGGACGGCGCCGCAACCCTGGCAGCGGACTTCAGCCACGGCGAGTTGCGCGTCACGCACGACCAGAACCTGCTGCTGCCCTGGGTGCGGGCATCCGACCTGCCCGCGCTGTTCGAGGCGGCCCGCGCCGGCGGTTTCGCCACCCCGAACATAGGGCTGCTGACCGACATGATCAACTGCCCTGGCGGCGATTTCTGCGCGCTGGCCAATGCGCGGTCGATTCCGGTGGCCGCGGCGATCACTGAACGCTTTGCTGACCTCGACGAAATCCACGACATCGGCGACATCGACCTGCACATCAGCGGCTGCATCAACAGCTGCGGCCACCACCACAGCGGCCACATCGGCATCCTCGGCGTCGACAAAGACGGCAGCGAGTGGTACCAGGTCTCACTGGGCGGCTCAGACGGCAGCACGCTGAGTGGCGACTCGGTCGCCGGCAAGGTGATAGGCCCCTCATTCGCAGCCGAGGAAGTGCCCGACGTGATAGAGGCCGTGATCGACACCTACCGTGCCGAGCGCCAGGCCGGCGAGCGCTTCATCCAAACAGTGCGTCGCATCGGCATGCCCGCCTTCAAGGCCGCCGCCGATGCCCAGCGCCACCTCACTGCCGCGCATTGATCGCTACGCGCCCAGACATCAAACGCCATGAAATTCATCAGCTCCCACCAAGACCTTTGGCATACAGCCGCCGGCGAAGACGGTCCCCAGCCCCACCCGCCGGCGCGTGAGCGCAGCCTGCTCAGCCTAGAGCAATGGCATGCCGTTCGCGATACCTGGCCGGCTGGCTTGGCCACCGGCGTGATCGTGCCCAACAGCGTCGACATCGAAACCTTGGCAGTTGACCTGACAAGACTCGCGCTGGTCGTGCTGCAGTTTCCCAAATGGGTCGACGGCCGCGCCTACAGCCAGGCCAGGCTGCTGCGTGTTCGCTGGCGCTTTGGCGGCGAGATCCGCGCCACCGGCGACGTGCTGGTCGACATGGTGCCGCTGCTGGCACGCACCGGCTTCGATGCGGCGCAGTTGCGCCCGGACCAGAAACTCGAAGCCGCCGAGCGCGCGCTCGGCTACTTCGCCGGGCACTACCAGGGCGACGTGCTGCAGCCGCTGCCGGCCTTTGCACGCGACCTGCCAACGGAACTGGCCCAAGCCAAAGCCAGCGCAGACCTGTTTGCCGGTCAGGGGATTTGACGATGAGCGCGACGGCGCTGTACGCCCGACTGACACCAGGCTTTGCCGAGCGACTGGCGCAGACGCTGGCCATGCTGGAGTCGGCCGCCACGACCCATGCCGACGCCATCGTCCAAGCCACCAGCCTGGGCGCCGAAGACATGGTGTTGACCGACCTGATCGCCCGCCATGCGCTGCCAGTGGTGATCGCAACGCTGGAGACCGGCCAGCTGCACCGTGAGACCACCGACTTGATCACGACCATCACCCGCCACTATGGCCTGGCGCTTGAGGTCTACCGGCCCCAGGCCGAGGCCGTGCTTCAATTCGTCGCGGACCAGGGCGAAGCCCCGATGTTTCGCAGCCTGGCACTGCGCAAAGCCTGCTGCGGCCTGCGCAAGATGGAGCCATTGGCGCGAATGCTCGGCGGGCATCAGGCCTGGATCACCGGGCTGCGCCGTGAACAGAGCCAGGCCCGCGGCGGCGTGCCGTTCCAGGAGATCGACGACGCCGGTCGGGTCAAGCTCAACCCGCTGGCCGACTGGTCTTGGGCCGATGTCTGGCATTACATCGAGCTTTACCAAGTGCCCTACAACCCGCTGCACGACCAGTTCATGCCCAGCATAGGTTGCGCACCCTGCACCCGGCCGATCGCGGTGGGCGAGGACTTCCGCGCCGGCCGCTGGTGGTGGGAGGAGTCGACCAAGGAATGCGGCTTGCACGTGAAGACTGAAACCGAACCGATGATCGGCGCCACCGCATGAACGCCAGAGCCAATGTCAACCACTTGATCGAAGCGCTGTTGCCTGAACTCGACCAGCGCCATCTCGACTGGCTCGAAGAAGAGGCGATCTTCATCCTGCGCGAGGTCGCAGCATCGTTCGAGCGGCCAGCGCTGCTGTTCTCCGGCGGCAAAGACTCTTGCGTCGTGCTTCGGCTGGCCGAGAAAGCCTTCAAGACCCGCGTCAATGCCAACGGACACGGCAATGATTTCAAGGGCAAGCTGCCCTTCCCGCTGCTGCATGTGGACACCGGCCACAACTTCCCCGAAGTGATCAGCTTCCGAGACCAGCGCGTGGCCGAGATGGGCGAGCGACTGGTCGTCGGCCACCTCGAAGATTCGATCAAGCGCGGCAGCGTGCGGTTGGCCCATCCACTGGAGTCACGCAACGGCCACCAGACCGTGGCGCTGCTTGAGTCGATCGAAGAGCACCGCTTCGATTGCTTGATCGGCGGCGCGCGGCGCGACGAGGAAAAAGCCCGCGCCAAGGAACGGATCTTCAGCCACCGCGATGCTTTCGGCCAGTGGAGCCCGAAAGAGCAACGCCCGGAGCTTTGGACGCTGTTCAACACCCGGCACAGGCCGGGCGAGCATTTCCGCTCGTTCCCGATCAGCAACTGGACCGAGCTCGACGTCTGGCTTTACCTGGCGCGCGAGGACATCCCTTTGCCGAACCTGTATTACTCGCACCAACGCCAAGTAATCCGCCGCAAAGGACTGCTGGTGCCGCTGACCGAGGTGACGCCGCCAGAAGCTGGCGAGACCGTTGAGACCGCCACCGTGCGATTTCGCACCGTCGGCGACATGACCTGCACCTGCCCGGTCGAGAGCCTGGCCGCCAACGCCGCAGAGATCGTCGCCGAAACGCTGACCGCCACCGTCAGCGAGCGCGGCGCCACCCGGATGGACGATCGAACTTCAGAGGCCTCGATGGAACGTCGCAAGAAGGAAGGGTATTTCTGACCCACCCCTGAAGCGCCTTCGGTGCTTCCCCCTCAAGGGGACCGAGCCAGAGGCCCGGCGAAGCCGGTTCCGCGCCGGTCGTGTGTTAACACCTGCCCCGATGATGCCGTCTGGGCGACCTGGAGAGATGAAGTGAATGCCGTCCTGAAACCCACCGCGCAAGCCGCGGACCACCGCGCACTGCGCTTCCTGACCGCCGGCAGCGTCGACGACGGCAAGAGCACCTTGATCGGTCGCCTGCTGTTCGACAGCCAGGCCATCCTGGCTGACCAGCTCGACACCTTGCAAAAACGTGCAGCTGGCGAGCCCATAGACCTATCGCTGCTGACCGACGGGCTGGAGGCCGAGCGCGAGCAAGGCATCACGATCGACGTGGCCTTCCGCTACTTCGCCACGCGCAAACGTAAGTTCATCATCGCCGACGCGCCAGGCCATGAGCAGTACACCCGCAACATGGTCACCGCCGCGGCGGGCAGCGACGCCGCCGTGGTATTGGTCGACATCACCAAACTGGACTGGCAAGCCGCACAGCCAACGCTGCTGCCGCAGACCCGCCGCCACGCGCTGCTGGCCCATCTGCTGCGCGTGCCCAGCATCGTCTTCGCGGTCAACAAGCTCGACGCGGTGGAACAACCGCAAGCCGCTTTCGAGGCCACGAGAGATGCGCTGCTAGCCTTTGCCGAGGAAGCCGGCATCACCGAGCTAGCCGGCATCATCCCGGTGAGCGCGCTGCGTGGCGACAACGTCACCCAACCGCTGGACGCCGACTGGTACGACGGCCCCAGCTTGCTGCAACTGCTGGAGAGCCTGCCCACGACCCAGGAACGTACCGAGGGCGCGTTGCTGCAACCGGTGCAGTACGTCGCGCGCGATGGCGGCGAAACCGGCGATGGCGCCGGCCACCTGGCACGCGTTTTCTGGGGCCGTATCGCCCACGGCAGCGTCAAGCCCGGCGATGCGGTACAGGTCTTTCCCAGTGGCGAACTCGCGGTGGTGTCCGAGCTGCGGCGCGCCGGCGTCACGGTGGCCCTGGCGCAGGCAGGTGAATCGGGGGGCATCGTGCTGGACCGCCAACTCGACATCTCGCGCGGCGACTGGATCGCCACGCCGGGCAGCCTGACTGCCACCCAGCGCTTCTCTGCAACCCTGGCCTGGCTAGACACCGAGCCAGCCACGGTCGGCCGCAAGTATTGGCTGCGGCACGGCAACCGCTGGGTTCAGGCGCGGCTGGCCGCGATCGATCACCGGCTCGACATCCACAGCCTGCAAACAGTGGACGCCCAGGCGCTCGGTGTCAACGAGATCGGTCTGGTTCAGATCGAGCTGCAGCAGCCTCTGCCGCTTGAGCCCTACCTCAGCAACCGCGTCGGCGGAGCGCTGATCGTGGTCGACCCGACCAGCCATCGCACCAGCGGCGCACTGCTGGTCAAGTCGCTGGCTTGAACACCGTGAGCCCAGCCACCGCGCCCGCCCGCGTCGTCTTCATTGGCGCGGGCCCTGGCGCGGCCGACTTGATCACGCTGCGCGGCGCACGCCGCCTGGCATTGGCAGAGGTCGTGCTGTTTGATGCGCTGATCGATCCGGCCTTGCGTGAGTACGCGCCAAATGCACGTTGGATCGATGTGGGCAAGCGCGGATTCGGCCATGCCACCGGCCAGACGCAGATCAATGCGCTGCTGCTGCAAGCCGCGCAAACGCATCAACATGTGGTGCGGCTCAAGGGCGGCGACCCCAGCGTCTTTGGCAGGCTCGAAGAAGAGCTCGAAGCGCTGCGCAGCCAGGGCATCGCCTGCGAGGTGGTGCCTGGCGTGACCGCTGCGCTGGCAGCGGCCGCACACAGCCAGCGGCCGCTGACTAGACGCGGCATTGGGCGCAGCGTCAGCCTGAGCACGGCGATGACCCACCTGGGCCAACTGCAGGCGGGTCGCAGCGCCGACACCGAGGTGTTCTACATGGCCGGGCGCCAACTGCCGGCGCTGTCGCGCAAGCTGACCGAGGCGGGTTGGCCGGGCACCACCGCAGTCTGCGTGGTCTCGCGCGCGGGCTGGCCGGATGCCTTGACCACCTTGCACAGCGTGGCGACGCTGGCCGACGCGGCAGCGCCTCATGCCGACCGGCCGGCGGTGGTGACCGTCGGTGCAGGCGCCTTGGCATTGACCGACAAGACCCCATGCCTTGAGCGGCATCAAGCCTATCAGACCGAGCCAGCCCCTTAAAATCCACCTTTGCTCGTCGGGTGCTCACGCCCACTGAGCCGAGATCGAAGACCTCCCACCATCACAAGAGCCCATGACCCACGTCGTCACCGAATCGTGCATCCGCTGCAAGTACACCGACTGCGTCGATGTGTGCCCGGTCGATTGCTTCCGCGAAGGCCCGAACTTCCTGACCATCGACCCTGACGAGTGCATCGACTGCGCGGTCTGCATCCCAGAATGCCCGGTCAACGCGATCCTGCCCGAAGAAGACGTGCCCAGCGAACAGCTTCACTTCATCAAGCTCAATGCCGATCTGGCCAAGAACTGGCCCAGCATCACCAAGCGCAAGACGCCGCTGCCAGACGCTGACGACTGGAAAGACCGCAAGGACAAGCTTTCCGAGTTGATACGCTGACCCGCCATGCCCATCGCTGACCGCGTCGGCGTGATCGAGACCGATGCGCTGGTGATCGGTGCGGGGCCGGTGGGGCTGTTCCAGGTCTTCCAGCTCGGTCTGCTGGGCATCCAAGCCCATGTCGTCGATGCGCTGCCAGTGCCGGGCGGCCAGTGCATCGAGCTGTACGCAGACAAGCCGATCTACGACATCCCCGCGCTGCAAGTCTGCACCGGCCGCGAACTCGTTGACCGCTTGCTGGGCCAGATCGAACCCTTTGCCGCGACCTTTCACCTGCGCCAAACCGTGGTCGCGCTAGCGCAGCGCAGCGATGGCAAATTCGATGTCGAGACCAGCAGCGGCCAGTGCTTTGTCAGCCGCACCGTGTTCATCGCCGCCGGCGTGGGCGCTTTCCAGCCGCGCAGCCTGAAGGTCGAGGGCTATGAGCGCCACCTGGACCGCCAGATCTTTCATCATGGGCCCGACGCGGCACTGCTGGCGGGCCAGCGGGTGCTGGTGCTGGGCGACGACGACGAGGCCGTGAACACGGCGCTGGATCTTGCGCATGCAGACCCCACGCAGCGCCCCGCCAACGTGACCTTGCTGCACCGGCGCAAGGTGTTGAACGCTGAACCCGCCACGCTGACCCGTTTCAAAGATCTGTGCGATGCCGGGGCGCTGCACTTCGAAGTAGGCCAAGTGTTGGGTCTGGAAGAAGCCAGTGACACTGACCCACGCTTGGTGGCGGTGCAGTTGATCGGCGAGGATGGCCTGCCGCGCCGCATGGCGGTCGACATGATGCTGATGCGCCTGGGCTTGAGCCCAAAACTGGGTCCGATCGCGCATTGGGGCCTGGCGATGGCACGCCGCCAACTGATGGTCGACACCGCGTTTTTTGAGACCAGCACGCCAGGCATCCATGCCGTCGGCGACGTGGTCAGCTACCCCGGCAAGAAGAAACTGATCGTCTCGGGATTTCACGAAGCGACGCTGGCCGCCTATGCCGCCGCTGCGCGACTGCGACCCGATGAACCGGTGCTGCTGCAATACACCACTACGAGCCCGCGACTGCAGCAAAGGCTGGGCGTGACCGCGCGCGACAGTTGAGCTGCCAGTCCGATCGGCCTGCTCACCAGTACAGCCTCACCAGCGCGGCGCCATGGGCCGCATCAGCCATAATCTGCTCCGTTGTTGGACACGCCAGTGCCCAACAGCACTTCGCTGGGGGTGTTGCGCTGCGCAAGCAGTGCGACTGAGAAAAACCCTTTGAACCTGATCGAGGTAATCCTCGCGCATGGGAAGCAACCTGAACCAACCCATGGCATCGCCGCGGGCATCATCCAGTGTTTGCCCACCTGTGATTGCACCTGAAAGCATCACGATGGCACATCAATTTTTCCACTTCAATCCTTCCCGCCGACGGGCCATCGCCCAGGCAGCGCTGCTGCTCTTAGCGCTGCCAGCCCAATCCCAGGGTGTAGACGCACCGGCGACCCAAACGATCACCGTGAGCGGGCGTGGTACCGCCAGCTTGGCCGGCTTCGGCGATATGCCTTTGGCCAGATCTCCGTTCTCGGCCACAGTGCTTGGCGCGAGCCAGTTGAAGGACGCCGGCATCACGGGCATTTCCGATCTGACCCGTCTGGACGCCGGCACCACAGATGCCTACAACGCCCCCGGCTATTGGGGCCAGCTCGCAGTGCGCGGATTCACGCTGGACAACCGCTTCAACTACCGTCGTGACGGTCTGCCGATCAATGCCGAGACGGTGATCGCGCAAGCCAACAAGCAGACGATGGAAATCCTCAAAGGCACGAGCGGCTTGCAAGCTGGCACCAGCGCGCCTGGCGGGCTGGTCAACTTGATCATCAAGCGCCCACGCGACCAGATCACCAGCGCCAGCCTGGGTTGGGAACAAGACGGTACGGTCGCCGCCGCCGTCGACGTCGGCCGCCGCAACGCGGACTACGGCTGGCGGATCAACGCCAGCGCCGACCGGATCGACCCGATGACCCGGAGCAGCAAGGGCCATCGCAGCATGCTGGCCGCAGCGGTCGAAGGGCAAATCGGCAGCAACGGCTTGCTAGAAGCAGAAATTGAATCCAGCCGCCAAAGCCAGCCCAGCACGCCGGGCTTCAGCCTGCTTGGCAACCGGCTGCCGCCCGCTGCGACGACCGATCCACGCAGCAACCTCAACAACCAGTCCTGGAGCCTGCCGGTGGTGATGGCCGGGACGACTGGCTCGCTGCGGTACACCCAATCGCTGGGCCAAGACCTCCATCTGGTCGCGCATGCGATGCAGCAACGGCTCACCAGCGATGACCGGATTGCCTTTCCGTTCGGCTGCAGCACCGAGAACAACTACCGAAGTTACTGCAGCGACGGCAGCTTCGACCTGTACGACTTTCGCAGTGAAGGGGAACGACGCACCAGCAATGCGTTTGACGTCTCGGTCAACGGCCAAGCCAGCGCACTGGGACTGACACACCGATTCAACGTCGGCTTTCTGACCACGCGCTACCAAGCCAGGTTCAAGCGCCAGGCCTACAACTGGGTGGGTGTGGGTCAGACCAATGGATTGACACAGCTGCCGGCCGACCCCAACCTCAATTATGCGCAGACAAATCGCGACGAACGCAGCCATGAACTTCACTTGCAGGATGTGATCACGCTCGCGCCCCAATGGAGCTTGTGGGCCGGCCTGCGCAACAGCCGCCTGCAACGCGACAGCGTCGACACAGATGGCGCGACGCCCACGCACTACACCCAAGCGTTCAGCACGCCCTGGCTGGCGCTGAGCCACGCCCTCAACGCCCAAGACCTGGGCTACCTCAGTTGGGGTCAGGGGGTCGAGTCGCAACTGGCGCCGAACCTGCCCACCTACCGAAACGCAGGCCAAGCCCTGCCCGCGCTCAAAAGCCGTCAGATTGAGATCGGCTTCAAGCACAGCGAAAACTCGTTGGACTGGCGGGTGGCGGGCTTTGACATCCAACGCCCGACTTGGCGCGATGTCGGCGCTTGTGACATTGCTGCGAGTTGCACTCGCCAAGCCGACGGTCAGGCAAGACACCGCGGCATCGAGGCTGAAATCGATTGGCGAATCGGCGCCTGGAATCTGCGCAGCAGCGCGATGACGCTGCAAGCCCGCCGCGAGGGTTCGACCGACATCGCCCTGAACGGCCGGCGGCCGACCAATGTGCCTGCATCGAGCCTGAAGGCCCAGGCCGCCTACAACGTTGCCGCCCTGCCCGGCTTGGCGTTGCTGGGCTTCGCGACCCGTGAGGGCGAGCGCATGGTGCTGCCTGACAACAGCGTCGCCACGCCAGGCTGGACCCGTCTGGACTTGGCCGCTCGCTACAGCCACAGGTATGGCGCGCAGACCCTGGTGTGGCGCGCAGGCATCGACAACCTGACCAATCACCGGGCCTGGAAGGAAGCGCCCTACCAGTACGACCATGCCTACCTTTACCCGCTGGCGTCGAGGACTCTTCATGCCTCGGTGCAGGTCAATTTTTGACCTGAGGCAAAGAATCCAGGCTATACTGTGAGGCTCAATTCCTCGATAGCTCAGTTGGTAGAGCGCCGGACTGTTAATCCGTAGGTCCCAGGTTCGAGCCCTGGTCGAGGAGCCAAAATTAGCGTTGTGAATCAAGGGCTTAGAAGCGAAAGCGGCTAGGTCCTTTTTCTTTGCATCGAACGCCGGTGCCAGTCTGGTGCCAGTCTTGAATCGGTTGGGAATTTTTCGATGTCGCGATCTAGTTGCGCAATTCGGGCCCACCTCGGTCCGCCTGCGCCTCGACTCCAGCGTCCCCCGTGACAGATTTTCGTAAAAATTCATCGCGCGCCGAACCGCGGATGGCGTCTAGAGTGGGCATCACCACCCCGCTCTGGAGAACCCAACCATGCGCCAGGTTGAACCCACGACACAGGCCCGCGCGGCCGACACCGAGAGCGCCGAGTTCCTGCGCATGGCTTCGGTCATGCGCAGGATCGGCCTGGGCAGATCGACGATCTACCGCCTGATCGCCTCGCGGGACTTTCCGGCGCCGGTCAAGCTCGCCGGCCGCGCCGTAGGCTGGCGCCGCACCGACCTCGAACGCTGGAGCGCGGCGCGGCAAGCCACCTCGCACTGACAGTGCTTTTCCGGCAGAAAAGTAAACCTTTTGCGAATTTTTGCACACTTGTTGGCCCCATTCGATCTACGGCAGCCGGGGCCTTGGCATCTGTCGAAGAACTTTTTGACATATATTTTTTCATCGATCAGCCGGCAAATCTGAATGGCAGTGAGCGCGATGTGCGACCCACGGCCAGCGCCGGGCCCAACCCGCGGGTCGAGAGCGGGGGATAGTCGGAGACATCATGGACATTTGTCGTCCCGTCATGTCGTCGGTTCTGCAATTGGAATGCCCTGCTTGTGGGCAGACTGAAGACGACACCTTCGAGCTGATCGATGATGGCCGGCCTTGCGAAAAGCAATGCGCCGGCTGCGGTGAAATCTTTCATTTCACCGTCATGGAGTGCCTGGCCTGCGAGGCTGAAAGCCTGTTCACGTGGAGCAGTCCCCCGACCTCCAAGGCGCAGGCCAGCTTGAAGTGCATTGTTTGCGGTCAGCGCTTTGCAGATCATGAAACGACAGACCACTGCACCGACGCTCTGCTGTAGCAAGCAATCCGCAGTCCTGCGAAGCGACGACGGCATCATCGAATTCAGGCTGTCGTCGATCGAGCGCGGTGTCTATGTCGAGCGCTTGCAAAAGCACCCGGGAACTGCCCGGACCATCCTGGCGACGGTATTCACCGAGGACAGCAGCTTCAGCCGCTGGTGCGATGCCGATGCCATGCGCTTCGACTACCCCCTGATCTATGTTGCGCTCAAACGAAATGGTCATGCCCTCTTTGGAAAATCCGGCTGAGCCAGCCACACTGTTGGCGCTCACATCGCAAGCCGACTACGCCTCGCGCGTCAGCCAGGTCGTCCAGCAAGTGCCCAGCGCCGCCGACGAAGCGCAGGCCTTGGGCTTGCTGTCCCAGGCGGCCCACAGGCTGGGCGCCGACGTCGCGGCATTCGTCAGCTTCATCCGGGACGACGGTTCCCACGAGTCCTATCGCTTCCTTCTGGCCTGCGACCCGGTCTGGTGTTGCGAGTATGAAAAGCTCGCCTGGTACGCAAGCGACCCCTGGTTGATCTACGCGTTGACCCACTCCGAACCGGTGCGGTCGAGCCAGATCGTTATGAATTCAAAGCAGCAACGCGCCATGCTCGATCTTGCAGCCAAGTTCGGATTTCGATCGGCGGTGATCGTGCCGGCGCCCTCAAGCGGCGGGCTGACGCGAACCGGTTTACTGTGTCTGGGATCATGGACGCCGGGCTTCTTTGAAGACCAAGGATTCATCGCGCTCAAGGTCA
>CAMCTC010000054.1 GCA_945878355.1 Bordetella parapertussis | reverse complement strand
TGGATGCTCTGGTACAACCGCTCCCGACTGCATTCGACGCTGGGCTATGTCAGCCCGATGCGGTTTGAAGAAAACTGGCGGCCCGATCAACCCCGGCAAGCCAGCGCATGACAGCGGCTATGGGATACGCAATCCAGGGGCAAGGTCAGGTCAACGGCCAGGGCGGCAGCCCAGGCGATGCGCCAAGATACCCGCCAGCACCCCGCAGTCGTCGTGGCAGGGATTCGGCGCGCACGGAAGTCAAGGCCAAACAGGCGAGCGCCAGACCTGGGGTAGTCGCCCCATGAATCTCAAAGTGCCAAAAGGTGGGAAATCTCCCGACCTGGCAGCGGCCGGTGGCCAGTAGCCTGCGCCGAATCGGCAGGCCACCAGACGGGGCTACTTCTTGTCGGCCGTCGCGCGCCTCAGAGATTCAACCATCGCCGGGCCAATCTGGCGATTGAACTCATCTATCCTGGCTTGCAGTTCTGGGGACCGCGGGATTAGCTTCGGTGGCGTTTTCCCCGGCAAACCCTCGGTAGGTTTCGTCCGAAATTCTTCCTGCTTCACGCTCGCGCTCCAGCGCAGCGGCAACGCGCTGCTTAAAGTTATCTTATCGAAGCTGCTCGAGCTTGTCGGCCACGACACACTGCGCCGGCGATGTTGATGTCGACATCGCTATTTTCTTTGCGGCAGTGGTCGCCTCATTGACGACTAGTAGCAGGTTGTTTGGATAGCTCCACCGACACTGCGACTTGTGCAATTCGTGGGCGCCTGTACGGGTGTGAAAGTCTGACGCGGCTGAAATGCTTGAATAAGCAGCAAAGTGCGAGTGAGCTCCGCCGAGCGCCTGAGCCTGTCGAAATTCTTGACAGTCTCGAGTCGCGCCCAGCGCCGCCCTTTAAGCGCCTTCGGCGCGGTTGTGCTGAACAGGCAAGGCGCTTCGGGTGCCGGTCAGGCGGGCGCCAGGACCGCGGTCAGGCAGTTCTGCGCTCTGGTCTTGTTTCAAAAAAGGGAAGCGAGGCCCTTTTCATCCCCGAAGCTTGCTAGCGCGGAGACACTCGATTACAGCCGGGCGCCATGGCTAGAGGCTGCGGCGGCGACGAAGCGCGCCGGCGAGCAGTAACGCAGTGCTGACCAAGGCAAGCGCCACACGGATACTATCTGGGCACCTCATATGCACAAACCTGCGACATGGAGAGGGCCAACACCCGCCATAGGGCCTTGCTCTACGATTGATTGATCGATGACCACCATTTCCACGACTCCGACGACGTTCACGGCGTTGCCGCTGTTCCCGCTGCAGACCCCGCTCTTCCCCGGCGGGTCGTTACCACTGCGTATTTTCGAGGTCCGCTACCTCGACATGATCGGCAGCCGCCACAAGGCCGACGAACCATTCGGCGTGGTCTGCCTGACCGAAGGCACAGACACCCGCCGCCGGCAGAGCGGCACGGCTGACGGTAAACCTTCTGGCGATGGCTTCGCTCACGAAGCGTTCTCTTCCGTCGGCACGCTTGCGCGCATCACCAAGTTCGAGCGCCCCCAGCCGGGGCTCATGATGATCGGTTGCGTCGGTGCTCAGCGTTTTCGAGTTCAGCGCAGCGAGCAGCTCAAGTACGGCCTTTGGGTCGCCGATGTGGAGTTGCTTGCCGACGATGCCGAACTGCCCGTGCCCGAAGACCTGACCTTCACGCGTGAGGCCTTTCAGGGCCTCGTGCGCGAAATCGAATTGAAGCTCCAACAAAGCGGACAAGCTGGCTTCGAGATGCCGCTCTTAAAACCCTACCGTTGGGACGACTGCGGCTGGCTCGCCAATCGCTGGTGCGAGATTTTGCCGCTGCAGCCGGAGCTGAAATGCCGTTTTATGGCGCTCGACAGCCCCTTGATGCGGCTCGAACTGGTGGCCGACACGCTGGGCCAGATTGGCTTCACGATGCCGACCTGACCGGTCGCCACCTAAGCACTAGGCGCTGCGCTGGCCTCCAGGAAGAACTAGGCGAATGGCTCGTGTTGACCGCGAGTATGGGTACAAGTGCGCGACAGGTAGCTGACCGAAGTCCGGCTTGGCGGAATTTCGTCAGCCCGCCCGCCATGGCTTGCTCTCGGTGGACGGGCAAAGTGGCTGAGCCACTTCGACATGCCCGGGAGCTTCGACCTGCGACAACAGGGCATGGCACATCTTCTGGCCGTCCCACCGTTGGCCACAACACCTGTTGGCGCCGATCCAAATCTGAGCCACCGCGCCGACCGAATTTTGAGCCAGGGATGGAAGCCGACTTTGGGAGGGTCGGACGTTAATAAGTGTAGGCGTTGACCTGTGTCATTGACTTCCGTGAGGCTATGTTCATCGCGCCGGGTAAGACGCGCAGGACGTAGCCGTAGCGGCTTGCCCGGCGTGGCGGTCCGATCAGAAGTCGTCCTGCGTTCGGCACTGGGGAAGATCAAGGACGAGATGCGGCGACGACGCCACGACAGCCTGGCCGAGCAAGGTCCATGGCTGCGATCGGTGGTCGCCGGTTACTTCGCGTACCACGCGGTGCCGACCAATGCCCAGGCTATTGGGGCATACCGGCACCATGTCCTGGACCTCTGGCGGCGATCGCTGATGCGGCGCAGTCAGAAGGACCGCATGACCTGGGTGCAGCAGGCCGACAAGTCCGAACACCTGACGCTGGGCTAGCCCGACCGAGCTCAAGCAGCGGAGACAGGTTCCGCCACTTTTCCTATGATGCTGCGTCGTCTTTTCAGACGACCCCACATCTGACCCACCGAAGATTTTTTGCTTGGGTGCGATTGCGTGCTCGCCGGTGCATCGTTGGCATCTTGATGCTTCCGCCGAGAAGCAATCCCTTTCCAACAGTCCTGCCAGCCATGTTGCAAAGAGAGGGGTTGACACTTTCCAACATGCCAATAGATACCGACGGTACTTTTCGACACCTGGAGCCGTTATGTCCCGCACCTTCGCCTACGCCCGCGTCTCGACCGTCGAGCAGTTGACCGAGAACCAGAAGGAGCAGATCGCTGCCGCTGGCTACAAGATCGAGCCCAGGCGCTTCGTCGAGGAGAAGATCTCGGGCTCAGTCCAGGCATAGCAGCGCCCGGGGTTCAAGAAGCTGCTGGAAAGGCTCGAGCAAGGCGACACGCTCATCGTCACCAAGCTCGACCGGATCGGGCGCGATTCGATCGATGTTCAGAAGACGGTTGAGTTGTGCACCGAGATGGGCGTGCGGCTCATCGTGCTGCAACTCGGCAACCTCGACCTGACCTCGTCGTCAGGCGCGCTGATGATCAAGGTGCTGGCCGCCGTCGCCGACTTCGAACGCGAGCTGATCATCGAGCGCACTCGCGCCGGCCAGGATCGCGCCAGGGCAGCCGGCACGCACATGGGCCGCCCGCCCAAGACCACCGAAGCGCAGCGGCAAATCATCCGCACCAGGTTGGTCAAGGGCGAGACCGTGACGGCGGTCGCGCGTGACTTCAAGGTCTCGCGGGCGACGGTGCTGACGGTCAGTGACAATGCCAGGGTGTGATGACCTTCGCACTTTTCCTTGAGCGCTGCATGCTGCTGACCTACCGGCTGGCCGCCCACGCCACGTTGAACTGGATGGACGACGCTGCGATGCTGGCGATGATGTTCAGTTGATTGGCGATCGGTGCCGACGGGATTGCCGCAGCGCTTCGGCTCAATGAGACCTTGCGATATGCAGGCCGGTGCTGTCGTAATGGTTGCCCTGGACGCCGAGGTATTCGCGGTCTGCCGAGCGAGGGTCCCTTGGGGCTGCCTATCCAGACGATGCCCCGAAATAAATTCCAGTTTGAAGCGTGAGGGATTATGGACTTCCGAAGACTAAGCTACTGCTCCTGCGCCCAATGTCCCGCTGCAAAAACATCCCGTGGTTTTAACCTGCACTTGAAAAACATGCTGAAGAACTCATTGCCTTCTGCCTCCAACTTGGTTTTTGACTTATGAAATTTCATCCGGCTCGAGGCGGCCTAAAGCTTGCAGGCGCAGTGCACTCGAAATACGAGCCTTTCACACTGCTTCAAAACGGCCGCGTGCTTTGATGATTGATGAATCCATGAGCCGCCTTTCCGGTCTGTCGCAAGGTGATATTTCCGTCACCATTCAAATGGCCTGGGAAGACAGAACCTCGTTTGAAACTATCCATAAACGCATCGGCTTGTCCGAGTCAGAGGTGATCAGGCTCATGCGCAGTGAGTTAAAGTCCGGATCTTTTATCGTGTGGCGCATGAGAATGAAAGGCCGCGCCACCAAGCACCGCGCCATGCGGAGTCCCGACATGAAATACGCTGACCGCGACATTGCTGATCACCGACGTGCAAATTGCTAACCCTCACATCCCGTGAGGATGTCCCAAGATTGGATGTGCGCCATGAAAGTCCAAATATTCCGATTCCTCCATATTCTTCTTTTTAGCGTCACATTCTGTGGCCCTGCATTGGCGCAGAACCGATCTGAGGTTATCAACTCCGAAAAACACGCGTTCCGCATAGCCACTTTGTTGACCGGACTTAAAAATCCGTGGTCCGTGGTTTTTTTGCCAGACGGGCGGATGCTGGTCACCGAACGAGTGGGGCGCTTGCGTCTGGTGGGCCTGGATTTCCGCCTGGACCCGGTACCGATTGAAGGCCTGCCCGAGACGGTGGCGCAGGGTCAGGGTGGTTTGTTTGATGTGGTCTTACACCCGCAATATTCGCAAAACGGCTGGATTTATTGGGCATACAACGCGCCGGGGGCGGGCGGCTGGGGCACGACCTTGGCCCGAGGCAAGCTGAAAGGCCAGCGAATGAGCGAAGTCCAAGTGCTGTTCAGCATGCAGCCCAAAACGCGTTCAAGCCAGCATTTTGGAGGTCGCATTGTGTTCGACAAGTCCGGAATGCTGTACTTGACCCTGGGTGACCGGGGCGACAAGGACCGCGCCCAAAAGCTGGATGACCACGCGGGTTCGGTTATTCGCCTGCACGACGATGGTCGCGTGCCTGCCGACAATCCCTTCGCCAAACGTGCTGGGTCATTGCCCGAAAAATGGACCCTGGGCAACCGCAATATTCAGGGCGCCACCCTTCACCCTAAAACAGGTGAGCTGTGGGCGCACGAGCACGGGCCGCAAGGCGGCGACGAGGTCAACGTGATGCGTTCGGGCCTCAATTACGGCTGGCCCGTGATCACCTACGGAGTCAACTACGGCTCGGGCACGCGCATTGGTGAGGGCGATACCAAGCCTGGCATGGTGCAGCCCTTGCACTTATGGGTGCCATCTATAGCGCCTTCAGGAATGGCTTTTGTAAACGGCAGTCAATTTCCCCTGTGGGCAGATGACTTGCTGGTGGGGGCCTTGCGCGGCCAGATGCTGGTGCGTCTGGTGCTCAATGGAGAGAAAGTTGTACGCGAAGAACGTTTGCTGCAAGGCCGTGTGGGTCGAATTCGCGATGTGCGCATGGGGCCGGACGGTTTGGTTTACCTGTTGACCGACGATGCCGAAGGTGCTTTATTGAGGCTTGAGCCTGTCCAGCCTTGAACACCAAAGTTTCTCCATTGTGTTTGGCATTCCCCCAAAACAACACCTGATTAGAAATGTGCCTCAGCCTGCGCTCTGACGAGCAGGTTAACGCCGGCCTAGCGCGCTGGCGTGAACCACATGCATGACCCACGACCCAAGGCCACCAACATGCCGGACAGCATAGACACCTTCTCTTCGATGCACAGCTTGCGCGAGGGCTATTCGGCGTTAGTGCTAGGCGCCAGCGGCGCCATCGGCCAGGCCTTTGTGGCAAGACTGCAGTCCGATCCGCGCTGCGCCGTCGTGACTGCGCTGTCGCGCCAGAGCGAGCCCGCCTTTGACCTCATGGATCCGCTCAGCCTAGAGCGTCTGGCGCTGATCATGGCCGCGCAACACCCGTTTCAGCTGGTGCTTGACGCCACCGGCGCGCTGACACTCCACGGGCACAGCCCGGAAAAACGCCTGGGCGACCTGAATGCCCAATCGCTGCTCGACGCCATGGCTGTCAACGCGATCGGACCTGCCCTGCTGCTCAAACAGTTGCTGCCCCGGCTCGCCAACGGCGAGCGCGTGATTTGGGCCAAGCTGTCGGCGAGGGTCGGCAGCATCGAGGACAACCGCAAAGGCGGTTGGTACGGCTACCGCGCGTCCAAGGCTGCGCTCAACATGCTGCTGCAGACCGCCGCGATCGAGATCGCACGCAGGCGCCCGCTGGCCGTGATTGCAGCGCTGCAGCCCGGTACGGTGCGCTCCGCGTTGAGCCAACCCTTCGTCGGCGAGCAGGCGCTGGAGCCGTTCGATTCAGCCGGCCGGCTGCTGCGCGTGCTCGATACACTGGAACCGAGCGGACGGGCGCAGTTCGTCGACCACGCCGGGCAAGCCATCCCCTGGTGAATGACGGGACAGGTCCCTAGAAATCGACAGAGGAGGCTTTGGCGGCTCTATGCCGTTTCTCGCTCTTTGTGCGTTAAATGATCACGCCATCAACCCTCGAGCCCCAAGGCCAGTCTCAGCATGGGAGAAAACGAGGCCCGACTGCGGGTGGCCCGGTCGAGCGGGCGAAACCATCCCAGCTAGCTTTCCAGATACGACGTGGCCACCCCTCTGAAGCGATGCATCCAGCCCTTGAGCCTGCCGTGATATGCGTTGGCGTTCTGGATGTGCCAGGGCCCGCGCACGCGTTCGCCTGCACTCAGATTCATGGCTTCGTGGTGCACGCCCATTTCCTTGGCGGTCGCGGCAATCGCTGCCGAGCCATCCGTGCAAAAGAATGGCGTCGGCCTTGACGCGCGGGCTGAGAGCCTCGCTCAGGCACTTCTTGGAGACCGCCTCCAGCAAAAAGTCGGCCGTCCGGAAACACCGTCGAGGGCGCTACGCCCAGCTGTGCCGAATCCAAGCGAACGATCAACCCCCAGCCCAGCGCATCCTGTTGTTGCAAGCACTTGGCATCCTTCCGCAACCGCGCCAGCGGCGGCTTGCTCATTGCGTTGAACGTGCGCTGGCAAGCCCGGCACTTGATGCCGGCTTCAGGTGAAACCGCCGCCCGGGCCAGGCGGCCAGCCCGCATCGAGCGCAGCGATAACCTGCTCTTCCAGCATTTCAATGCAAGCCGTGATGGCCACAAACAGTCGAAGTTCATCGCTGCGGGCGTGCTCGCATACCCGCTCAATGGCGACCGTGACGGCCCTCGATGCCTTGAGCGTCGCGTGAATCGCATCAAGCGTCTCTTGAGGTACTGTCACGGTTTTCTCGGGCATGGTCATCCTTCAGGCTTGGGCTATTTCATCCGATGCGGTCGCAGGCTGCGCGGTAATTTGCTGCGCTTTCTGACTTCCCAGCCAATGCATAAGTGGCAAAAGTTGGCCGGCTCGATAAAGCGATCGCCTAACCATTGAATGACGCAGCATGGATCATCAATTTGATCCGCTTGCCGCCTGCCCAGGCGGCCCGACAAGCCTCGAATGACGGCAGGCGCTGACCTTGCCTTGAAATAAGGTATTTCCTGCCGAATGGTTCAATTCACGCAAGAGGAACGGACGCGACCAAGCCTGCGTTGTTTGGCATTTCGACCATGGCTTGACTTCAACGCTTGCACCCGCCCACTCAAGCCAGACGGATGACGCTGCGCGCATCGGCCCGGCATCGCCGTGCCAGCGCCTTGCCACCGCCTCCCGCTAGCGGCGATCCACAGCTTGATCGTCGCAGCCCGCAGCCTCAGCCGCGGCGACCGCGGTGGGCCTGCCAGTCGGCAGCGCTCCAGGCCAGCAGGTCCTCAGCGCCTGAGGTGCGCAGATGGGCTGCGCCGTCGATCGCCACGGTCTCGCCCGAGATGTAGCCGGCTTCGTCGGCCACCAGGTAAGCAGCCAGGTTGGCCAGCTCGGTGGGCTGGCCGACGCGGCCGAGCGGCACCTTGGCGCCAGGCGTGACCGCGCTGGCGCGCTGCGCAGGCATCAGCTGCTGGCTTGCACCCGGTGTCGGAAAGCTGCCCGGCGCGATCGCCAGCAGCCGGATGCCGTGCTGCCCCCATTCGACCGCCAGGCTGCGCGTCATCGCCTGCAAGCCGGACTTGGCCATCGCCGACGGCACCGTGAAGGCCCGGCCGGTGCGCACCGAGGTCGACAGAATGCTCAGCACCACGCCGGGCCGGGCTGCGGCAATCCAGCGCTGGCCCACGCCCAGCGTGCAGTAGACCGCGCCGTGCAGCGTGGTCGCGAGCACCGCATCGACAGCCCGCGCCGACAGCGACTCGGTCTGGGCGATGAAGGTGGCCGCTGCGTTGTTGACCAGCACGTCGATCGGGCCGCTCGCCCAGACCTGGGTCAGCATCGCATCGACCTGCGCCGCGTCGCGGATGTCGCAGCTGTGCACCTCGACGTCAACCGCGCCCAGGCCACGCAGTCGCTCGGCAGTGGCTTCGAGCATCTCGAGGCGCCGACCGCATAACACCAAGCGCGCGCCCAAGCCGGCAAAGCGTTCGGCCATCACGGCGCCCAGGCCCGTGCCGCCACCGGTGATCAGGATGCGTTTGGCGGCCAGCAAGTCTTTGCGAAACATGGTTTTCCCCGGAGTGGATGGCCGCATCGGCTGCGGCTCGACGGGCTTGATTTGAACATCCATAGGGACGCGACAGCCAGCAACACCGCTTTCAGTCCAGCGCAGCGGCTGCCACTTCGCGGCTGGCCTTGGCATCGAGCGCGGCCCTGGCGGTCGGCGACAGGTACCAACCCAGGGGGTAGAGCACACCGTCGGTGCGCTGCGCCAGCCGCACGACGCAGTCGGGTTGGGCCGGGTCGAAGCGCGCGCAATCACGCGCCAGCAAGGCCTCGGCGCGGCGGCCGTTGGCACCGGTTCCGCCAGCGTTGAGCAGGGTCAGCAGCGGTCCGATCGCGTCGGCATACAGGCGCAGTTGGCCAGCATCGACCGGCGCCCCAGGCTGGTAGGGCGCGCCGGCGTCGGCCTGCAGGCCCCAGGACTGGCGCAGACAAGCCAGCCGGCTGCTGCCAAGGCAGTCGGCGGCGACGCCGTTCTGGATCACGATCACGGTCGGGCGCAGGCTGCGCAGCCAGACCAGCCTGTGCTGGCAAACCGGGTCCGCTGCATCGTCGCATTGCTGGCGCGCGACAAATACCCGCAGCGCAGCGAGCGCGTCAGCCACCGTCTGGGTGCCCGAGTTGTCGAAGTAACCGCCATCGGCGAGGTGCCCAGCGTTGCCATCGGCCGAGATCAGCAGCCCGATCGCATTGACGAACGGAAATCGCGCTGCGTTGTGCGCTGCGGTTGACAGCGGCAAGTCCAGCGCAGCGCCCTGCCCGGCTGCAAAGCTCAGTGGGTCGCGCGCACCGGCAAACACCGACTGCGCACCGGGCTGCCAACCGGCCTGCACGCTGGACGCGATGGTCCGCTCACCCGACTCGACCCAGGTGCTGTTGAGGAACAATCGCGGCAGGTGGCTGCCGGCTGCCTCAGCCGCTTGGGCAGACCGCGCCAGACCCAGCGCCAGCGCCGGCACGGCCTGCTCCAGCGCCTGCTCGAACCACAGGCCGCGAGACAAGAAGCCGCAGCCGGCTTGGACACAGGGGCCGCGCCCGCCGTCGAGCATCGCGCTGGGCAGCGTGGTCGGCAGCAACCGCGCCAGCGCGTCCTCGAACAACCAGGCCCCCAGCAGCGGCGTCAGCAGGTCGGTACGGCCAAAGCCGTCGACACAGGCCGCGCCAGCCATCCTCGGCTGCAAGCTGCAAGCTAGGTAGACCGCCTCGCCGACCGCGCCGCCCGACACGCCCGACAGCATGAAGCTGCGCTGATCGAACCCCGGCAACCGGTCGCGCAACAACATCAGCGTTCGCGCGGTCCAATAAGCAGCCCGAATGCCGCCGCCTTCCGAGGCGACAAAGAACACCCGTTGGCCGGGGATTCGAAGCCCAGGATCGGCCCACATCGCGTCGACCCACTGCGCGATAGCGGTGTCGACCGGCACGCGCGGCGCTGGCGCCCGGGCCGGCGCGCCGCTGGCCGTCAGGCGGTCGACCGCGCCCAGCACCGCGATGCTCGCCAGCAACAAGCCCACCAGCACCCCGCTCCAATGAACCCGGCGACCCTTGAGCCTGAGCACCGCGCTGCGCACCAGCAACCAGGCTGCGACGGCGATGCAGACCAGCAGCGACACGCTGCCGATGACCTGTGCCAGCACCGGCGGCAAATGGGCATCGTGGGTCGGGGTCACCAAGCGCACGACATGGTTGTTGGTCAGCCCGACCAAGCCCGCGATGCCCACCAGCGCGACGATCAACAGCAACCAGGGCCTGGCCTCACGCTGCTCCTTCATCGACAGCCAGCCGAACAGTCCCAGCCAGCCGACCAGCGAGAACAACACCACCGGGTAGGCAAAAGGCACGCCGGGCTGCAGCAGCGCGACCGCGCCGCGTAGGCCCACTGCCAGTGCCAGCGCGATCAGCGGCAAGCTGACCGGGCCTGGCCCGCCTGCCCAGGCCAGGCTGTACTTGGCAGCGTTGATCGCAGCGACCCAGTTCGGCAGCATCGTCGGGTCGTCGTAATAGTCCGGCGACGCCGCGCCCGCCGATACGCGCTCGCGTCCCCACAGAAACAGCAGGCCGCCCAGCACGCAGGCCAGACCGAAGACCAGCAGCACCAACGGCGACGCGACCTGGGCCTCGCGCAAGCGCATGCCGGCCCAGACCGCGTCGCGCGCGGCCAGCGCGGCCAGCAGCGCCGCAGAGAGCAGCGGCAAGACCCCGAGCAGCCGCGCCATGCCCTGCGCGGCGTCGCGCAACGCCGACTCCACCGTCGGCAACAAAGGGTCGCGACCCGGTCCCGGCATGCGGCAGGCCAAGCGGGCCCACAACCAACAAGAAAACGACATCGCCCAGACCGCGACGACCGACAAGGCCAGCGCCAACCAGGCCCAAACCGCTTGCGGCCAGACGAACAAGCCATCGGCCACGCCGATCATCACGTCGCGGCACTGGTCCGACACCAAGGTCATGCCCACCAGCAACACCAGCGCTGTGAGCACATAGCGGGTGCGCCAGACGATGTCGGCCAGACCACGGCGCAAGGACGCACGGCCAGGCCCCGGACCGTCGCTGGCGTAAATCCAGGTCAGCAAGAGCGCGAGAAATATCAACGCCAGCGCAGCAAGCAGCGCCAGCTTGACCAGGTGGCTGGCGGCGCCAATGGCCAGCACCGCGCCCAGCGCGCCATCGAACGGCGCCGCCAGCAGCAGACCAATGGTCACCAGCATCGCGACCCCAGCCAGGCCGCGCAGCAGCGTCGGCATCCTCGACCAAAACCCGCCGAGCCGGTGCAGACGCTCAAGCACCAAGCGGCCTTCGGTGCCGCGTTGCCACAGCCGCCAAGCCAGCAGCGGCGCGGCCAACGCGCTCGGCCAGTACAGCCAGTACAGCCAGGCCGACATCCCCGTCAAACCGAGCTTGACCAGACTCGAGGTGTTTTCCACAAGGTCCACCGCCATCAACAGCAGCGTGATCGCGGCGACCAGCAGCGCAGCGCGGCGGCCTTGTGGCCAGCCACGCAGCTCAGATGCGGCATCGATACGCCGCGCGACCTCGAGCAGGAAAACGCCGTACAGCGGCAGCAGAAAGACGGTGTCGAGCACAAAGTACAGCCAAGCCGCCAAGCGCAGCGTCGCGCGGACCGGACCCCATTGCACCAGCAGCAGCTGGTCCCAGGCCTCGGCGACCGATCGCATCAACGCCAGGTCGGCCCGGCCGTGACCGAGAAAGTCCTCGGCACCCAGATCGCCCGGCAAGCCCAGCACGATCTGCAACACCAACAGCGCCAACATCGCCAGCACCAGCACCAGCAGCATCCGGCCCAACTTGGGCGACGGGCCGCCAGGCGTCGAATCATCAGCGAGAACGTCCGGCAGTCTGGGTCGATCCATGGGCATGTCTCCGTTGCGATCTGGACCATAGAGGCCGGCAAAGCTGTCGCCTTGCGATCAAGCAACTCAAACCCGACGAACGCTGGCGCAGGCGCCCAAGGTCGACCCGACCTGTCGGCAGCCGCTCTCAAGCAAATGTGGCTTTGCCACTTTGCTTGATCCCCACGGGGGGCGGCCGGCTTCGGCCGGCCTTGGGGCGCTCAAAAGCGCTGGCGCTCGCCGGCAGCCCCGTCAGACGCTGCGCCGCAGCGCGTCGAAGAACAGTTCTGACTGCAGCCGCTCGCTCAGCGTCTGCTCGCCCACCCGCGCCGCCAGGTCGGCGGCCACCGGCATCAGCGGCCGCCCGGTCGACATCGCCAGCACCTGCAGCGCGCAGGCGCGCTCGAGGTAGTACAGGTCGTCATAAGCATGGTCGATGCGCTCGCCGCAGACGACCACGCCGTGGTTGGCCAGAAACACCACATCGGCGCCCTGCATAGACCGCGCGATGCGCTCGCCTTCGGACGGGTCGAGTGCCAGCCCGTTGTAATGCCCGTCGACAGCGACCCGGCCGTGAAATCGCATTGCGTTCTGCGACAGGCAGGTGTCTAGCCCGCGGTCTGCCGTCAGCGTCAACGCCGTGGCCTGCGGCATATGGGTGTGCAGCACGCAGGCCTTGCCGGCGATGCGGTGGATTGCGGCGTGGATGTGCATCGCGGTCGGCTCGACCGGGTGGCGCCCGGCCAGATGCTGACCGTCGCCGTCGACCATCACGATGTCATCGGCACCGACCTCGCGCCACAGCAGGCCGCGCGGGTTGAGCAAGAAGCGGCCCGAGCCGTCGGGCAACTCGACGCTGAAGTGGTTGCAAACGCCCTCGGACAAGCCGTGCTGCGCGGCGGCGCGCAGCGCGACCGCCAGGTCGGCGCGCAAGCGGCTGACCGCGGCTGAGTTGAAATCCTGTTGGTGCAGATGAGCGCTGGTCATGGCGGTGGAACTCCTGGCACTGGGCCTGTCGTGTCAACGTGGGGCAAGAGAGCTTTCGCCGCTTCGATGCGCAGGCGCAGTTCAACGGCGTCATTGTTCATCACCTCGAGCAAGAAGCTTTTCGGATCCAACCACGGGCCGGCGGCCACCTTGCGCTGGCCCATCGGGCTGGCAACGGCGTCCAGCACCAAGGCAGGCACAGATGCTGGCGTGCCAGGGGCCGACGCCTGGGCCGGGCTGAGCCCTTGCAGCGCCAGCTCAAAGTCGGCAAGTGGGATGCTGGCCAGGCGCGCCAGCAAGCTGGACTGACCCTCGGGGTTCGGCGCGGTCTCTAGCCAGGGCTCGTCGGCGAACACCGGCGCGAGCTCGGGCGCGACGAAAGCCGACCAACAGCCGCTCGCCTGCAA
Source organism: Bordetella parapertussis (assembly GCA_945878355.1). Lineage (GTDB taxonomy): Bacteria > Pseudomonadota > Gammaproteobacteria > Burkholderiales > Burkholderiaceae_C > Pseudaquabacterium. The sequence continues at coordinate 18,643 of CAMCTC010000054.1, read as the reverse complement.
TGCCGGCACCGTGTCGGCATGCTGTACGCGTGGCGGCGACGCGCCATCCATGCTCGGCATCAGGCCAACGCGTTGCGGCTTGATGTCGCCGAGATAGCGTAGGCGCAAAGACTCGAGAAATGCCAGGGCTTGCGCGGCAGGCAGCGGCTGCGCGAGCGAGAACCAGAGTTGATAAGCGTCGGTGCCCGAGACCGCAATCGCTGGCGCTGGCAAGTCCAGGTCGACCTGAACGCCTTGCCAGACTTTGGCCAGCGCTTGCCAATCGGCAGGCCTGGCGAGCGACAGCACCATCGCCCGCACCCGTCCGCTGTCGTCGATCAGGCGCAAGGCCTCGGGCGCCGTGTCAGGGCCCGGTGCCTGCGCTGCGTACAGGCGGTGCAGCTCCGATGGCAGTCTGTTCATGGCGGGGTCGAGGCATCGACGGGTTGAGAGGTGCACACTCTAATCGGCGCGCAGGTCGCGACAATCGGGCGATGCCCGCCCACCCCGCTCACCCCGCTCACCGGACCATCGCAGCCGGCGTGTACCAGGTGCCCCTGCCCTTCCGCGCCTTCGCGGTTCGCAGCGACGAGGCCCAGCACGCGTCGGACGCGCGCGCACCCTACGGCCTGGTACATGTCGTGCGAACCGATTTCCTCGATGCCGGCTCGCTCGCAGGCCTCGCGGCCGAAGGTCGGTCTCGGGTTCAGATCGAGGCGTTCTCTGACATCGACTACGCGACCACGACGCTGGCGGCGCTGGCCGCAGCAGCGCCGCGGGTGGCCGACTTGGTCGGCAGCATCGCCGGCGCATTGCAGCTGACCGGCGTGCTGGGGCCTGAGCCCGCGGACTACCGGCGCAGCGTCGCGACCCGTATCGATTACCTCGCATGCTGCGGCGCGGGCTTTCACAACGACGTCAGCCGGCATTGGTCGCGCTGCCTGTTCTGGGTCCTGGCGCTGGCCGTCGCCGATGTCGAGTTCGTGATGCCGCATGCAGGCGTACGCCTGGTGTTGGCGCCCGGCGACCTGGTTGTTTTCGACCAGACGATGGCGCACGGGCTGTGTCGACCGGCAGACAGCGGGCAGGCGGTCGCCGCGTCCTTCGATGCCGGCCAGGCCTGTCACCAGATCTTCCTGACCGGCGAACTGCTGCTCACCGACGCGCAATGGGCGGCCATCGGCTCGCCTTGGCTGCCGGTGGAAGCGCAGGAGCGCCGTGGCGCGCTAGACCTGATGGTGGCTGAGTTCGACGATCGCAGCGGCGCGATCAAGCGCCCGCGCGCGCTGCGAGACAGCATGAAACGCAGCACCTGCCATGTCGACGGACCGACTGGCTGACGCTGCAATCGTCGGCTTGATCAGCGCTCGTTCATCGCGCCGCCAAAAGCCTTGAACACCGGTTTGGCGAGGTATTTCAGGATGTTGCGGGGGATCGCGATCCCGTCAGGGCAGGATCCCCAGTCTTTGCCAGAGCGCTGTCTTGCCTTGCTGGAAGCTGGTGAACACAGCCGCCAGCTCCCGCAACGAGGCCTCCTCGGTGGACAGCACCAGGCCGTCCTTGACGAGTTGGCCACCCAGGCTGACCAGCAACTGCCAACCAGCGCTGACGAAAGCGTCTTGGGTCAAATCCGGCGTCTCGACCAGCAGCATCGCCGCCACCATGTCGACAAAGCTGACCTCGATCGCGCTGCCCAAGGTGGGGGCCGCGAAGTAGTTCAGGTGCTGCCCGTCCATCACCTCGGCACGGATGAAGCGGTTGAGCGCTTGTGCCAAGGCCGGCTGCACAGCGCCGGCCTTGGGCTGCACATGGCCGGCACTGATCAGCAGCATCGCGACCTCGATCAACTGGGCCTGGGTTTTGCCCGCCAATTCCGGGCGCGCGGCCATCTCGCCCAAGCTCAGTTCGCCTTGAGAAAAGCCCTGCATCAGCGCTTGGTAGAGTTCGGGCCGTCCGCTGGCTGGGCCAATCGGGGTTGGGAAGACGATGGCACCGCTGGTCTCGATGGCCAGCGGAAACAGGCAGATCCGGCGCAGCGCAGCGGCATGTTCGCGCGCGTTCAGCCGTGCCAGGCCTTTTTGAAAGATGTCGCGCCGAAAGCCCTTGTTGGCGGCAAAGTCCAGCAAGGTCTGGTGCAAAACGGTGTCGGTCGTCTCCGCCAGCAGCGGCAGCAAACCAGCCGGGGCCGACCGGTGGTCCAGGTTTTCCAGCAGGCAAGCGCTGCCGAGATAGTCCAGCTTGGCCCGCGCGCCATCTTGTGCGACCGCCGCGAAATCGACGATCTGCCAATCGCGGTTGAGGTATTCATGGGCCAGGTAACGGCTGTCTGACTTGGCTGCCGTCGCCAGACGCACCGAGACATCGGGGTGCGCGCTGAAGTACTTCGCACCGCCCTCGCGCAGGCGCCCGACGAAGTCCAGGGCCCGCTGCGCCTGCAAGTCTGAGCGGGCCGGGTGCTGGTCGGCGTGGCGCCTCATCAGGTGCTGCAAGGGCACCATGGCCGAACAGCCCGGCGCGCAGTTGTAGGCGATGTAGACCAGACCGCCGGGTTTGAGAAAGCGGCGGATGAACTCGATGATGGCCAACTGGTTGGCGCGCGAAACCCAGCTGTAGACGCCGTGCAGCACGATGAAGTCGAATTCGGGCCAGCAACCTGCGGCGGAATCGGCAAGCTGCGCGAAGCTGGCCTCGTGGAACTCGATGTTGGCGATGCCACTGGCAGCCGCCATGCGCCGACCCTGGGCCACATGGCCCGGGTTGAAATCAAAGCCCCAGAACCGGCCGACCGGGTTGGCCGCGGCCATCAACGCGGTGCCAAATCCCTGGCCGCAGCCCAGATCGGCATAGGCATAGGGCTGGTCCAACGGTGGCGTGCGGTAGCCCAGCAGCGTCGCGGTGGTGCTCAGCCAAACCGGCGTCAACTCTCGGTTAAAGGTATCCAGGTAGTTGACGTCGGTGACATAACCTTCGGTCCAGATGTCCATGATGTGCCCTGGGTGAAGATGTTCTGAAAGGCGCAGGGCCGATGCCCCCGGCTTGATCAGCGCTCGTTCATCGCGCCGCCAAAAGCCTTGAACACCGGCTTGGCGAGGTAGTTCAGGATCGATCGGCTGTCGGTGCGGATGTCGACCGATGCGGTCATGCCGGGCTTGAGTTCGACCCCAGCGAGCTTGGCGCCGGCCTCGGCCGGGATGATCCGAACCTGGGCCCGGTAATACGGCACCGCCTGGCCGTTCGCGCCCTGGTCGACCAGCGTGTCGGCGCTGAGGTAGCTCAGCGTGCCGCTCAGGCTGTTGTAGACCGAGTAGTCGAACGCGTCGAGCTTGATCGCCACCGGCAGCCCGGTCTTGAGCTGGCCGATGTCGACCGGGTTGAGCTTGATCTCGAGCACCATCGCGCCGTCGGTCGGCGAGATCTGCATCAGCTCGTCGCCAGCGCGCAGCACGCCGCCTATCGTGTTGACCTTGAGCACCTTGACGATGCCCGCCACCGGCGCGGTCAGCGCCGTGTGGTCGAGCACGCTGCGCCGCTCTTCGAGCTTGTAGCGGCTGCTCGACAGCTCCTCGGCCAGCTTGCTCGCCTCTTGCCTGGCGTCCTGCAGGTACTTGTTGCGCAGCGCGCTGGCACGGCCTTGCAGCTCACCGACCTGGCGCTTGGCCCGCATCACCTCGAGCCGGCTGGTGTCGCCGGTCTTGAGCAGCGCCTCGTTCATCTCGAGCTCTTGCTGCGCCATGGCCTGGCCGTCCTGGATCGTCGCGAGCTCCTCGCGCAGGCTGGTCTTGCGCTGCTCGTACAGGGCTTGCTGCACCGCGACGAAATGGCCGTACTCCTTGAAGCGCGGGCCGAACACCGGCGCGGTCTCGCTCGCTTCGGCCTGCGCGCGCAGCAGCGCTGCGGCCAGCGCCGCGTCCTTGGCCCGGCTCTCCTCAAACGCCGCGTTGGGCCGCTCGCGCTCGAGCACCGCGAGCTCCTGGCCCGCGACCACCGCCTGGCCCTCGTGCACCGTGATGCGCGACAGCACGCCGCCGTCCGCCGCCTGGATCACCTGGGTGCGCCCACTGGGGATGATCTGGCCCTGGGCCCGCACCGTCTGGTCGATCTCGAACATCGCCGCCCAGCCCAAGAAGATCGCCAGCCCCAGCGCCATCAGCAGCGTCATCGACACCGCGCCTTGGGTCTTCTTCGCGCCCATCAGCACACTCTTTTTGTGATTTAGCTTGACCTTCATGCCACCCGCTCCAGCGCCGGCGCGTTGAGCTTGAGCAGCACCTGCGCCTTCGGTCCGTCCATCACGACGCCGTGCTTGGCGATCACGATCACCCGGTCGACCAACTCGAGCATCTCGGCCTTGTGCGTGACGAGCACCAGCGTGTGCTCGGGCGCCAGGGCCTGCTTGAGCGCGCGCGTGACCTGCAGTTCCAGGCTGCGGTCCATGCTCGCGGTGGGCTCGTCGAGCAGCCAGATGCGCGGCTGGCGCAAGAAGGTGCGCGTCAGGTTCACCAGCTGGCGCTGCCCGCCCGACAACCCCGTGCCGCCTTCGTAGATCTCTTGCTGCAAGCCCTTGGGGTGGCTGCTGATCACCGCTTGCAGCAAGCCGGTGGTTCGCGCGGCTTGCAGGATGGTCTCGTCGCCCGGGTCGAGCTGGCCCAGGATCAGGTTGTCGCGCAGCGTGCCCGAGAACAGCCTGCCGTCTTGCTGCACATAGCCCAGCTGCTCGGCCAGCGCCGGTTTGGCGATGTGTGCCAGGTCGAAGTCGTCGAGCAGCACGCGGCCTTGCTGGGGCTTGTACATGCCCGAGAGCAGCCGCAGCAAGGTGGTCTTGCCCGCGCCCACCGGGCCGAGCACGCCGACCTTCTCGCCCGGCGCGATGTTCAGGTTCTCGATCGCCAGCGCCAGCCTGCCGTTGTATTGGGCCGTAACGGCCTCGAGCCGGTAATGGCCGCGGATCGTCTCGGGCAGCACCGGCTGCTCCTGGCCATGGTGGTCGTCTTGCAGCGACCACAGCCGGTCAAGCCCTTGCAGCGCGGCCTTGGTGTGGGCCCATTGCGCGAGCTGGCTGGGGATCATCGCCACCGGCGCGAGCACCCGCCCCGACAGGATCGAGCAGGCGATCAGCGCGCCCATCGTCAGCTCGCCCTTGCTCACCAGCAGCGCGCCAGCGGCCACCAGCAGCACGTAGGACAGCTGCTGGAATGCTGCCGTCAGGTGCTGCGAGTGCTCACTGATGTTGCGGTTGCGCAGGTCGGTCTCGCGCGCATCGTCGGTGTTGCGCATCCAGCGCGACAGCATGCGCCAACCGCCCTGGCCAGACTTGATGGTCTCGGCGCCCTCGACGGTCTCGACCAGCAGCCCGGTCTTCTGGTTGCTCGCGATCATCGCCTGGCCCGCGAGCGACTCGACCTGGGCCCGGTAATAAAAGCCGATGACCAGCGACAGGCCCAGAAAAGCCAGCGGGATCAGCGCCAGCGGGCCCGAGATCAGCCAGATCACCGCGCAGAACAGCAGCGCGAACGGCGCATCGACCAGCAGGTTGGTCGTGACCGCGGTGAAGAAACCCCGCACCGTCTCGTAGCCGCGCATCTGCGCGGCCAGCGCGCCCACGCTTTGCGGCATCTGGTCGAGCCGCACCGACAGAAAGCGCAGGTAGACCGCGCGCGCCAGCCGCTGGTCGACTTGGTCGATCATTCGCTCGTACAGCGTGCTGCGAACCCGCTTGGCCACCAGCTCAAAGCCGACCGCGGCGATCACGCCCAGCGTGAGCACCAGCAGGGTCTGCGACGCGCCGGTGGGCATCACCCGGTCGTAGACCTGCATGCTGTAGAACGACGCCGCGAGCGCGACGATGTTGATCATCAGCCCGCCGAGCACGGCCTCGCCGATGAGCTTGCGGTGCGACAGCATCTCCTGGCGGATCAGCTGGTAGACCGCGCTGTCGCTGGCCGAGAACGGTTTGCGCAGTTTGAACAAAGCGATCGAACAACCCGCCAGCTCAGTGTCGGCCTGCTCGCGCCAGCGCTTGGCTTCAGCGTCCCACCACTCGCTGACCCATTGGTTCTGGGCGTTGCGACCTCGCAGCACGCCCCACTCACCAGCTTGGATGCCGGGCCGGGCCGCGCCGGCGCAGATCAGCGCAGGCACTGCGGCCGCATCGGGCGCGCCCAGCCAGCGCGGCGGGCGCAGCTGCAGGTGGCGCGCGACGGTCTTGAGCTGGGCTCTTGCGTCCTTGGCGCTTGGATCTGTGGCCGAACCAGCGGCCGCCTCGGCCGCCTCCTGCAGCGCGAGCCGGTCGACGCTGTCGTGCTGGAGTTGCGCCAGGCGCGCCAGGCAGGGCAAGAGGTTCATGGTCGGACTCCGGTAACAGCTTCAAGCCCCAGCGTGGTCAGTGCCAGTCGCCAGGTCACCACCACCTGCGAGGCTTGCAGGTCGACCAGCGCAAGCTCGGTCTGGGCCAGCTCGCGCTGCGCGTTCATCACGTCGAGCCAGCTCTTGCGACCGGCCAGAAACTGCCGGTCGTACGACAGGCAGACGGCTTGCGCGGCGTTCAGCGAGGCCTCCAGCGCCGCAAGCCTAGGGGCCGAGCTGCTGGCCTGGGCGTGGTCGGCCAGCAGCTGATCGGTCGCGGCGCGCCGCTGCACCTGCACATCGGCCAGCGCGGCTTGTTGCTGGGCTTGCGCGGCCTCGACGTTGCTCAGCGTCGACAGCCCGGCCCCAAAGCGCGTGCTCAGGCCTAGGAACAACCGGTTCTCGGGCGCGGCGTTGCGTATCGCGTAGTTGCCGTACTGGCGCTCGGCGCGCAGGTAGACCTCGGGCGAGAGCTCGGCGCGGCGCTCGGCCACGCCGGCCTCTTGAATCCTGGCCTGGGCCTGGGCTTTTTGCACCGCAGGCTGGGCCGCGAGCACGCCGTCGAGCTGCGACAACCAGGCCGGGTCGACCGCGCGCGGCGCGGCGACTGACAACTCGGCGCCCAGCACCGGCCGGCCCAACAACTGGCCCAGCCGCGCCAGCGCGGTGTCTTGCTGGAGTCGCGCGACCGACAGGTCGGCGGCCAGCGACTGCAGACGCACGTCGGTCAGCACCAGGTCGCTCTCGGCTGAAATGCCCTGCTCGACCCGGCGCCTGACGCGCGCTTGCAGCTCCTCGTGGACTACGCGGCTCTTGCCGTGCGACGCGGTCTTGAGTTGCGCGGCGAGCCAGTCACCGTAGGCCTGGACCACGCGCAGCGCGAGCTGCTGGCGCACTTCGTCTAGCGAGGCCTGGCTGTAGGCCAAACCTGCATCGGCCCGGCTCAGGCCGGCGCTGAGTCGCCCGCCGGTCCACAGCGGCTGCTGCAGCCGCAGCGTCGCGACCCGGTGGTCGCCCTGGTAAGCGGTGTCGGTGGCGCTGGTGCCGGCAGTCTCGACCAGCACCGACGGCGTCGGCCAGTACTGCCAGCGCGCGCTGGCCAACCCGGCCCGGGCCGAGGCCTGCTGCGCCTGGGCCGATTGGGTGGCCGGGTGTTGGCTCAAGGCATCGACGATCAGACTGTCCAGTGGCTGGCTTTGGGCGACCAGCGGCAACAGCGCCAAGCCCAGTCGCAGCGGTATCCGCAGGCGGCGCAATGGCCGAGCCGCTGAAGCAGCTCGCCGGTCGGCTCGGTTGAGGGCCATGGTTGACGCCAAGAAATCGTTTAAAAGCGAAAAATATCTCAATCAATGAATCTAATATTTCAAGATATTTCAAACCGATTGATGCCGGCTCGCCGCCCAAAAAAAAACGCAAAGTTAAGAAATATGGATAATCTCGTAAGGTACTAAAATGATAGAAATCCCCTCCGCCAAGCCTCAAGGTCCGCGCCTGATCGCAGCGCTGCTGCGCTGCTGCCTGGTCTGGCTGCTGGCGGCCTGGCAGCTGCCGGGGCTGGCCCAGCCGGCCGAGCCGGCCCAACAGGCCCAGCTATTGAGCGACCAGCGCGACCACATCAGCGCGCGCGCCTGGCTAGACGACCCGGCCAGCAGCCTGGGGCCAGATCAAGTGCGGGCGATGGGCTGGACGACTTACACCGGCCCACTCAGGCGAGGCTTCACCGGCTCGACCACCTGGCTGCGCCTGAAGATCACCCCGGCAGACCCAGGCCGACGCGCCGCCGACCGGCAGACCCGGCTGGTGCTGCGGATGCAACCCGGTCAGCTCGACGAGATCGCGCTGTTCGACCCCCGCTACCCCGACCAGCCGCCCCAGTTGGCCGGTGACAGGCACGACTGGCGGCTGAGCGAATACCGGTCGTTCAACCAGAACCTCGTGATCGCCACGCCCAGCGAGCCAATCGAGGTCTTGCTGCGGCTGCGCACGACCAGCCACCACGGCATCCACGTCGAGGCCCTGCATTGGGACGATGCCGAAGCGACCGACCGGTTGCAGCAGCTGATCATGGGCGCCGTGATCGCGTTCTTGCTGATGGTCCTGGCCTGGGCCGTGACGGCGTGGTTCGAGAGTCGCGAGCGCGTGGTCGGCGCGTTCATCGTCCACCAGGTGCTTTCGGTGTTTTTTACGCTCTCGCTGCTGGGTTTCTTCCGGGTCTACCTGTCCGACTGGCTGACGGCGCCAGCGATCGACCGCATCACCTCGGCGATGTTTCCAATCACCGCAACGGCGGTGGTCTGGTTCCACTGGCATTTTCTGCGTGAGTTCAAGCCGCCGCCGCTGGGCCTGCGTTGCCTGCAGTGGCTGGCGATAACGACGCCGCTGACACTGTTGTTGATGCTGGCCGGGCTGATTCGCCAAGCCCACCAGATCGTCACGGCGATGACGCTGCTGTACCCGCTGCTGCTGCTGCTGCTGGCCTGGCGCACCGACAAACCAGCGCCGGGCGACCCGCCGAGGCTGTCGCGCGGGCGTCTGATCTCGATCTACGGCCTGATGGTGCTGGTGCTGGGCACCGCGGCAATGCCTGCCATGGGCTGGATGCCCAGCCCGCCTTGGGCGATGTACAGCGCCATCGCCTATGGCTTGATCAGCGCGGCGATGTTGTTCGGCGCGCTGCGGGCCAGGGCAAGGCATGCAGCCAGTGCCCGCCGCAAGGTCCAGACCGACCTCGTGCTGGCCGAGCAGCTGGTGGCGCAGGAGCGTGAGCGGCGGCACGAGCAAGAGCAGTTCATGACCATGCTCACGCACGAGCTGACCAACGCGCTGGCCACCGCCCACCTCGCGATTGGCAGCCTGAGTCCGGCTTCGCCGATGCGTGGGCGCGGCTACCGCGCCATCGACAGCATGCGCGACATCATCAAGCGCTGCGCGATCAGCGGCGAGCTCGAGGTGGCCGAACCCGTGCTGCAGGTCGCGCCGGTGGATGTCCGGGCGCTGCTGCAAGAGTTGCGCCACCAACTGCCGGCCGGCGCCAGCGTCAAGCTCAACACCGACGCCGCACTGCCGGACTGCGCCACCGACCGGCAGTTGCTGGGCGTGATCCTGAGCAACCTGCTCGACAACGCGCTGAAATACCGCGCTGAGGCCGGCGTCGTCGAGGTCACAGCCAGCCCGCAGTCGCGCGGCGCGCTGCCCGGCCTGCAGCTCAGCGTCAGCAACGCGCCAGGCGACGCGGGCCGGCCCGACCCCGAACAGCTGTTCAAGAAATACTGGCGCGGCGCTGGCGCAACGCGTCACGCCGGGTCGGGCCTGGGCCTGTACCTTTCCTCGCTGATCGCGCGCCGCCTCGGCGGTGAACTGCGCTACCAACCCGAAATGACCCATGTGAGGTTCGTACTGTGGCTGCCAATCTGAACATCGTCGTCGTCGAGGACAACGAGGACCTGCGCGATGCCATCGTCGAGGTGCTGGCCGCGCTCGGTCACCGGGTGCTGGGTCTGTCCTGCGCCGAAGAGCTCGGCGACGAAGGCGCACAGTCGATGATCGACCTGCTGGTGGTCGACCTGAACCTGCCCGGCGAAGACGGCGTGAGCCTGTCGCGCAGGCTGCGGCGTACCCAGCCCGGGCTGTGCATCCTGATGATGACTGCGCGCGACACGGTGCGCGACAAGGTCGCGGGCTACGAGGCAGGCGCCGACATCTACCTCACCAAGCCGGTCAGCATCGAAGAGCTCAGTGCAGCGGTGCAGTCGCTAGGGCGACGGCTGCGCGCAGACCGAGCCCAGACAGACAGCCAGGCGACGCTGTCGGTGCAGGTCGCTGAGCTGAGGGCACAAGGCCCGGCCGGGGTCATCGAACTGAGCGCTGTCGAGGTAGCGCTGCTGACGGCACTGGGGCGCGCGCCCGGCCAGCGCCTGGCCTACTGGCAGTTGCTGGAGATCATGACCCCGGGCGTGGATGGCGCCAGCCTGCCCAATCTGGCGGTGCGGATGACCAGGCTGCGCAAAAAGCTGTGCGATGTCGGCTTCGACGGGCAGACCTTGCAGGTGATACGCCACGAGGGCTACCAGCTGTGCCTGCCGGTGCAGCTGGCTTGAGCCACTGACGACACGCGATGACGCTCAGCGCAAGACCCGCCATCTACTACACCGCTTCGTTGCCGGTCAAGGCCGGTGGCGAACTGGTCAACCTGCAGCATGTGGCCGCGCTTCGCCAAGCTGGCCTGCGCGCCTTCCTGCTGCTGGACCCTGCCGCCAAGGTGCAGGCGCCCAAGCAGCCGTTTCCAGTGCCGATGGTGCACTGGAGCGAGCAATTGGCGTTCTTGCCGCAGGACTGGTTGGTCATGCCCGAAGTCACACCGCCTGCAAGCTTCGAGCGGCTCGCCGCCATGGCGTGCCAGGTGGCGATACACAACCAGAACCCTTATTACAGCTTCAAAGGGTTTGCTTCGATTGACAGCCTGAACCGCTACCCGCTGGCCGGCGGCCTGTGCGGCAGCCTGAGCACGCGCGATACCTTGCAGCGCTGGGGATCGACCACCGATTGGCAGGTGGTGCGGCCCTATGTGCTGCCGACTTTTTTCCGCGCACAGACCAAGCAGCGCCAGATCGCCTTCATCCCGCTCAAGCGCCCTGCCGATGCCAGCCTGCTGGTGCAACTGTTCCGAGGCCGGTACCCGCAACACGCGGACCTGCGATGGGTACCGATCGGCGGCATGTCGCGCCAGCAGATGGCGCAGGTGCTGGGCGAGTCGCTGGTGTTTGCCAGCCTCAGCCGCTTCGAGGGGCTGGGGCTGCCGCCGCTCGAAGCGATGGCAGCCGGCTGCCTGGTGTGCGGCTTCGACGGTTATGGCGGCAGCGAGTACGCCAGCCGCGACAACGGCAGCTGGGTTGCGGACGGCGACCTCGAGGCCTTTAGCGAAGCCATCGCCGGCCTGCTGGCGATGGACGACGCGGCCGCAGCCCGCCGGGTGACGGCCTCACGCGCCACCGCAGCCAGCTACAGCGTGGAGCGCTTCAACGCCGAGTTGCTGAGCGCTTGGCAGCACTTGCTGGGCGAGCGCATCGATCAATACCGCTTGCCTGAAGGCCCGGCCCAGACCGGAAACGACTGATGCACATCCACCACCTGGCACAGGTCGACGTGGTGCTGGCACAGCGTCGCGGCCGCTTCTGGATCGACAGCTGCGGCGGCCGCGACCAGGTCGCGATGACGGTGCTGCAGCAAGGCTGGCAAGCCTACGAGCCGCCACTGCCCTGGCTGGTGGCGCAGTGGTGCACTGCGCTGCGCCCCTCATTTCTCGATATCGGCGCGAACACCGGTTTCTACTCGCTGCTCGCGCTGGCCAGCGGGGCCTTGGCATGCCACGCGTTCGAACCTGTCGCCGAGATCGCCGCTGTGCTGTCCAGCAACGCCCGACTGTCGGAAATGCAGGACAGCCTGCAACTGCACCCGATCGCGCTGGGCAGACAGCGCGCCGAGGCCGCGTTGTATTTCCCGCTGGCCGACCACGGCTTGGTCGAGACCTCGGCCTCGCTGAACCCGGACTTCAGACGCCAGCACTCAGACCAACGCGTTGTGCAGGTCGACCGACTCGACGACGCGCTGCCGCCCTCGGCGGTCGCTGCCGGCCCGGTGCTGGTCAAAATCGACGTCGAAAGCCACGAGCCCGAGGTGCTGACCGGTGCCCATCACTGGATCAAGACCCGGCGCCCGGCGGTGGTGTGCGAGATCCTGCCGGGCAGCGACCTCGCTTTCTACCAAGGCTGGATGCTCGAGCAGGACTACAGCCACTACGCGCTCGACACCGGTCTGCCGGTCGCCAGCCGCGACATCGCGCTCGGCTTCGGACACCGAGACCATTTGTTTCTACCCGACGAACAGGCCGGCCTGTGGTTGGCGCCGCTGGCAAGCCAGGCAGCTTGCTGAGCTTTTTTATGAGCGGTCATCAGGTTGTGATGGCCTGCAGCAGCCGCGGCCCGCCGCCAGCGCAGTACTGGGCCCACATCCGCCGCAGCAGCGACTCGACATCGCGCGCATAGCCGTCGATGTCGCACAGCGCTGAGCCCGCCAACTGCTCGCGCAAGCCGGCGCGGCCCTGGCGCAGCGTGGCGGCGTCACGCGCCAGACGCACCGCCGTCGCGACATAAGCGCACTCGTCCTCGGCCACCCAGCCGGGCTGGCCCAGCGTGCGCAGCAGGCTTGCGCCCAAGCGCGACGCGGCATGCCCCCCTGCCAGCGTGACCACCGGCACCCCCATCCACAAGGCCTGCAGCGTGGACACGCTGCCATTGAACGGCGTCGGATCGAGCGCGATGTCGATCTCGCCGTGGGCCTGCGCCAGCCCGGCCGGCCCGCTGTGCCCGTACATCGTCAAACGCTCGGCCGCGATGCCCTGGGCCTCGAAGTGCGCCTTGAACCCCGACTGCACCGCGCCGTCGCCCAGCGACGACGCGCTGAGCATGAGCTGAGATCCCGGCACGGCGCGGAGCACCCGCGCCCACAGCGCAACGCAGCGCGGTGTCAGCTGTATCGCCTCGTTGAACGAGCCGAACACCACCGCCGCCCTGGCATGTCGCGGCGGCGGCAAGGCTTGATCCCGGTCCGGCGCCCAGACCAGCAGGCTGCCAAGCAGCTGGGCAATGCCTTCGCAAAACAGCGGCGCATGCTCGGCCGGGCTGAGCACCTGGTCGCCGACCCACCAATCGATCGATGCCAGTCCGGTTGAATGCGGGTGGCCCAGAAAACTCAGCTGCACCGGCGCGGCGCGGCGCGCAAACAGCCCGAGCCGGTTGCCGGGATGGTGGCCTGCCAGGTCGATCAGCAGGTCGACGCCATCGGTGACGATGAGCCGCTGCAGGCCGGCGTCATCCATTGTGGTGACGTCCCACCAACGGTCGGCACAGGCTTGCAGCATCTGGCTTGAGCCCAGGCCGCCTTGGTAGACGATCAGCTCGAACTCGCTGCGGTCGATCCGCGCCAGCCAGGGCAGCAGCAAGGGCTGGATCGCCGGCGGCAGCCCGACGGCCACCAGGCCGACGCGCAGACGCCGACCAGCGATTTGCGGATTCTCGAACCGCGTCAGCGGCGGCGCTGCGGCCTCCAGCGGCGCGCACAGCCTGCGGTGCATCGCGGTCAGCCCGGCCGCAGCCAGATCGCCAGCGTGCAGCGCGCTCAGCGCCAGGCTTGACGCCAACGCGCTGGCCACCGTGCAGGCCATCGCGCTGGCCTGCAACTGGGCAGGCCCGGACGCCAACGCCGGCCTGGCGCGCAGCTCGTCGTGCGCTGCCAAGGCCTGTTGCAGCGTCGCGAACTGCCCTTGCGCATCGCCCATGCGGCCTTGCAATTCGGCCTCGAGCAGGCGCAGCGCGGGCAGCGCAGCGGCCAGGCCTTGCGTGGGTTGCAGGTTCGCACGGCCGTCGCGGGCCCCGTCGCCCGCTGCCGCTTCGGTTGCTGGCCGGTCTTGCCAATGCGCCATACCCAGCGCTTGCCATCGCGCCAGCAATCCAGGGTCCAGCACCAGCGCCTGGCGAGCCGCGACACCCGCTTGCCAGTCCAGGCCCTCGGCCGCATAGGCCTGCGCCAAGTCCAGCCACAGCCCGGCCTGCTCAGGCGCCAGCCGAAGTCGTTGCCAAAGCAGTTCGACGTCCTGCGCTACCGACAGCGGCTTCATGGATGGCCTCGATGGCTTGACGGTCTCAACAAGACTGATGTCATCAGTTATATGATTTCAAAGTGCGTGGTGTTGGTTTCGGACCCGCTCAGCTGATCTACCTTTGGCGGCCTCAGCTGCGAGATGCAGCCGATGAAACAGTGCTCGAGACAGCGCTCAACGGCCGCGCAGATGCGCTGATCAGCTTCAATCTCGATGACTTTGATGCTGCCCGGAAATTCGCACTGCAGGTGTTGACCCCAGCAGCGTTCCTGCAACAGTTGAACAAAGGACAGACCTGATGTCGAACTACGCCTTGCGCCTGCCGGACTCATTGCTGGCCTATGCCCGGCAAGTCGCCCAAGAGGAGAGCGTCTCGATGAACCAGTTCTTTGTCGCGGCGATTGCCGAAAAGGTCTCGGCGCTGAAGACAGAGGCTTATTTTCGCGAGCGCCAAGCTCGCGGCGAACCCTCGGGCTTCGACGCCTGGCTCGCGGCCAGCCCTGACCTGCCACCGGTTCCGGGCGATGAATTGCGCTGATGGGCTCAAGGCTTGAGCTTGCCGCCAGATCGCAGGTCATGCCGGTCATGCCGCTCATGCCACGCTGCTGGCTGAGGCCGGCGGCCAGCGCTCGACCAGCGCCTGGGCCATGGCCTGCAGCACATCGGCCCAGTCGCCGGGCCGGGACTGCCTGAACAGCCTCGCGCTGGGGTACCAGGGGCTGTCGCTGCGGTCGAGCAGCCAGCGGAAGTCTGCCGGCTGCGCCAGCATCAGCCACAGCGGCAGGCCCATCGCGCCGGTCAGGTGCGCGACCGAGGTGTCGACGGCGATCACCAGGTCTAACTGCGACAGCAGCGCCGCGGTGTCGGCAAAGTCTTGCTGCTGCTCGCAGTGCAGGCTGATCCCCGCTGCGTCGGCCAGCGCTTGGTCGCCGGGTCGCAACTCGATCTGCAAGCCGTGCCACTCGATATCAGCGCGCCACAAGGCCTGCAACTGCGTCAACTCGACGCTGCGCCTGGCGTCGTCCGGGTGTCCCGCGGCGCCGCGCCAGACCAGGCCGACGCGCGGCCGGGTCTTGGGTCCCAGCCTGCGGCGCCAGGCTTCGACCCGGGTCGGGTCGGCCGCCAGGTAGCCTCGTGCGGCAGGTGGTGTCACAGGGATTGCAGCAGGTGCTGCGGCAGGTGATGCGGCAGGTGATGCGGCAAGCATTGCAGCAGGCAATACAGCAGGCACAGTCGCCAGCGTGGTCTTCATCGCCAGCGGCAGGCTCATGATCGGGCAGTGCAGGTCGAACGGTGGCAGCGGCTGGTCGCTGTCGACGATCTGCAGCGGGCAGTCCAGCGTCGCGAGCAGCGCCGTCAAGCGTGCCGGCAACTGCAGCAACAGCCGCGCGCGCTGCGCCGCCAGCGCCGGCAGGTAGCGGCACATCTGCAGCGTGTCGCCCAGGCCCTGCTCGGCGTGCACCAGCAAGGTCTTGCCCGCCAGCGGCGTTTCACCCAACCACAGCGGTTGGGCAAAGCGGCGCTGCTGCTGCACGCCGCTGCCGACCCGCCAGCGCCACTCGTAGAGTCGCCAACCCGGCGCCAGCTCACCCAGCATCAGGAGCAGCAGGCTCTGGTTCCAGTGACCGTCGGCCAGCTGCGGGTCGATCTCGGTGCTGCGCTGGTAGCTGCGCAGCGCCGGCGCCAAGCGGCCCATCGCGCGCAGCACATTGCCCAAAAAGTAATGGCCCAGCGCGTCACCCGGCGCCAACTCGACCGCACGCTGGCAGCAGCGCAGCGCCTCGTCGAGCCGCTGCTGCCGGCGCAGCGCCTGGCCCAGGTTGGCATGGGCGGCGGCCAGGTCGGGCTGCAGCGCGATCGCCTGCCGAAAGCAGCCCATCGCCTCGTCGTCGCGCTGCAGCAAGCCCAGCACCCGGCCCAGCTGCACCAGCACCGTCGGCTGCGCCGGGTCGCAGCGCAGGCTCTGCTCGAAGCGCTGCGCCGCCAGCGCCAACTGGCCTTGCTGCGCGTCGACCAGGCCCAGCATCGCCAGCGCCGGCGCATGCCCGGGCCAACGCGCCAGCAGCGCCAGATAGCCCTGCCGGGCCCGGTCGAGCTGGCCGGCCTGGTGCCAGGCGCGGGCCTGGGCCAGGTCGGCCGTCATGTCGGCCGTGGGGTTGGCCGTGGGGTTGGCTGTCAAGCCGACGGACGCGGTCAGCCCGGCACGCATGCTGGGTCGTTCGAAGCAGTTGTGGCGCTAGACCCGGGCGGCCAGCGTGAGCAGAAAATCCGTGGCGTCTCGGCATCATTCAGCGAGGGCCGGCCCAGCAGCGCATCACCCAGGGCAGCGTCCTGCCAACGCGGGATGTTCAAGGCCTGCAGCGAACCCAGCAGGCCGACATCCAGGCGCAGCGCCTGGCGCGCGCTGTAGCCGGCCTGCCAGGGCAGATCGACCTTGGCATGCGTGGGGGTGGCGGCGACCTGGCGCCACAGCGCGGACAAAGATTGGTGCTGAATCAGCATTTGAATCACGTCATGGGTTTGAAGAAGGGCTGGCGGGCAGCGGCGCCCGGCGCCGGCAAAGCGTTGCGCCAGGCCATCGCGCTGCCCCAACCGCCCAGCAACACATAATCATGTGTTAATCTTCCCAGCATCGACAAGGAGGGCCCATGGCCAAGACCGTCAATTTCACCGGCGCGGTAGACCCCGTGCTGCTGCAGCGCGCCAAGGTGGTGGCGGCCAAGGCACAGACCTCGATCAATGCCTTGTTCAACGCCGAGTTGCGCTATCTGGTGGAAACCTTCGAGGCCGGCGAGGCCAGCGGCAACCAGAACTTTCGCGCCTTGCTCGATTTCTCGCTCGGCCGCGCCGATGAGGCCAGCACGCTGCGGGCGCTGGGCACAGACAGCGCCGAGGACCTGTTCCTGCTGATGGCGCAGTCGCATCTGCCGATGCCGCGGCTGCCAGACGCCACCACCCGGTCCATGGTCGACAGCCTGCACGCGCTGGTCAGCTGATTGGCTGCAACGCCGCGTGATGACCCGCCGCGCGATGACCTGATCTTGCTGCCCGACGCCGGGCCGCTGATCACCTTGGCCTACGCCGACGCGCTCGACCTGCTGCTCAAGCCCGGTTGGCAGGTGGCGATCGTCGACATGGTTTTTCATGACTTGACCCGCCAGCCCAGCCCGACGCGCCAGAAGCTGCGCGACTGGGTGCAGCGCCAGTCCATCACCTTGTTGCCGACCCAGGTCTTCGCCCAGCACCTGCTGGCGCCGCCGGGCGCGCCGCGGAGCAAGGCCCATCTGGGCGAATTCGCGATGCAGGAAGCGATGAACCAGATGGCACTGGCCCAGCCCAGCCAGACCGGCGTGTTCCTGTTCGAGGACCACCGCATCGCCCACACCAGTTTCCTGCTGCCGCCGCAGTGCCGCAAGGTCAGCACCCGCGCCTTCCTGATCTTTCTGCAAGAGCGTGGCTGGATCGACTCGGCCGCGGCCATAGAACGGCAAGCGGTGCTGGCGGGGCGGGCGTTTTCGGCCCTGCGCTTTCCGCCCTAGCGGCGCGCAAGTCCTGCCGATCACCGGCGCCCCATACCGGTCATCGCCCCAGCTTGGCTTGGCGGGTCGTTCGAAGGCGGCCGCCACCTCAAGGCCCGAGCAACGGCCCGCCCTGCTGGATCAGCAGCTGCGCCAGGCCCTGGTTGTAGACGTCGTAGGTGATGCCGCTGTTGGTGACCGTTCCTAGCGCACTGCCCCAACCGCTGCCCACCACATGGTCGGTCGCGTCGCCGACGATGACCAGTTGGTGGCGAGGCTCCGGCGTGACGCCGTTCGCGCCGCCCGCTGCCAGGTTGTAAGTCCCGTCAGCCCAGCCGTTGGCATTGTTGAAGCTGTTGACGCCCGCGATGTCGAGCACGTCTTGCAAGCCCAGCTTGAGCGTGTTGTTGGTGCCGCCGGTGCCACCGGTCAGGTCGATGCGCTCGATGCTCTCCAGCCGCGAACTGCTCCCCGGCGTGCCGCCGCCCTGGTTCGCAATCGCGGTCAGGTCCAGCGTGATGCCCGCGCCGTCGAGCGCGAAGGTGTCGATGCCGCCGCCACCGTCGACCCGCGCGAGCTGCGCGGTGTTGCCGCCAGACCCGAACGCTGCCTGCAGCGCCGCAACGTTGCTGGCCTTGAGCACCAGCCTATCGTCTCCCGCGCCGCCCATCAGCACATCGGCGCCGCCAAAGCCGGTCAAGGTGTCGTTACCCGCACCACCGACCAGGGTCTGGCCTGCGGCGCTGCCGGTCAGGCTGTCGTTGCCTGCCGCGCCCAACTGGTCCACCTGGGACAGCACAAAAGCCCCGCCAGTCGAGCCGAAGACCACATAGCTGCGGCCAGCGCTGGTGCCTGCGACCGGGTCGCTCAAGTCGGCACCGACGATCAGATCAGCCAGACCGTCGCCGTTGACATCGCCGGCTGCCGCGACGCTGACGCCGCTGCCGTCGCTCGCGCCTTGGCCGTTGATCACGAAACCGCCGATGGCATTGGCGACCGCGCTGAGGTTGACCGCCGCGCCGCTGGTCTGGCCGAACACCACATAGCTGCGTCCGGCGTCGGCACCTGCCGTCGGGTCGCCAGCCTTCGCGCCGACGATCAGGTCGGCCAGGCCATCGCCGTTGATGTCGCCAGCGCCCGCGACGCTCCA
>CAMCTC010000053.1 GCA_945878355.1 Bordetella parapertussis | reverse complement strand
GGGTGTGTCACGAACGCAGGCGAAAGGCTGCGGTGCTGTACTGAAGATGGGAGTAGGCCTCCTGAAATCGGCTTGCAGGAGCAGGTTTCAAACCGCCCAGTGCTGCTGCGTCCAAAAGGCGTGGTGGTGAGCGACTGTGGAAAAGGCGCCATTTAAGGCGTCAGGTAAGTATTGAGAAGATGAACGAAAGTAAACCGTCCGATGACGCATCGTTAGCAAACAAAGAGCTGTCAAAACCGGGGACGCCCTCCATCCCCGGGATCAGTCGGGACGAAACCTGTTTACGGTCCCGTCGACAGCCGGTGTATAGGCGGCATGATCTCAATACAGGCTTCGGTATGGAACGTGAGAACCTTGTTTCAGATGTGAAGGGAAATGACAAGTGGCAGAAACCATGAGGAAGAATACCGATGCTGGAACGAGGGGCGGAGCTGCCCGTAGTAGTGATGAAGCGCTTGTAATGAGCGTGGAGCGAAGGGGCAGCGTTATCTGGTTGACTAATGTCGCCAACCTATTTTATGGGGATGAGTGACATGACACCAACAAGACCTTATAGTATTGCAAAACGTACCGTGTGGGAAGCGTACGAGCGCGTGAAGGCTAACCGCGGCGCTGCCGGCATTGACGATGAAACGATCGCAATGTTCGAGCAGAACCTGTCGAAGAATCTCTACAAGCTGTGGAACCGGTTATCGTCGGGATCGTATTTCCCACCGCCGGTCAAACAGGTCGAGATTCCGAAAGCATCGGGCGGTACGCGAAAGCTCGGCATACCCACTGTCTCCGATAGGATCGCGCAAACAGCGGCTAAACTAATCATCGAACCGATTCTTGACCCGATATTTCATCCGGATTCATACGGGTATCGGCCAGGAAAATCGGCGAAACAGGCGGTTGCCATCACCCGAGAGCGGTGCTGGAAATATGACTGGGTGGTTGAGTTTGACATCAAGGCAGCGTTCGACCAAATCGATCACTCGCTCTTGATGAAAGCTGTTCGCAAGCACGTCAAGGAAGACTGGATTCTGTTGTATATCGAGCGTTGGCTAACTGCCCCGTTCGAGACTGCAGAGGGCGTCTCCGTTCCACGAGAACGGGGCACCCCTCAAGGCGGGGTTATCAGTCCAATCTTGATGAATCTGTTTATGCACTATACATTCGATCATTGGATGAAGCGCACCAATTCGCCATGCCTATTCGCCCGCTATGCTGATGATGCGGTGGTTCATTGCCGTACCCAAAGGCAAGCGGAAGACCTGATGCGGTCCATCGCATCGCGTTTGGCGGAGTGCGGATTGACAATGCATCCGGAGAAATCGAAAATCGTATATTGCAAAGACAGCAACCGCACCCAGGTCTATCCAATCGTGCAGTTCACCTTCCTCGGATTTACTTTCCGACCGAGGATGGCCAAGAACAAGCATGGGCGGTATTTCACCAACTTCCTACCGGCAGTTAGCGATACGGCCTTGAAGCGGATGCGGAAAACGGTCCGGGACTGGCGGTTGCACCGCAGGACGCCAGTCCCGCTGGCAGAATTGGCGCGGCAATACAACTCCATAATACGTGGGTGGATGAAATACTACGAGGCGTTCTATAAATCTGCAATGCACGAGCTCTATAAGTATCTTGACAAAAAGCTCGTGCAATGGGCCAGCAGGAAATACAAAACACTGACGTTGCACAAGCAGCGCAGTGCGGATTGGCTCGGCAAGATGAAGGATCAGCTTCCTGGACTTTTCGTCTATTGGCGGACCCATGGAGCGTAAGGTTGGATAACGGGAGCCGTGTAAACCGAGAGGTTTACGCACGGTTCTGCGAGAGGCTCAGGGTGAAATCCCCTGGGTCGACTTACCACACGGCTGATGGCCGGCTGTGTGAGGTCACGAGCGGCTGCTTCGCAGAAGCGAAACAAGAAAAACGATGGCACGCCGTCGGTCCGCATTGGAGCGACCTGGCTGACAGGTATGGGTCGATTGCTGGCCCGCGCGAACGACCGCTGACCGGTGTCCGATCCCTGCGGCTCTGGCGCGCCGAGTCTGCCGAGAAGTGACCCGCCGCTTGCGCTGCCAATGCGCTGGTCGGCGAGGCGAAGCACCACAGAGGTTCTGGAGCTTCCGATAGAGCAGAAGGCCAGCTGGCGTCCAACCGGCTAAAGCACCGATCGCTGCGAATGTCGATTCTTGGCGTGCTCAGCATCTTCCATTGGGCCTGCGCCTGCGGTTAGACTAAATGGCCTTGGTGCAAAGTCTCCAGCAATGCTTGGACGACGGGTAATCACAGGGCCACGAGATCATCGATCTCTACCAGCGTGGTGCGGTTTACGCGCCCCTCCAGACTGCGGAGCCAGCGCAGGCGCTTACGGAGGATGCAAAAAGTGGCGTCGCCGCTGTGCCCAGACTGTGAAACGACAGTCCTGCCTTTCTTGTAAGGCAGGATGTACACAAGGTACTCGCAGCGAAGCGCACAGGCACGGAAGCGGACACCGTCGGCCGAAAACTGCAGGCGAGTGTCAGCGAGGCTGAAACCGCGCGTAGAGCTACTTGCAGGTTATGCGTCTGCGGGCTTGGAAACTTGCAGCAATTGACGGCAGCGACTTGCAGAAAAGGGTGGGAACGACGACGCTAAGTCCTTGTCGCCTTAGCGTTTCCGCTTGCACGTTTCAAGTCAACGCACAGGTGGTGTCATCAAACCCGCGCAGCCCGACGCCCGAGCTGCCGCCGAACTGGACGTCTCGTGAATTGGTGGAAGAAGTTGCTGGCAGCGCTTGAACCGCGGGATCCCGACCCTGATCGGCAGCGTGCGCTGGACCTGATCGCTGCCGTCGACGCCGGGGGCCTGCCCTTGAATCCGGCCAGGGTCAACGACATTGGCCGTCGGCTTGGCTTGGAGGTGGCGAGCAGCGCGCCGATCGAGTTGACGATCGCCCGTATCCGCGCTGCGCTGCACAAGCTGCCGCCTTGACGACCGGGTCCGCAAGGGCTGCAACTGCCACCTATAGTGCGGATGCATTGGAGGTCCCATGGACGAAACACTGCCGCGCGACATGCGCTTTTGCGCGCCGTTCCCAGCCGAGTCAGTCTGTCACCCGCGATGCGCTGGCGCTGCCCTGTCGAGCTGGGCATCACCGGCGGCGCTGACTCGGTGAGGGCGTGATGGCCGGCGCATGGTGGGTCTGGCTGTTGGCTTTGGCCTTGTACGGCCTCTTTCGATGGTGGTACGACAACTGGCGAGGGCCGCTGACCGAGTCGGAAATCGATGCCTTCCTGGCCGGGTCGGGCCAAACGAAGGTGGGTCAGCACACCGATCTGGCCACGCTGCGCAAGTTTCTCGAGGCCGATGATGGCCGCGAATTCATCATGAGCAACCTCGTTCGCGTGCACCCCAATGAGGTGCCGCATCCGGTGACGGGCGTGCCCACACAGGGTCTGGCGCTGTTGCAGGACTATGGCCGCCGCTTCGTCGTGGTGCTGCTGCGCCACGGCGGTCACCCGATGTTAGTAATGCGCAAGGTGGGCGGCTACGTGGATGCGTGGAACACCCCGCCAGACCCAGGCTGGCATCTGGTGGGCGCGATGCGCTACCGCAGCCGGCGCGACATGATGGTGTTGGCCACCGACCCGTCACTGCGCGATGTGCATCCTTTCAAGACAGCGGGCACCGCGATGACCTTCTCGTTTCCGACGCAAGTGATGATGGGATTCGCGCTGGGCCCCCGCGTCTGGGTCGGGCTGTTGCTGGTGATGTTGGCGTCCCTGGTTCATCTGGGCAGCTTGCTGGTCGCGCGGTAATCTCAGGCCTGAGATCCGCGGTCGGGCGCCAACAAGGCTTGCTGGACCGCCCACAAGCGGTCCTGGCCCCACACGGCTGTGTCGCGCACTCGGAACGATGGCACGCCCCAAAGGCCCAGCTCCAGCATCGCGGCCCGGTTGGCCTCGGCGGTCTGGCGCCAGGCTTCGTCTTTCATCGCTTCGCGCGCATCGGCCCATGCCAGCCCGGCGCGCTCGACGATGCGGCGCAGGCCGCGGTCGCTTCCCGCATCCAGGCCTTCGGCCCAGACCCCACGCATGAAAGACAGCACATAGGCCTGGCCTTGGCCAGCGCGCTCTGCCATCGGCATCAATGACAGCCCGCGCTCGGTGGGGCGGCCGACCGGATCGTTGACGCGACCGAACGGCGTGTCGCGGACAAAGGCTTCGCGCGCGGTATCCAGGCTGATGTACCTGCGCTTGTCGCTCGGCACCGCCAAGCCGCGCATCACCATCGGCAACACGTAGCGCAGACGCACCGGGGCCGCCGTCAGCCGGCCGAGCTCGAACACCCGCGGTGCGACGATCGCCGAATACGGGCTGCGCAGCGAGAAGAAGAAGTCGATCGGCGCCGGGTCGGCCAGGGCCTGGGGCTGCTGCAGGTCGACGTCGGGCGCGAACATCAGGCCCGACACGCCTGGACGCTGCGCCCCCAGATCCTGCAGTCGCCGCTCCAGGTGGTGCAGCCTGTCGATGCCCCAATACCACTGGCCGCCGTAGAACAGCATCGCGCCCAGGTAATGGCCCAGGTCTTGGCGCAGCGCGGTTGCCGCGGCCAGATGGGCGGCGGCTTGATCGGGGCTGGCTTCGGGCAGCGGTGCGCCGGCAACCGGCGCTGCGCGCTGCCAGAGCGCGGCCGAGATCGGCCCGGCTTCGTCGACGAAGCGGCCATCGGCGGCTGCTGCGACCAGGCGACGCGTGGCTTGTGCCACTGCTTGCGCCGGGGGCTGGATGCCCGGGTCGTTGAATGCCAAGCCGTGGTGTGCGGCCAGCGCTTGCGCATCCCGGCGGCTGTAGGCGACGAGCCGGTCACGGTCTGGCGCGGCGGCGTCGCTGGGCGGGCCGACCACATGCGGCACGATTTCAATGTCATAGCGCGCCAGCAATGCCGGCAGGCAGGCGGCCAGCAGTGCGCTGTACGGATCGTCGACCTGGTGGAAGCAGTGGACGCGGTGCGGCTCGCCACTCGCGGTGCGGCGGCGCTCAGCCTTGGCTTGCGCTTTTTGCAGGCGATCGCGCGACAGCATCCATTGCGACACTGCTGGCATCAGCAAGCTGCGGATCGACATCAGCGGTCTGCGCTGGCTGGGACTGGGGCGTGGGCTGGTCTTGCGGGGGTGGCTGGCATTTTTTCCGCGTGGTCCGATGCAGCGCTGCATTGTGGCTCGATTCGCGGGCTTGCCGGACTCGCCGCTGACGACGATCGCCGAACGCCTCGCCAGGGCAGATGCGACCCGGCGCGTCGGGTCGGCCTGTGCGTCGGGCTGTCGCTTGGTGGACAGCCTTGTCCGGGCATCCTCGGGTTCCGGGCCCAGGCCTGCGTCAGGCATGATGCTTCGATCATCACAGGAGACACCGGCATGACCTGGAAACCCGAGTTGGACGAGCTTGCCAGCCGCACTGCGCTGGCCCATCAGATGGGGGGCGCCGACAAGGTCAAGCGTCAGCACGATGCCGGGCGCCTGACGGTGCGCGAGCGCATCACCCGCTTGGTCGACGACAACAGTTTTCATGAAGTGGGCGCGCTGTCGGGTGTGGGCGAATACGACGCTGCCGGCGCGCTGCAGCATGTGACCCCGGCCAACTGCGTGTTCGGTCGAGGCCGTATCGATGGCCGGCCGGTGGTGGTGGTGGGCGACGACTTCACGGTGCGCGGTGGCTCGGCCGACGCGTCGATATCGAACAAGCCACTGATGGCCGAGGACATGGCCGCCGAGTTCCGCCTGCCCATCCTGCGGGTGATCGAGGGCTCGGGCGGCGGCGGCTCGGTCAAGACCATCGAGACCAAGGGCGCCTCCAACCTGCCGGGTGGCATCGGTGGCACGCGAGGCTTCTGGCGCATGACGGCCAACCTGGCCGAAGTGCCGGTGGTTGGTTTGGGTCTGGGGTCGGTGGCCGGATTGGGCGCTGCGCGCCTGGCGTCCAGCCACTACTCGGTGATGACGCGACAGTCGGCGATGTTCGTTGCCGGACCGCCGCTGGTCGCGCGGCTGGGTCAGGTGCTGGACAAGCAGGCGCTGGGCGGTGCCGACATCCAGACCCGCAGCGGTGCGATCGACGAAGCCGTCGAGACCGAGGAAGAGGCTTTTGCCTGTGCGCGCCGTTTCCTGTCCTACCTGCCGTCATCGGTGCATGGGCTGCCGCCGGTGCTGCCCTGCGACGACGACCCGGCGCGCGCCGACGAGTCGCTGATGCATGCCGTGCCGCGGAATCGACGCGCGGTCTACAAGATGCGGCCGATCGTCGAATCGGTGGTCGATGCGGGCAGCTTCTTCGAGATGGGGCGCAACTTCGGCCGCTCGATCATCGCCGGGCTGGCGCGGCTTGAGGGCCGCCCGGTGCTGATGCTGGGCAGCGACCCCTACCACTACGGCGGCGCCTGGAGCCCCGACACATGCCAGAAGGTGGTGCGTTTCGTCGACCTGGCCGAGACCTTCCACCTGCCGGTGGTCTACCTGATGGACTGCCCGGGCTTCATGATCGGCGCCGAGGCGGAGCGCACCGCCACCATTCGCCACGGCGTGCGGGCGATGGCGGCGATGAACCAGACCAGCGTGCCCTGGTGCACCGTGATCGTTCGCAACGCCTTTGGCGTGGCCGGCGCGGCGCACCAACCGGCTGGGCGCTTGTCGCTGCGCTATGCCTGGTTGTCGGCCTACTGGGGCTCGCTGCCGCTCGAAGGCGGCATCGAAGCGGCCTACCGCGCCGACATCGAGGCCGCGGACGACCCCAAGGCCAAATTGCTGGAGATCGAGGCGCGGCTCAACGCGCTGCGCTCGCCGTTTCGCAGCGCCGAGAAGTTCTGGGTCGAGGAGATCATCGACCCGCGCAAGACCCGGACGCTGTTGTGCGACTTCGCCCGCCTGGCCGAACCACTGCGCATCCCTGGCAAGGCGACCTTCGCGATGCGTCCTTGACGCCTGCGCGCGACGGCAGGCTCCAGCACGGGGCCTGCCGAGATCGCCTGCGGGTCAGGCTCGCCGCTTGTTTTGTTGCCGGCCGTCGCCGACCCAGTCCAGCAGCAAGGTGTAGCCCACCGCCAGCACCACCGGGCCGACGAAGATACCCACCAGACCGAAAGCCAGCAGGCCGCCGATCACGCCGGCAAAGATCAGCAGCAGCGGCAGGTCGGCACCGAGCCGGATCAGCATCGGCCGCAGGAAGTTGTCGAGCATCACGACCACGCCGGTGAGCACCAGCAGGAAGCTGCCCCAGCCGGAGTTGCCGCTCCAGTACAGCCAGGCCATCGCTGGCACCAGCACCAGCACCGGGCCGATCTGGGCCAGGCAGCAGACGAACACCACCACCGTCAACAAGCCGGCATAGGGCACGCCGGCGATCGCCAGCCCGATGCCTGCGAGCACCGACTGCACCGCCGCGGTCACGCCGACGCCGAGTGCGACACCGCGGATCGCCTGGCCTGCCAGCACCACGACGGCCTCACCCTGTGGGCCGCCCAGGCGCCGGCCCATTCGCAGCAGCGTGGCCGCAGCGAATTCACCCTGCGCGTACATCAGCGCGGCGAGCGCGACGATCATCAACACCTGCAGCGCCAGATAGCCCAGGCTGCCGGCCTCGGCGACGACCCAACGCGTCAGCATCCCGGCATACGGAGACAGCTTGGCCCACAGGCCTTCGGAGCCCGCTGCGGCGACCTCTTTCCAGACCGCGTCTATCCTGGGGCCTAGCACCGGCAGCGACGAGAGCCAGTCTGGCGGCGTGGGCATGCGCAACTGCGACAACTGCTTGACGAGGTCGACGATCGCGTCTGCGTTCTCGACCAATGTCAGGATCGCCAGCGTCAGCGGCACGACGAACAGCAGCAGCAGCGCCAGCGTCATCCCCGTCACTGCCAGTGCGCGCCGCTGCCACAACCTGGCCTGCAGGCGGCGCATCAGCGGCCAAGTGGCAACGACGATGGTGGTGGCCCAGATCGCCGGCCCGACAAACGGCCGCAAGACCCAGAACGCGGCCAGGATCAGCCCGGCGATGAACAGCACGCCCAGCGTGTTTCGGGCCAGGTCTGGGCGAGGGTCGGTCGGGCTCATGCTGGGCTGGCAGCTTCAGTCGAAAAGCGAGCGATGCTGGTCGCGAAGCAAGTTCTTCTGCACCTTGCCCATCGCATTGCGCGGCAGGTCGGCAACGATGAACAGCTTTTTGGGGACCTTGAAGTTGGCGATGGCAGCCTTCAGGCTGGCGATCATCGCGGCCGGGTCCGGCGAGGCGCCGGGTTTGGCCACCACCACCGCGACCACGGCCTCGCCGAAGTCCGGGTGCGGCACGCCGATCACCGCCGACTCGGCCACGCCGGCCATGTCGTTGATGAAGCCCTCGATCTCGGCCGGGTAGACGTTGTAGCCGCCGCTGATGATCAAGTCCTTGCTGCGGCCGACGATGGTGACATAGCTGTCGGCCTCGATCTTGCCGACGTCACCTGTCTTGAACCAGCCGTCGCCGGTGAACTCTTCACGGGTCTTCTCGGGCATGCGCCAGTAGCCCGAGAAGACATTCGGTCCGCTGACCTGCAGGTGGCCGATCTGGTCGACGGCACAGGGCTGGCCTTCGTCGTCCATCACCCGCAGGCCGACGCCTGGCAAGGCCGGACCGACCGTGCCGCGCCGGCGCGGTCCAGCGCTGGCGCGACAGGGGTTGCTGGTCAGCATCGCGGTCTCGCTCATGCCGTAGCGCTCGAGCAAGGTGTGGCCGGTGCGCTGGGTCCAGTCGTCGAAAGTCTCGACCAGCAGCGGCGCCGATCCGCTGATGAAGACCCGCATGTTGCGGCAGGCTTCGCGGGTCAGCGAGGGCTCGCCTAGCATGCGCACATAGAGTGTGGGCACACCCATGAAGACGGTGGCCTCGGGCAGGCGAGCGATCACCGCTCTGGGGTCGAACCGGTTGAACCAGATCATCTTGCTGCCATTGAGCAGCGCGCCGTGCGAGGCGACAAACAGGCCATGGACGTGAAAGATCGGCAGCGCGTGGATCAGCACATCGCCAGGCTGCCAGTCCCAGTAGTCCTTGAGCATGCCCGCGTTGCTGAGCAGATTGCCGTGGCTGAGCATCGCGCCCTTGCTGCGTCCGGTGGTGCCGCTGGTGTAGAGGATCGCGGCCATGTCGTCGGCTTGCTTGACCGCGGGCGCATGCTGGTCGCTGCAATTCGCAGCGCGCTCGAGCAGGCTGCCGTCGCGCGCTTCGCCCAGCGTGAACACATGCGCCGTGCCTGCGGTGAAGGCGATCCGGCTGACCCAGGCGAAGTTTTTCGGCGCGCAGACCACCACGGCCGGCTCGGCGTTGGCGATGAAGTACTCGATCTCTGCGGCCTGGTAAGCCGTGTTGAGCGGCAGGAACACATAGCCCGCTCGCAGCACTGCCAGGTAGAGCATCAGCGCCTCGACGCTTTTCTCGGTCTGCACCGCCACCCGGCTGCCCTCGGGCAGTCCCAGCAACGCCAGCAGGTTGGCCAGCATCGCGGTGCCTCGATCGATGTCATGCCAGCTGTAGGCCGCACCTGGCAGCGCGCCGTCGGCGCATTCGATCGCGACCTGCGACAGGTCTTGCGGGAAGGCGGCGCGCAGCGCAGCGAACAGGTTCTGGTTGTCCATCGTCTGGGTTTCTGTCGTTGTTGCGTCAGTCGAGCTTGGCGCCCGAGTTCTTCACCACCTCGGACCAGCGCTTGATCTCGCTGCCAACAAACTGGCCGAAATCGGGGCCCCACAGGTTGGGCGGGTTGGCGCCCAGGCCAGCCCAACTGGCTTTGAGTTCGTCGCTGCCCAGGGCCTTCTTCATCTCAGCCTGCATCGCCGCGACCAGCGCTGGCGGCGTGCCTTTGGGTGCCCACAACCCGTACCAGGTGGAGACCTGGTAGCTGGGCACCCCGGCCTCGGTGGACGACGGCACGTCGGGAAAGCCAGGCGCGCGCTTGTCCGAGGCAACGGCCAGTGCCTTGATGCGGCCGTTCTTGATGTGTACCGCCGACGATCCCAGGCCGTCGAACATCAGGTCTACCTGACCGGCGATCAAGTCCTGCAGCGCTGGGCCTGCGCCACGGTAGGGGATGTGGGTGATGAAGGTTTGGGTCTGCAGCTTGAACAACTCACCGGCCAGGTGGTGCGAGGTGCCGTTGCCGGCCGACCCGTAATTCAGCTTGGCCGGATTTTTGCGCAGGAACTCAAGCAGACCTTTCAGGTCGGAAACCGGCACGCGCTGCGAGTTGACCACGATCACCTGCGGCACGTTGGAGATCAGCCCGACCGGTACGAAGTCGCTCTCGATGTTGTAGTCGAGCTTGGGATACATCGACGGCGCGATCGCATGGTGTACCGCGCCCATGAAAAAGTTGTGACCGTCAGGCGACGCGCGTGAGGCCACGCCTGCACCCAGCGTGCCGCCGGCGCCGCCCTTGTTGTCGATCACGAACTGCTTGCCGCTGTTCTTGGTCATCACCGCGAACAGCGGCCTGGCGAAGGCGTCGGTGCCGCCGCCTGCCGGGAAGGGCACGACGATGGTCACCGGCTTGGCCGGCCAAACCTCTGCCAGCGCGCTGCCCAGCGGTGCTGCGGCCAGCGCCGAGGCGAGCAATGCTCGCCTGCCGAGCGCAGTCCAACGGGCGGAAGTTGGCGGGTTTTGTGGGTTTGTCATCGTGTCTCCTGAGGTGCTGCAAGATCTGGGCGTGGTCGATCAGAACAAGGCATAGCACGACCAGGTATTCGACACCCTGCGCTGCAAGAAACGATTGCGATGGGGTTGGACGTAAGCCAGATCGTATCGGTAGTTGACCATAGGCCAGGCGACTCGGGGATTACCCGGGCGCAGCCTCGGCGGCCATCACCGTCCGAGCTGGTGGCAGATCTCCAGCGTCAGCGCCGATTGATTCAGCGCGTAGAAGTGGATAGCCGGTGCGCCGCCAGCGATCAGCCGCTCGCACAAGCGTGTCACGACTTCGATGCCGAAGGCCCGGATCGACGCCGCGTCGTCGAGGTAGCCTTCCATCTTGAGCATCACCCAGCGCGGGATCTCGATGCCGTCGCGCGCCGAGAACTGCGCGACCCGGGCGAAGTTGTGGATCGGCATGATGCCCGGCACGATCGGTGCAGTCACGCCCAGCTTGCGCGCTTCGTCGACGAAGTGAAAGTAGGCGTCGGGGTTGAAGAAGAACTGGGTGATCGCAGCGCTGGCGCCGCAAGCCATCTTGTCAGCGAAATGCTGCAAGTCGCGCTTGGCGTAGCGCTGTTCAGGGTGGTATTCGGGGTAGGCCGCGACCTCAATGTGCCAGTCGAGGCCCTGGGTCTCGCGGATGAAGCGCACCAACTCGGACGCATAGCGGAACTCACCCGCCACCGCGGTGCCGCTGGGCAGGTCGCCGCGCAGCGCGACGATGCGGTGTATGCCCTGGGCCCGGTAAGTGGCCAGGATCTCGGCGATGTTGTCGCGGGTCGAGCCGACGCAGGACAGGTGCGGCGCGGCTTCGAAGCCGGCGGCAGCGATGTCGCGCACAGTGGCCAGGGTTTTTTCACGGGTCGAGCCGCCAGCGCCGTAGGTCACGCTGAAGAACTCGGGGCTCAAGACACTGAGGTCCTGCACCACGGTCTTGAGCTTCTCGCTGCCGACGGGGGTGTTGGGCGGGAAGAACTCAATGCTGATCGGGATCGAAGCCATGCGGCGCCTCCAACTTCGAAGTCATGCCGAAGGCATGACGAGAAAGATCAAGCAGCAGCCTCGGAACCGGCTTCGCCGGGCCGCTGGCTGCCGCCCCCCTCTGGGGGGAGCGCCGAAGGCGCTTCGGGGGGGGGGTCTCAATACCTGTAGGTATCGAGCTTGTACGGACCAGACTTGGGCACGCCGATATAGGCGGCCTGCTCGTCGCTCAGTTCGGACAGCTGTGCGTTGAGCGTGACGAGCTGCAGCCGGGCGACCTTCTCGTCCAGATGCTTGGGCAGCACGTAGACCTTGCCCACGTCGTAGGCGTCTTTGTGTGCGAACAGCTCGATCTGCGCGATGGTCTGGTTGGCGAACGAGCTGCTCATCACATAGCTCGGGTGGCCGGTGCCGCAGCCCAGGTTCACCAGTCGGCCCTTGGCCAGCATGATGATGCGTTTGGCCGGTTTGCCATGGGCGGCTGGGAACAGGATCTGGTCGACCTGCGGCTTGATCTCTTCCCATTCGTACTTCTCGACCGAAACGATGTCGATCTCGTTGTCGAAGTGGCCGATGTTGCAGACGATGGCGTTGTGCTTCATCGCGACCATGTGGTCGTGCGTGATCACGGCCTTGTTGCCGGTGGCAGTGACGAAGATGTCGGCCTTGTCGGCGGCGTATTCCATCGTCACGACGCGGTAGCCTTCCATCGCCGCTTGCAGCGCGTTGATCGGGTCGATCTCGGTCACCCAGACCTGCGCCGACAGCGCGCGCAAGGCCTGGGCCGAGCCCTTGCCTACGTCGCCGTAGCCGGCGACGACGGCGATCTTGCCGGCGATCATCACGTCGGTGGCGCGCTTGATCGCGTCGACCAGGCTTTCGCGGCAGCCGTACAGGTTGTCGAACTTGCTCTTGGTCACCGAGTCGTTGACATTGATGGCGCGGAACAGCAGCGCGCCCTTGGCGGCCATCTCGTTCAGGCGGTGTACGCCGGTCGTCGTCTCTTCGGTCACGCCGATGATTTCGGCGCCCTTGCGGCTGTACCAGGTGGCGTCGATCGCCAGCTTGGCCTTGATCGCGGCATACAGCTCGCGCTCTTCCTCGCTGGCCGGGTGTGCGATCACTGCGGCGTCGGTCTCGGCGCGCTTGCCCAAGTGCATCAGCAGCGTCGCGTCACCGCCGTCGTCGAGGATCATGTTCGGGCCTTCGCCGGCCTGGCCCTTGTTGGCGAACTCGAAGATGCGGTGGGTGTAGTCCCAGTAATCGCGCAAAGTCTCGCCCTTGTAGGCGAACACCGGCGTACCGCGCTCGACCAGGGCCGCTGCGGCATGGTCTTGCGTCGAGAAGATGTTGCACGAGGCCCAGCGCACTTCGGCGCCCAGCGCTTGCAAGGTCTCGACCAGCACGGCGGTCTGGATCGTCATGTGCAGTGAGCCGGTGATGCGCGCGCCCTTGAGCGGCTGGCTGGCGGCGTATTCCGAGCGGATGGCCATCAGGGCGGGCATCTCGATTTCGGCGATGTTGAGTTCCTTGCGGCCCCATGCGGCGAGCTTGATGTCGGCAATGGCGTGCTGGGGGACGGGGATCGATTTGAGAACAGCGTTCATGGCGTGGCTTTCGGAGTCAATTGGCCCGAACAGCTGGATGCGGATGAGAGGAAAAGCAATCACCCGCGCCTACAGCTGGGGGGTGAGCGACGTTGCAATGAAGTGTTTCGAGCCTGGGGCCTGGGCCTTGCAACGCTCCTCGAAACAACCCGCATTTTAAGCACAGCGGCCGCCTCAGCTATCTCTGCTGCTGTTGCAAACCAGCAGCCTGAGTGGGGATTTCCTGCGCGACCGTGGGCTTTGCCGCAGGCTGAACCGCCTTGGCGGCTTGGCAACGGCCGGGCCGCCCAAGCCGCCAAAGCGAGGTCGGGCGCGGCTGTGGGAGACTTTGCGGATGCTGCCTGCTGCCGAACCCGTCCAAAGCGCGGCCTGTGACGTTGTCGATCACGCCCAGTTGCCGGCCGACCGGCTGCGACCGCTGGCCGAGCTGGCGCCCGCTCGCCTGGCTGCGCTGCGTGGCTTGCTCACCGACATCGACGACACGCTGACGCGCGACGGCGCGATCGAGCCCGCAGCCTTTGCTGCGCTGCATCGTCTGGCGGACGCGGGCGTGCCCGTGATCGCGATCACCGGCCGGCCCGCCGGCTGGAGCGAGCCCTTCGCGCTGGCCTGGCCGGTGGCTGCCATCGTCGCTGAGAACGGCGCGGTGATGCTGCGCCGCGAGGCAGGCTTGCTGCAGCGCGACTTCGTCGCCGATGCGCCAAGGCGCGCCGCGGATTGGCAGCGCCTGCAGGCCTGTGCCCAGGCCGTGCTGGCCGAGGTGCCTGGCGCGCTGCTGGCGCGCGACAGCGCGGGCCGCTTGACCGACATCGCGGTCGACCACAGCGAGTTCACCCGGCTCGCGCCAGACCGCATCGAGCAGGTGGCCGCACTGATGCGCACCCATGGGCTGACCGCGACTGTCAGCTCGATCCACATCAACGGCTGGATCGGCGATCACGACAAGTGGAGCGGCGCGCGCTGGGCGGTCGAGCAAGCGCTGGGGCTGCCGTTTGTGGCCGAAGAATGGCTCTACCTTGGCGACTCGACCAATGACCAGCGCATGTTCGAGCGCATGCCGATCAGCGTGGGCGTGGCCAACATCGCGCGCTTTGTGCCGCAATTGCGCAGTCTTCCAGGTTGGGTGACCCGGGCCGAGCGCGGCGCGGGCTTCGCCGAACTCGCCACAGCCTTGCTGGCCGCGCGCGCGGCATGAACGCCGCCCCCGCCGACCTGTCGCGCCACGACGTGCTGCGCCGAGCGCTGGCCTTGTCGCTGGGTGCGGCGGTGTCGCTGGGTCTGGCACGCTTTGCCTATGCGCTGCTGCTGGGGCCTATGCGCGCCGACTTGGGCTGGAGCTACTTCACCGCAGGCGCGATGAACACCGCCAATGCCGCCGGCTATCTGCTGGGTGCGTTGGCGGTGCCGGGCTGGATCGCGCGCCGCGGACCGCGATCGGCACTGGTCGGCGGCGGACTGGCCACGGCCGGCTTGCTGGCGCTGCACGGTCTGGTCCACTCGGATGCGTTGCTGGGCTTGCTGCGCCTGCTGGCCGGTGCGGCCAGTGCTGCGACCTTTGTCTCGGGCGGCCTGCTGGCCGCACGCCTGGGCAGTCGGTCTGTCGGTGCCATCAACGCGTCGCTGGTGCTGGGCTTGTATTACGGTGGCACCGGCCTGGGCATCATCGTTTCGGCATTGCTGGTGCCGGCCTTCACCGGGGCCGGCGAGGCTTTGGGCTGGCAGCCGGCTTGGCAGGCACTGGGTGCGGTGGCGCTGCTGATGACGCTGCTGATGGCCTGGGGCACGGTCGCCGACGCGCCGCTGGTCGCATCGACCAGTGCTGCGGTGCCGCTGGGTTGGCGGCGCTTTGGCTTCGCGTTGGCGGGCTACTTTATGTTCGGCCTGGGCTACATCGGCTACATGACCTTCATCGTCACACTGCTTCGCGAGCAGCAGCTCGGGTCGGCCGTGATCACCGCTTTCTACATCACGCTGGGCCTGGGCGTGGTGGCATCGTCGTGGTTGTGGGCGGGTCTGCTGCAGCGCTGGCAGGGCGGGCAGCCTATGGCCTTGCTCAACGCGCTGTTGGCGCTCGCCACTTTGCTGCCGGTGCTGTGCACGCGACCGGCGGCGGTATTCGTCTCGGGCGCGTTGTTCGGGTCGGTGTTCCTGTCGGTGGTCGCTGCCAGCACAGCGGTGGTGCGACACAACCTGGCTGCCGCCAGTTGGCCACGCGGCATTGCGGTGTTCACGGCTGTTTTCGCGCTCGGCCAGATTGCCGGGCCCAGCCTGGTGGGTCTGATTGCCGACGGGCCTGGTGGACTGGCGCGCGGGCTGGCCGTCAGCGCCGCGGTGCTGGCCTTGGGCGCGGTGCTGGCACTGGGCCAGCGCCCACTGGCTGCTCTGCGTTAGCCAGGCGGCTGCTGAGCCAGGTCATGAAGGCCGAGAAATTCGGCGATGCGGGCGAGTTCGCCTTCCAGCGCCTTCGCAAACACCGGGTCGCTGGGTGCCTGGCCAGACACATGGCCGATCTCAGCCCTGAGGTTGCCTTGGCTGACGGCCAGATTGCCCCAGCCGATCACGCGATCTCGCCACAGCAGCGGCAGCGCGTAATAGCCGCGCACCCGCTTGGGCGCCGGCGTGTAGGCCTCGAAGCGGTAGGCCCAGCCCCACAGCAGTTCGAAGCGGCGGCGGTCCCAGACCAGCGGGTCGAAGGGCGCGAGCAGGTGCACGCGGTCGCGGCTTGCGCGCAGGCCATGGCGGCGCGACGCCGGATCTTCGCCTGCTGGCCAGACCCAGGTGACGCCGTCCACGCTGGCTTGGGGCAGTCGCTGGCGGGCGCTGGCCAACGCGGCCGCGCGCAGGTGCGCCCACTGCGGCGCGGCGCTCTTCAACTGGCTGACGAGTTGGCCCAGAGAGGCCATTGGCAGCGGTGCGTACTTGGCCAGCACCACGTCGACCAGTGCGTCCATCGCGTCGGCCGGATGGGTCTCGACCGGCTGCTCGGGCCGCAGCGCATACAGGCGCACGCCGCTCTCGCGCTTGGCGATGCGCAGCAGGCCGCGGTAGTGCATCGCGTCGAGCAACTGGGTGCTGGCGTTGGATGAGCCGCCGAACCAGTTCCTGGCCTTGCCGTGGGCAAACGCCGCATCGACTTCGCGCGGGTGGACCACGCCGCGCTCGCGCACGAAGTCGAGCACCGCATCGGCCTGGGTTTGGCGATCGGCGGTCCAGGTCGCGCGGGGGCTGCGCGGGTGCATCAGCGCATGGGTCTTGCGCGGCACAAAACCGTAGTTGACGAAAAAGTCCTCCTCGACCGTCAGCCGTGGGTAGCGCGCTTCCAAGTCCCCGGCGCGGTAGCCGGCGACGCGGTGGCGCAGCGTCAGGTCTTGCGCCCGGGCCGGCGCGCGGATCGGGTCGGCCTGCACGAAACCCAGGCGCGCGATCGCCTTGGGCAGCGTGGTGGGCGCGAATAGCGTGCGGGCCACCGCATGGGCGCGCAAATGGGCGAGGGTGATCACAGAGGCCATGCCGCCAGCGTAAGCGATGGCTCGCGGCCAGGCTCGCGCGACAATCCTGCGCTGTCCAAACCCCCAGACCTTGCCGCCATGAAACCGATCGGAACCCCGCTGTCGCCCTCTGCCACCCGCGTGATGCTGCTGGGCAGCGGAGAACTGGGCAAGGAGGTGCTGATCGCGCTGCAGCGACTGGGCGTCGAGACGATCGCGGTCGACCGCTATGACCATGCCCCCGGGCAGCAGGTGGCGCACCACGCCCGCACGATCACGATGAGCGACCCGGTGGCGCTGCGCGCGCTGATCGAGGTCGAGCGTCCGGACCTGGTGGTGCCCGAGATCGAGGCCATCGCGACCCCGGTGCTCGAGGCGCTGGAGGCCGAAGGCCTGGTGCGGGTGATCCCCACTGCCCGCGCCGCTCGACTGACGATGGACCGCGAGGGCATACGCCGCCTGGCCGCCGAACGCTTAAGCCTGCCGACCAGCCCGTACCGCTTCTGCGATTCGCTGGCCGAGTTGCAGGCAGCGATAGATCAATCCATAGGCTACCCCTGCATCGTCAAGCCGGTGATGAGCAGTTCGGGCAAAGGCCAGAGCAAGATCGACTCTGCTGCCGATGTTCAGCCGGCCTGGGATCACGCGATGGCCGGCGGCCGGGTCGGCCCGGGCCGGGTCATCGTCGAGGGTTTCATCGATTTCGACTACGAGATTACCCAGCTCACGGTACGGGCGCTGGGTGTTGACGGCCGGGTCGAGACGCATTTTTGCGAGCCGATCGGCCATGTCCAGGTCCATGGTGACTACGTCGAGAGCTGGCAGCCGCATGCGATGCATCCGGCGGCCTTGCAACGCGCACGCGACATCTCCAGGGCCGTGACCGACAACCTCGGCGGCCAGGGCCTGTTCGGCGTCGAGTTGTTCGTCAAGGGCGAGCAGGTCTGGTTTTCCGAGGTCAGCCCGCGCCCGCACGACACCGGCATGGTGACGATGATCACCCAGTGGCAAAACGAGTTCGAACTGCACGCCCGCGCCATCCTCGGGCTGCCAGTGGACACGACGCTCAAGAGCCCAGGCGCCAGCGCGGTGATCTACGGCGGGGTCGATGCCACCGGCATCGTCTTCGACGGTGTGGCCGACGCGCTGCGGGTTCCCCACAGCGAGATCCGCTTGTTTGGCAAGCCGGAGAGCTTCGTCAAGCGCCGCATGGGGGTGGCGCTGGTGCATGACGCCGATGTGGATCGGGCGCGGGTGCAGGCGAAACTGGCGGCCTCAAAGGTCAAGCCGCGCCGGGCTTGAATTGAAAAGGGCGGCTGGCGCCGCCCTTTGAGGCTGAAGACTGGTTAGCGGCTTCGCCGAGCATTTCGTTGGCAGTGGCCGACCCTGCCGGCCGGGTCTTGACTTCGCTGGCGCGAAGTCAGCCACTGCCGGCGAACCGACAAACCGCGCGCTTAGCGCGCGGCGGGCTCACAGCCCGGCTGCAGCCCGCAGCGCACGGGCCTTGTGGCTACGGGATCGGCCCTGTCGGGCCTTCAAATCGCTGGCGCGATGTGATCCCTTCGCCGCAAGTCGGCTGGGCCGCCTGCGGCGTCCGCTGGCCCTACAGGCCAGCCGCTGCACGCAGCGCAGCCGCCTTGTCCGTCCTCTCCCAGGTGAACTCGGGTTCCTCTCGGCCGAAGTGGCCGTAGGCTGCCGTTTTTTGGTAGATCGGACGCAGCAGGTCGAGCATCTGGATGATGCCCTTGGGCCGCAGGTCGAAATGCTCGTTGACCAGTACGGCCAGGCGCTCGTCGGAGATCACGCCGGTGCCTTCGGTGTAGATCGTCACGTTCATCGGCTTGGCCACACCGATCGCGTAGGCGACCTGGATCTGGCACTGCGTGGCGAGACCGGCGGCAACGATGTTTTTGGCCACGTATCTGGCGGCATAGGCTGCCGAGCGATCAACTTTGCTCGGGTCCTTGCCCGAAAAAGCGCCGCCGCCGTGCGGGCAGGCGCCGCCATAGGTGTCGACGATGATCTTGCGGCCGGTCAGACCGCAGTCGCCTTGCGGGCCGCCGATGACGAATCGTCCGGTCGGGTTGATCAAGTACTTGGTGTTCTCGGTCAGCCATTCCTTGGGCAGCACCGGCTTGATGATCTCCTCGCGCACCGCCTCATAGAAAGCGTCGGTCATGCGGTGACCCAAGCTCATCTCGGGCGCGTGCTGTGTCGACAGCACGACGGTGTCGATGCTGTGCGGCTTGCCGTTGACATAGCGCATCGTGACCTGGCTCTTGGCGTCGGGACGCAGAAAAGGCAGTCGGCCGTCTTTGCGAAGCTGCGATTGGCGCTCGACCAAGCGGTGCGCGTAGTAGATCGGCGCGGGCATCAACTCGGGCGTCTCGTTGCAGGCGTAGCCGAACATCAGGCCTTGGTCGCCGGCGCCGGTGTTGAGGTGGTCGTCGCTGGCATGGTCAACGCCTTGGGCGATGTCGTTGCTCTGCTTGTCGTAGGCCACCAGCACCGCGCAGCCCTTGTAGTCGATGCCGAACTCGGTGTTGTCGTAGCCTATGCGTTTGAGGGTGTCGCGCGCGACCTGGATGTAGTCGACATGGGCGTTGGTGGTGATTTCGCCGGCCAACACGACCAAGCCGGTGTTGGTCAGGGTTTCGGCAGCGACCCGGCTGAGTGGGTCCTGCGCAAAGATCGCGTCGAGGATCGCATCCGAGATCTGGTCGGCCACTTTGTCGGGATGGCCTTCGGAAACTGATTCCGAGGTAAAAAGAAAGTCGTTCGCCACTTCAATACACTCCTGTGATGGTTGATGCCGGTTCGCCGGTTCAACCTCTCTGGAGGTCGGCGAACGCTTTAGCGGCATTTCTCGTGCGACTGTGGTCTCCCACCTTCCGCACGGCGCTATCGGCATGCACCGCATCACGCATCGCCCCGCAAGTTGTCCTGTTAACTCGGCGATCAAAGAATTATACGAAGCATGCTCACGCTGATCCATTGGCTGTCACGTCGACGCCTGTCAACATTGCACAGTTGTGGCGCCATGTTGGGCTGGCTGGCCTACGCGCTGTCGCCTGCCTACCGCCGGCGACTCGACGAGAACGCCGGCCTCGCGGCTTTGAGCGCTGCCACCCGGCGTCGTTCGGTGGCTGAGGCCGGCCGCATGGTGGCGGAACTGCCCTGGCTGTGGCTGCGGCCACCTGCTCGCCCGCTCGGTGATCTGGTGCAATGGCAAGGTGAGGGTTTGATCGACGACGCGCTCGCTCAAGGCCGCGGTCTGGTGCTGCTGACGCCGCACCTGGGTTGTTTCGAGGTCTGTGCGCAGGCGATTGCCGAGCGCATCAGCGGCCACAGCCTGCTCACCGCGATGTACCGGCCGGCGCGCCAGGCCTGGCTGCGCCAACTGGAGGAGACCGCCCGCGCCCGACCCGGCCTGAGCACTGCGCCGGCGGCTTTGACAGGGGTACGGCAGATGATCCGTGCGTTGCGCCGGGGCGAGGCGGTGGGCCTGCTGCCCGATCAGGTGCCGCCCGATGGCATGGGGGTGTGGGCGCCGTTCTTCGGCCGCTCGGCCTACACGATGACGCTGGCCACCCGGTTGGTGCAGCAGACGGGCGCAGCGCTGTTGCTGATCTGGGCCGAGCGGCTGTCCGGTGGCCGTGGCTATGTGCTGCGGGTCACGGTGCCGACCCAGCCGCTGGCGAACCAGGACGACGATGCGCTGGCCAGCGCCAGCGCTGTCAACCGCGAGATGGAGCGCTTGATCCTGCAGTGCCCCGGCCAGTACCTCTGGGCCTACCACCGCTACAAGCAGCCGCGCCAGTCGCTGACTGCAGGCGAGGCTGCGCGATGAGCCCGGTGGCGAAAGGCGAACTCGCTGCGCGCGCGCTGTTGGGTCTGTTGTGGCTGCTGCAGCGCCTGCCGCTGGTCGTGCAGGCGGCACTGGGTCGGGGTCTGGGCCGCTTGCTGTACGCACTGGCCGGCGAGCGCCGGCGCGTGGCCTTGCGCAATGTGCAGCTGTGCCTGCCCGAACTCGACGAGGCCGCCCGCCTTCGGCTGGTGCGCGACCATTTCGGCTGGCTGGCGCGCAGCCTGCTCGAGCGCGGCCTGCTCTGGTATGCGCCCACGTCCCGGCTCAAGAAGCTGATCCAGGTCGAAGGCGATGTCGGTTTTGCCGAGCGCAGCGCAAAGCCTGTGATGTGGCTGGTGCCGCACTTCGTCGCGCTGGACGTGGCGGGTGTGGCCACGCAACTGTTCCAGGGCCGCAAGGTGGCGTCGATTTACCAGGCCCAGAGCAACCTGGTGTTCGATGACGCGATGCGGCGCGGCAGGCTGCGCTTCGGGCTGGCAGATGTGTATGCGCGCAGCGAGCGTGCGCTGCCGCTGGTGCGGGCGATCCGGCGCGGTGCCGCCTTCTTCAACCTGCCCGACATGGATTTCGGCGCCCGCGACGCAGCGTTCGTGCCCTTTTTCGGCGTGCCAGCCGCGACCTTGCTGGCGCCGGCACGGATGGCCCGCGCGCTGGGCATGACGGTGCAGCCGGTGCTGGCCGAGATCCTGCCCGCAGGCGCTGGCTACCGTGTGCGTTTCCTGCCACCCTGGGAGGATTTTCCAGGTGACGACGATCTGGCGGCGGCCACCCGCATGAACCGCTGGATCGAGGACGAGATCCGCCGCAATCCGGCGCAATACCTCTGGGTGCACAAGCGCTTCAAGACCCGCCCGCCGGGTGAGACCGGTTTCTACGGATGAGCGGCCGATAATGCGCTGCGATGAAATTGAAGTTCACCAAGATGCAGGGCGCGGGCAACGACTTTGTGGTGCTCGACGCCACCCGGTCGGCTATCACCTTGTCGCCCGAACAACTGCGCCAGCTGGGTGACCGTCGCTTCGGTGTCGGTGCCGACCAGATCCTGCTGATCGAGCCCAGTGGCACCGAGGGTGTCGATTTCCGCTACCGCATCTTCAACAACACTGGCGACGAGGTCGAGCATTGCGGCAACGGCGCACGCTGCTTTGCCCGCTTCGTGCACGAGCAAGGCTTGACACCCAAGCGCAGGATCCGGGTCGAGACGGTCAACAACCTGCTCGAGTTGCAGTTGCAGGATGACGGCCGGGTCACGGTCGACATGAACCGGCCAGTCTTCGAGTTGGCGCGCTTGCCTTTCGACGCCAGTGGCTTGGTGCCACGGATCGAGAACGGCTTCGAGTGCTGGCCGCTCGACGTGGGCGAGGGCCGCCGGGTCGACTTGGCCGTGCTGTCGATGGGCAACCCCCACGCGGTGCAGCG
Source organism: Bordetella parapertussis (assembly GCA_945878355.1). Lineage (GTDB taxonomy): Bacteria > Pseudomonadota > Gammaproteobacteria > Burkholderiales > Burkholderiaceae_C > Pseudaquabacterium. The sequence goes on along the minus strand of CAMCTC010000053.1, from coordinate 9,971 downwards.
TGTGCTCGATGTACGTGAAGCCCCAGTGGCCGAACTCGGGCCGCGCATCGAACAGCATCCGCGATTTGCCCGCAAGGTCAACGTCGGCTTCATGCAGGTGGTCTCGCGCGGCCAGATCGCGCTGCGCGTCCACGAGCGCGATGCTGGCGAAACCCTGGCTTGCGGCACCGGCGCCTGCGCTGCGGTGGTGGCCGGCATCCGACTGGGCTGGCTCGACCGCCGGGTCGATGTGCAGGCCAGAGGCGGGTTGTTGACAATCGAGTGGGCGGATGATCAGGCCAACGTGCTGATGACCGGCCCGGCGCAAACCGTGTTCCATGGGGAGATCGAGCTGTGACCATTCAAGGCGGCATCACCGAGACCGACATCGCCAACTACCTGGCCAACACGCCGGGTTTTTTCGAGCGCCATGCAGATTTGCTGGCCAGCATCCAGCTCACCAGCCCGCACGGACAGCGCGCGGTGTCGCTGCAGCAGCGCCAGATGGAGATGCTGCGGGAGCGGATCAGAGGGCTGGAGCTCAAGATCATGGAGATGATTCGCAACGGTCAGGAAAACGTCGCCATCGCCGACCGTGTTCATCGCTTCACCGAGGCCTTGTTGCTGGCGGACAGCCCCGCCGCGCTGCCCGATCTGCTGTTGGTCACGCTGCGCCACGAGTTCATGATCCCGCAGGCGGCGCTCCGGCTTTGGGGGGCTGACCCGGTCCATGCCAAGCAGCCCTTCACCCAGGCTGTGAGTGAAGATACCCGCAGTTTTGTCGCCAGCCTGGGTCAGCCCTACTGCGGTCTGAACTCGGGTTTCGAGCCGGTGGCCTGGTTGGACGCTGCCGGCGCGGTGCAGTCGGTCGCTTTGATACCTTTGCGCGCCGGCGATGCGGCTATCGGTTTGCTGGTGCTGGGCTCGCCCGACCCGACCCGATACAGCGCCGAGATGGGGGTCGAGTTTCTGACCCGCATTGGTGAGCTGTGCGGCGCCGCGATGACCAGGCTGTTGCCGCCGCGCTGATGTCAGCGCCGCCGCTGGGCGAAGCGCTTGCCGGCTTCCTGCAGCATTTGCGGGTCGAGCGCCGTCTCGCCGCCCGAACGCTGGCGATGTATGCGGATGCGCTGGGGTGGTTGCAGCAGTTTGCCGCTGACGAGGACATTGCGCTGCCGACGGCCCAAACCCACCATGTGCGCGGCTGGACCGCCAGGCTGCGCGAGCGTGGACTGGGTCCGCGCAGCATCGCGATTGCGTTGGCGGCCTGGCGCGGTCTGTACCGCCATTGGGGCCGCGAGCGGCTGGTGACGCACAACCCGGTGGACGGCATCCGTCCGCCCAAAGCGCCCAAACCTTTGCCCAAAGCGCTGGCGGTCGATCAGGCGGTCGCGTTGGCGCAGCAAGTGCCGACCAGCGACAACCCGGCGCTGCGCGCGCGTGACCACTGCATCGTTGAATTGCTTTACGGCTGTGGGCTGCGGGTGGGCGAATTGGTCGGTCTGGACCTGAGCGCTGGGCCCTTGGCTGCCGGCTGGATCGACAGCGCCGACGCCACGGCCCATGTGCTGGGCAAGGGTGCGAAGCGCCGCAGCGTGCCGGTGGGTGGCCCGGCGCTGCTGGCATTGGCGGCCTGGGTGCTCGAGCGCGGTGCGCTGGCCAAGACTGGCGAGGCCGCGCTTCTCGTCAGCCAGCGTGGGACGCGGCTGTCGGCCAGCCAGGTCCGCTCGCGATTGCAACTGCTCGCGCGTGACGCCGGACTGGCCACCGGCGTGCATCCGCACATGCTGCGCCACAGCTATGCCTCGCACCTGCTGCAGTCCAGCGGCGACCTGCGCGCGGTGCAGGAGTTGCTGGGCCACGCGAGCATCACCACGACGCAGGTTTACACGAAGTTGGATTTTCAACACTTGGCCAAGGTCTACGACGCCGCCCATCCCCGCGCCAAGCGAAAGTGATTGCTGGACTTTGTCTCTGGCCCGCCGCTTCGCGTCTTCAAGTCGCTTCGCGCCTTGGCATCGCTGCGCGATGCGGGCCTTCGACGCAACGGCCGCTTGGCGGCCGTTGTCAACACTTGGCCAAGGTCTACGACGCGGCCCATCCCCGCGCCAAGCGCAAGTGATTGCTGGACTTTGTCTCCGGCCCGCCGCTTCGCGCCTTTGCATCGGTGCCCGATGTGGCCCATCCCCGCGCCAAGCGCAAGTGACCGCCGGAGCTAGCCCGAGGCCAGTTCGCTCGCGGTGACAATCGGGTCGATGAAGACGATCCGACTGCGCGACGGCAAGGAGCGCTCGCTGCAGCGCCGCCACCCTTGGGTGTTCGAGGGCAGCGTGGCCCGAGGCGGTGCCGACGCCGGTGAGACCGTGCGGGTCGAATCCCACGCGGGTCAGTTTCTGGCCTGGGGCGCTTTCAGCCCGCAGTCGATGTTTCGGGTCCGGGCCTGGAGCTTTGTCGAGACCGAGCGAATCGACGCGGCTTTTTTCGAGTCACGCTTGCGCCGTGCGATCGCGCTGCGCGGTCGCCTGGGCATCGCCAGCGACGCGATGCGCTTGGTCCATGGCGAGGCCGACGGCCTGCCCGGGCTGATCGTCGACCGCTATGGCGATGTGTTGTGCGCCCAATTCCTGTCGGCTGGCGCTGAGCGCTGGCGCGAGGTGATCGCCGACGCGCTGTGCAAGATCACCGGCTTGCACCAGGTCTACGAGCGGTCCGATGCCAGTGTCCGGGCCCTCGAAGGGCTGGCGCCGCACACCGGCTGGTTGCGCGGCGGGGTGGCGGGGCAAACGGCGACCGAGCTTGCGATCACCGAGCATGGCTGGACCCTGGGCGTAGACCTGGCGCAAGGCCACAAGACCGGCTACTACCTCGACCAGCGCGAGAACCGCAGGCGCTTCGCCGAGTTGGTGCGCCAACTCGGCTGCCGCAGCGTGCTGAACTGCTTTTGCTACACCGGCGGCTTCAGCGTCGCGGCGCTCGCCGGCGGCGCGCAACAAGTCGTCAGCGTCGACTCTTCTGCGCCGGCGTTGGCACTGGCGCGTGAAAACATCCGGCGCAACGGCTTCGACGATGCGGCCTGCGAGTTCGCCGATGCCGATGTCAATCACTGGCTGCGCGAGGCCTTGGCCGCCGGACGAAGCTTCGACGCGATCGTGCTCGACCCGCCCAAATTTGCGCCCACAGCGGCGCATGCCGAGCGCGCCGCGAGAGCCTACAAGGACATCAACCGCTTGGCGCTCAAGCTGTTGGCGCCGGGCGGGCTGCTGCTGACCTTCAGCTGCTCGGGCGGCATCAGCGCCGATCTGTTCCACAAGATCGTCGCCGGCGCTGGGCTCGACGCCGGCGTCAACGCGGCGATCCTGCAGCGTCTCGAGGCCAGCTGCGACCACCCGACGACGATCGAGTTCCCCGAGGGCGAGTACCTCAAGGGGCTGGCGCTGTTGAAGCTGTGAGGCGGGCGGCCCTGCCCGGCACAATGGGCGCTGTAGGGGGGCAACCGCAGGGAGCCGCACCGTGGGCATGAATGAAGAGAGTACCAAGTACCACCTCATCAACCCGGTGCTGGCGACCAAGGGCTATGACGATCCGTGGAAGATCCGGCTGGAGACGCCGCCTCCAGTTGAGCCCACGAGCTTCAAGGGCCGGCGTGACAACGGCCGCACCGATTACCTGATTTACGTGCACCATGCCAGCCTGCCCAAACCGTGGCCGGTGGGCGTGCTCGAAGCCAAGGCCGAAGACGTCCAGCCCATGGTCGGCATGCAGCAGGCCAAGGGTTAGGCCGCACACACCCAACACCTCGTGTCCTCCATCATCTTTCAGTCAGAACGCCTTCTGTGCAGGCGCTGGATCCCAGAGGACTTCGAACCTCTGCTTGCGGTCTACTCCGACCCAGCGGCGATGCGATGGGTCGGTGAGGGAAAACCCATCACTCAAATCCAGTGCGAGGAGTGGTTCAAGGTTACCGAGGCGAACTATGCCAAGCGCGGCTATGGCATGTTCGCGCTAGACCACCGAGACTCGGGGCGCGTCGTAGGCTTCGCGGGCCTGGTACATCCCGGCGGCCAAGTCGAACCGGAGATCAAGTACGCTCTCCTTCGTTCTCACTGGGGCTCCGGTCTTGCGTCGGAAGTGGTTCCCCAACTTCTAGCCTACGGGGCTCGCGCCCATGCACTCCCTCGCATCATCGCTACCGTGGCCCTGGAGAATCTGGCCTCGCAGCGTGTGCTCACCAAAGCCGGCATGGTGCTCGCCGAGCGTCGGCTCAACGAAGACGCATCCACTACTCTCGTCTTTCACTGGCATGCGCCGAGTGCGGCCTAACCCCTCTCTCAAGCGGAGCGCCAACGGCAGGCCACCAGGCCCGGTCTGGTGGTACGCGGTACATTCTCACCAGCCTGGGCCTGGCGTCCTACCGTCGTCGCCCGCTTAGTTCAGACGTTATTCCACCTGTGCCCGCCATGCCGTGCAGTATGTGTTCGCCACCAACGGCCACCGCTACGATGAATTCGACGCCGGCACCGGGCTGCACGCCTGCCCGCTACCGTTGGCTGACTTTCCCAGCCACGCCGCGTTGAGCGCGCGTTACGCCCTGGAAAAAGGGCTCGATATCGGCTCGCCCGAGGCCGCGCTACTGTTCCAGGCCGACAGCTCGGCCTACAACCGGCCGCGTTATGACCAGGACGCCGCCATCCTTGCCGCCTTTGCCAAAGTGCCGCAGTGCGAGCAGGCCGGTCAGCCGGCGCGTGTGCTGCTGAGCCTGGCCACCGGCGCCGGCAAGACCATCATTGCCGCCAACCTGTTGTAGCGGCTGCACGAGGGAGGTCGCCTGGCCAAGCCGGCGTTGTTCCTGTGCGACCATGACGAGTTGCGCGCCCAGGCACTCGACAAGATCGGCCGGGCCTTCCCCGCCGGCAGCGTACGGGCGGTGCAAACCGAGGACGGCCGCAACGCCGCGCGCAACGCCAAGGTGCACATTGCCACCTACCAGACCCTGGGGCTGGACGAGGACAGCGGCGCGCCGAGCTTCTTGAGCCGCCACTACGCCGACGACGCCTTCTCGGTGATCGTCATCGACGAGTGCCACCGCTCGGCCTGGGGCCGCTGGTCCGAGGTGCTGCGGCGCAACCCCGGCGCGATCCACATCGGCCAATCGTCCTGCGAATTGCCGATGTATCCAGCGGCGTGATCAATATTGCGAATCGGCGCCGTGGCCTCGTCAGCGACAAGGATGCCAAGACTTACCGGCTGAGGGCTGGTGATCTGCTGTTCGTGCGCGTGAACGGGGCACGGGAAATCGTTGGCCGTTGCGCCGTGGTGGGTGCGGGGCTGCCGACCGACATGATCTTCAATGACCGCCTCATACGAGTTCAGCTCAAACCAGGACTCGATCGGCGGTTCGCGAAGTTGTGCATGGCTGCGCCGCCGGCGCGTGCCGTCATTGAAGCGGCTGCCTCGACTTCGGCCGGCCAGTTGACCATCAATCAGGATCTTCTGGACTCGATACGTGTTCCGCGACTTGAGTTCGGCGAGCAGCGCCTGGTGTCTGACCGTCTTTGTGCGCAGGGTGCAGCACTTTCAGCTGCAGTCGGTGCCGCTCAGGCCCAGCTTAGAGAGGCTTGCTGTTTGGTCGAAGCCACTCTGCGGTTTGAATTTTCGTCGCTCCGAAGTGCACGACGGAACCGGCTAGTCGACATCACCCAGACTTCCAGCGGCACGACCCCCTCGCGCAGCCGCGCCGATTGCTGGACGCCGCCCGTTCATCCCTGGGTGAAAACCGGTGAAGTGGCCTTCGCACCGATCCACCAGACCGAAGAGGCCATCTCTGAGCGCGCTCTGCAGGAATGTTCGTTAAGCCTGCTGCCCGCCCGCACGGTGCTGGTGGCGATGTACGGCCAGGGCAAGACCCGCGGGCAGTCGGCCGTGCTGGAAGTGCCTGCCACCACCAACCAGGCCTGCTTTGCCATCCTGCCGTCCGAGCACCTGGACGCCGACTACCTGCAGTTCTGGCTGCGCCATTCCTACAACGACTTGCGGGCGCTGTCCGAGTCGCGCGGCGGCAACCAGTCCAACCTGAGCGGTGCGGTGCTGAACGCGTTTGAGGTGCCATTGGTGCCGATGGCGCAGCAGCTGGCGCTGGTGGCCAGGGTCAAGGCCGCGCTGGTCGAAGCCGAGGCGCTGCAGACCAGCATTGCCAGACGGCTCGCCGAAATCGAACGCCTGCCCGCCCGCCTGCTGGCCCAGGCCTTCGGTGATGCCTGTCCATGATGCCGAGCGTGCTCATCAGTCTGGTGCGTGTCGTGACGGTCTGTACGGGTCGACTGCCGTCGAACCCCGTTAGCGTCGGCGCGAGGCCAAGGCCACCGGGTGGCCGGTTGCCTGCGTGTCCCCCGCCGTCGGCCAAAGGCGGCCGCCGGCTCCTCCTTTACCTCCGGCATCCGGCCACCCGGCGCCCTCGGCCCAGCCACGCTTGCGCACGTCGACGGTGTGGCGGGCATGCCGACGCCACCGTGCTGATGGCGCGCTCGCGCTGAACGCCGCGTGAGGAAGCTTGCAGCAGTGATGCAGCGACCGCAACGCGCACGACGCCAGCACCCGCGACGGCTGCGTTGGAACGAAACGGGCTGTCAGGCATACTCAAAATCAATCCACTTCCCCACGGAACGACCATGCCCGACGTCAAGGCCATCGAAGACGCAGTGAAGGCCCTGCCACCGCAGGAACTGGCGGAGTTCCGCCGCTGGTTCGCCGAATTCGACTTCGCGGCCTGGGACCAGCAGATCGACGGCGACCTGGCCGCCGGCAAGCTGGATGCATTGTTGGCCGAGGCGGCCGACGACTTCAACGCCGGCCCCGCGCGCGCGCTTTGAAGCACACCGCGTCCAAGCGCTTCTGGCGTTGCCACGACGCGCTGCCGACGGAGATCCAGGCGCTGTCGAACCGGTGTTATGCCCTGCTGAATTAGGACTCGACGCACCCTTCGCTGCAGTTCAAGACGCTGGGTGGCGGCAAGATGGTCAGCGTTCGGGTCGGGCTTTACTACCGGGCGCTGGGGCTGCCGCAGCCCGGTGGCGTGCACTGGTTCTGGATCGGCACGCACGCCGACTACGACAAGCTGGTCGGCTGACATCTCGCTGCGGCCGCATGCTGTTCGCCGACCAGTCGGTTGCCCGCCCTGATCCCCGGCCCCCGGCCCCTGAAACCCTTCCCTGATCGATTGACCGACGCCATGGCACTAGCCCCCCAATCCACCGTTGCCGCCAAGGCGCGGCTCGCCGTCGCAACCACCCTGTCGCAGCTGTGCGAAGACCTGCTGCTGAAGATGGGCGAGAAGAACAGCGACGGTGGTCAGTTTTTCACCCCGCGCGAGGTGGTGCGGGCGATGGTGGGCGCGCTGGCGCCGATTCGGCAATCCTTGGCCGCCTGTGACCGGGCCTTGCGTGATGCGCAGGCCCGAGCTGCCGCGATCGACGCGGCGACCTTCGACCTGAAGGCGGTGAACGCCCATGCCCGGGTTGAGCGTGATGAGCGCACCCCAACCCAGGTGCTGGCCGCGATCGCCGGCCATGGCGTGGCGGTGGACGCTGCGCTGGCGCGGCTGCAGGCGCTGCTGGCGACGGACGACGCGCCGCTGCGCTGACCCGGGGCCGCAGCCTAAGCCGCCCGCGGCGGCGCCAGCGTCACCGCAGGCTCGAACTTGGCGCGGTGGGTCGCGAAAAAAGTCTTGACGTTGCGAACGTTGGCATCCTGGGTGAACAGGCGCTGCACCAGTGCGTGGTAATCGGTCATCTCGGCGACCCACAGCATCAGCACGAAATCTGGCCCGGGCGAGACCCGGTAGCACTGCTGAACCGGCGCTTCGATCACCGCGCGTTGCTCGAAAGCGCTCAGGTGCTCGGCGCCCTGGCGGTCCAGTGTGACCTCGACGATCGCGCTGAGCCCGGCCACTTGTTGCGGCGAGACGATCGCCACCTGGCGCTCGATCACGCCGGTCTCGACCAGCCTTCGCACACGGCGCAGCGCGGTCGCAGGCGAGACATGAGCGGCCGCTGCCAAGGCCTGGTTGGAGCGCGAGGCATCGGCTTGCAGCAAGTCCAGCAGTCGTAGGTCGAGCGAGTCCAGAGCTTCCATGACAGTCAATTCGTTACTTTTTGTGGAGATTTTGAAATTATCTTTCCGATTGATGTGGAGTTGATCGAATATTTCTAAATTTGCGAAAAAAGTAGCACATATTTTTTCAGGTCTTGACTAGGATCTGGCCTCCATCGCTTCTGCAAGGCTTCAACCATGTGTGGCATCGTCGGCGCCGTCAGCCATCGCAACATCGTCCCTATCCTGGTCGAGGGTCTGAAGCGGCTTGAATACCGAGGCTATGACTCCTGCGGCGTCGCAGTGCACCAAGGCGGCGGCTTGCGCCGCACCCGCAGCACCAGCCGTGTCGCCGAGTTAGGCCTGCAGGTTGTCGAGGACCAGGTGCTGGGCGGCACCGGTATCGCGCACACGCGCTGGGCCACCCACGGCGTGCCGGCGCTGCACAACGCCCACCCTCATTTCTCTAACGACCGGATCGCGCTGGTGCACAACGGCATCATCGAGAACCACGATGAGCTGCGCGAACAGCTTCAGCGCAAGGGCTATGTGTTCGAGAGCCAGACCGACACCGAGGTCATCGCCCATCTGGTGCACCAGCTCTACGACGGCGACCTGTTCGACGCGGTGCAGCGCGCCACGCTGCAGCTCAAGGGTGCTTACGCGATCGCTGTGTTCTGTCGTGACGAGCCGCACCGGGTGGTCGGCGCGCGCGAGGGCTCGCCGCTGGTGCTCGGCCTAGGCCATCACGAAGGCCAGAGCGAGAGCTTCCTGGCATCGGACGCGATGGCGCTGGCAGGCGTCACCGACCAGATCGTCTACCTCGAAGAAGGCGACGTGGTCGACCTGCAACTGGGCAAGCATTGGATCAGCGCGCGCCAAGCCGACGGCCGGTTCCAGCCTGTGCAGCGCGAGGTGCGGACCGTCCACGCCCACACTGGCGCTGCCGAGCTGGGGCCGTACCAGCATTACATGCAAAAAGAGATCTTCGAGCAGCCGCGCGCGATCTCTGACACGCTGGAGTCGGTGGCCGGCATCACGCCCGAGCTGTTCGGCGATGGTGCCTACCAGGTCTTCAAGCAGATCGATCGGGTGCTGATCCTGGCCTGCGGCACCAGCTATTACGCCGGCAGCACCGCCAAGTACTGGCTCGAGTCGATCGCCGGTATCCCCTGCAGCGTGGAAGTCGCCAGCGAATACCGCTACCGCGACAGCGTGCCCGATCCGCGCACCTTGGTCGTGACGATCAGCCAGAGTGGCGAGACCGCCGACACGCTGGCCGCGCTCAAACACGCGCGCAGCCTGGGCCAGCCGCACACGCTGACGATCTGCAACGGCGCGACCAGCGCGATGGTTCGCGAGTGCAAGCTGCACTTCCTGACGCGCGCCGGCGTCGAGATCGGCGTCGCCTCGACCAAGGCTTTCACGACCCAGCTGGTGGCCTTGTTCCTGCTGACCTTGACGCTCGCGCAGCAGCGCGGTCGGCTCAGCGCGGCCCAGGAGGCCGAGCACATCAAGGCGCTGCGCCACCTGCCGGTCGCGGTGCAGGCGGTGCTGGCGCTCGAGCCCCAGGTGATCGCCTGGGCGGCCGAGTTCGCGCGCAAGGAAAACGCGCTGTTCCTAGGGCGCGGCCTGCACTACCCGATCGCCCAGGAAGGCGCGCTGAAATTGAAGGAGATCAGCTACATCCACGCCGAGGCCTACCCGGCGGGTGAGTTGAAGCACGGCCCGCTGGCGCTGGTGACCTCGTCGATGCCAGTGGTGACGATCGCGCCCAACGACGCTTTGCTGGAGAAGCTCAAGAGCAACCTGCAGGAAGTGCGCGCCCGCGGCGGCGAGCTGTTCGTGTTTGCCGACAGCGACAGCCACATCCGCAGCGAGCCTGGCGTGCACGTGATCCGCATGCC
>CAMCTC010000052.1 GCA_945878355.1 Bordetella parapertussis | reverse complement strand
AACAGCAGCGCGTCGGCCGGCGCGAAGTTGCCGATCGATGAGCCCGGGAAGAAACCGACCCGGCGCACGCTGCCGGGCGCCGGCGGCGGCAGCGCGAGTTCGGCGCTGAAGTCGCCCGCCAGCGGCAACACCAGCAGGCCGGGGTGTTCGGCGGCCAAGCGCTGCGACTCCGCGTGCAGGTGTTCAGCCGAGATGTCGATCGGCACGAATCGCGCCGGACGTTGCAGCGCGCCGAGCAGCAAGCGGATTTTCTGTAGCGAGCCGGCGCCGAACTCGATCAGCTCGGCCTGCGGGCCTATGCATTCGGCCATCTCGGCGGCGTGCTGGCGCAGGATCGCGAACTCGGTGCGGGTGGGGTAGTACTCGGGCAACTCGCAGATGCGGTCGAACAGCGCCGAGCCCTGACGGTCGTAAAAGTACTTGGGCGCGACCCCGCGCGGCTCACTGCGCAAACCATCGCGCAGCGCGCGGCCGAAGCCCTCGGCGCTGGGTTCAGGTCGATGGACGCCGGTCGCGCTCAAGCCGAGGCCCCGTCGCGCGCCAGCCGCAGGCCGCTGAATTGCCAGCGCGCTGCGGGCGGGAAGAAGTTGCGGTAGCTCAGCCTGGCGTGGCCGGGCGGCGTGGCCAGGCTGCTGCCGCGCAACACCAGCTGGTTGACCATGAACTTGCCGTTGTACTCGGCCGCTGGTCCGGCCAGCGGCCGGAACCCCGGGTAGGGCGCGTAAGCCGAGGCCGTCCATTGCCAGGCTTGGCCCTGGAGTTGCTGCAGCGGCGTCGAGTCGGCGCCGGACTGCTGCGCAGCGGCATGCTCCCACTCGAACTCTGTCGGCAACCTCGCGTCAGCCCAAGCCGCATAGGCCGCGGCTTCGTAAGCGCTCAAATGACAGACCGGCGCGGCGGGGTTCAAAGCCTGCACGCCGTGCAGCGTGAACTGGTCATAGCCCTCGCTGTGGCTGCCGTCGTCGGCCTTCGCCAACCAATACGCCGGGGCTTGCCAGCCTCGCGCCTGGACTTCGGCCCAGCCGTCGGACAACCACAGCGATGCCCGGCGGTAGCCGCCGTCGGCGATGAAATCGGCGTACTCGGCACAGTTCACCAGCCGCGAGGCCAGCGCATGGGGTGCGAGCCAGCAGGTGTGGCGAGGCCGCTCGTTGTCGAAGCCGAAGCCCGAGCCCGAACCTGAGCCTTCGTGGCCGACCTGTGCCGGGCCGCCTGCCATTGACAGCCAGCGCAGCGGCGAACTGGTGGTGTCGGGCAGCCGCTCGGGGACTGGCGCATAGGCTGGCCGCAACGGGTTGAGCGAGAACGCATGCAGGATGTCGGTCAACAGCAGTTCCTGGTGTTGCTGCTCATGGTGCAGGCCCAGCCTCAGCGTGTCGGCGGCGGCGGACCAGGCCGCGGCGCCGGCGCTGGTGATGAAGCGCTGCATCGCGTCGTCGACCTGTAATCGGTACTGCCAGACCTCGGCCAGCGAGGGCCGGCTGAGCAGCCCACGCTGTGGCCGCGGGTGTCGTGGTCCCAGCGACTCGTAATACGAATTGAACAGCCGGGCCCAGCGCGAATCGACCGCTTGGTAGCCGGGGGCATGGGCTTGCAGCACCAGGGTCTCGAAAAACCAGGTGGTGTGGGCCAGGTGCCATTTGCTGGGGCTGGCCTCCGGCATCGATTGCAGCGACTGGTCTTCGGCGCTCAGGCCTTCGGTGAGTTGCTGCGAATGCTGGCGAACCGATTGGTAAGCCTGCAGCCAGGTCTGGCGTGAATCAGCGGGGGAGGTCAAGGGTTGCCGGCATGTCGAGACGAAGGCCGGGAGTATCGCAACCGGAGAAGAACCTTGTGTGGCAGCGCCGATTCACCGCTGTGGGTGGCCGAGCAATTTGTCAACGAACAACTGCTTGCAACTGCGGTCGCCGCGCAACACAAGCTTCGGTCAAGCTGGCGCGGCAATGGCCGAAGACCGGGTGCTGCCGCGCTGTCGTGGCGAACCCGGGGACGCAGGTGCACGACCATCCATTGTCCGGCCAGACCTTGCGCGAGGAGCGCGCCAATGCCGCGAGCCATCTGCTGGGCGGTCTGCTGGCGCTGGCCGCGATGCCGGTGCTGGCCGACCAGGTCGACGCTGCGCGCTACCCCTTGCGTCACCTGGGTCTGACCGTTTTCATCACCACGATGGTGTTGATGTACGGGGTCTCGGCGGTCTACCACGCGCTGCCCGCTGGCAAAGCCAAGCGGGCATTGCGGCGCTGCGATCACGCGCTGATCTTTGTCTTCATCGCCGGCAGCTACACGCCGTTCGCGCTCGGCGAGGTCCAACGTGGCCAAGACTGGCAGCCGCTGGCGGTGGTCTGGGCGGTCGCGCTGGTCGGCGTTGCGCTCAAGCTGACCGACCGGTTGCGGCACGCTGTCTGGTCGACCGGGCTCTACCTCTTGTTCGGCTGGATGGTCGCGCTGATGGCCAGGCCGGTGCTCGCAGCGATGCCCGAGCTGGGCTTGCAACTGCTGGTGGCCGGCGGCCTGGCGTACTCGATCGGCAGCCTGTTTTTCCTGCTCGACCGGCGCATGGCCTACAGCCACCTGGTCTGGCACCTGTGGGTCATCGCCGGCAGCAGCTGCCACTTGCTGGCACTCAAGCAAACGCTGGCCTAGCCGTCAGCGGTGGCGGGTCTGAGCCTTCAAACCTTGCGCACCGGCCCTGGGTATTGGGCCACCACCGCGTCGGCGCTCAGCAGCGTGATGCCTTCGACCATCGCTTGTGCCAGCAGCAGGCGATCGAAGGGATCTTTGTGCAAGGATGGCAGCACATCGATGGCGACGGCATGCGCACTGGTGATGGGCAGTTCGTGATAGCCGTTGTCGAGCAAGGCCCTGCGCAACGATCGCGTATCGACCTGAAAATCATCGCGGCCCAAGCCGTTTTTGATCGCAATTTCCCAAAGGCTGGCGGCGCTGAAGAACAACTCGTTGTCGGGTGACTCGATCATCGCTCGTGCGACTTCGGACAGGCGTTCGCAGGGGCCGGCGGCCCAGAGCAGCAGGTGCGTGTCGAGCAGCAGCTTCAAGCGGCACCGCCGAAGAGCTGTTCGATCTCGAGGCCTCCCATCCGATCGAAATCATCCGGAACGCTGATTTGCCCGGCCATGAAGCCCAGTCGCTTGGCCGGGCTCGGTGGCGCGTCGATCAAGGCCGAGACCATCACCAGTGGCTTGCCAGCCCTCGCGATCACGAAAGGCTCGCCTTGGACGGCCTGCTCGACCAGCCTGGACAAATGCGTCTTGGCTTCGTGGATATTGACGGTCAGCATCAAATGATTTCAGTAGACTAAGTCCGGTTAGTTTAATTTACGATCTAGATGATGGCAAGTCGGTCTCAGCGCCTGTCGACGATCGTCGGCAGCAGGCTCAAGGCTTCGCGCAGCCGCTCGGCGGCCCGGGTCGCGTCGGCCCGGCTGGCGTAGGGACCTGCTTGCAGGCGGTGCAGGTTGCGCTCGTTGAAGATCGCCATCAGCGGCGACAGCCAAGCGGCTTCTAGCGCCATCTTCTGCTGCAAGCCCAGCGCGCCGTCGCGCTGGCCGAAAGCGCCGAGCTGCAGCCAGAAGCCCGGGGCGGCCTGCGCTGTTGCGCTGGCAGGTTTGGCGGGTGTTGGGATCGGCGTCGCTGCGCTGCGGCGCGCGATCTCGGCGATCGGGTCGTCGACCGGCCAGCCCGCAGTCGCGGGCAGCTGCAAGGCTGTGAGCGCAGTGCTCGGTTCACCGGCGGGTGCACGCCAGGCGCCGGTGCGTATCGCCTCGTAGGTGATGCGCTCGACTTCGACCGGCGCGACGCCAGCGAGCACGCCGAGCTTGAGCGCTGCGGTGTAGCTCAGGTCTATCACCCGGTCGCTGTGGAAGGGCCCACGGTCGTTGACGCGCACGACCACCTCGCGGCCGTTGGCCGGGTTGCGGACCCGGGCGTAGCTCGGCAGCGGCATGGTCTTGTGCGCAGCGGTCATCGCGTACATGTCGTAGGTCTCGCCGGTGGCCGTGCCCTGGCCGTGGAACTTGCGGCCGTACCAGGAGGCCAGACCGCGCTCGAACAGTGGCGGGTCGCCGCTCAGCGGCTGGTAGAACTGACCCAGCACCGCGTAGGGCTTGTTGGGGCCGCCGCTGCGCACCGCTTCGAGCCTGGGGTTGGCGTTGGGCACCTGGTGCAGATCGGGCGGTGGGTTGGCGCCGGGGCCATCTCGCCCGGTCTCGATCGCGCTGACCGCGCTGACCGGCCTCGGCAGTTTGCCCCCTGGCAGGGGCGGGCTGCTGCCGCAGGCGGCGAGCAGCGAGGCCGCGGCCAGCCACAGCGTTTGTGCGCGGCGCCAACCGGTGGCGCGGCGGGTGGTGCGGCGGGCAAGCGGCAGAAGCTGGTTGGCGTGCTGCATGGTCAGGCCGATTCTGCCGCTCAAGCCCGCTGCCGGCGGCGCTACGCAGTTTGCGGCCTGTCGCTTGCGCCGCAAGCGCTGAAAATGCATCGGGTCCTGGTGAGTGCGAGCGAGACTTCGGGGGTGACAATCTTCGATGGCCCAGGACCCCGTAATCCGCTCGGGGTGGTCGCAGCGGTCGCAACAGCAGGGCAGAGGAAACCGTGATGAAGAAGCTGATCAACGACGTCCAATCGATCGTGCCGCAGATGCTGGCCGGGCTGGCGATGGCCCACCCGCAGATCGCGCTGCTGGACGGCCAGCAGGTTGCGCTGCGCGCCGACGTCGAGGCGATCAAGGCCCGCGGTGAGGTGGCGCTGGTCTCAGGCGGCGGTGCTGGCCACGAGCCCGCGCACGCGGGCTACATCGGTCCGGGGATGTTGACAGCGGCGGTGGTGGGCGATGTCTTCAGCTCGCCGTCGACCGATGCCGTGCTCGCCGCGATCCACGCGGTGGCGGGGCCCGGCGGTGTGCTGCTGATCGTCAAGAACTACACCGGTGACCGGCTCAACTTCGGCCTGGCCGCCGAAATCGCCCGCGCCGAGGGTTGGGCGGTCGAGATGGTGGTGGTGGCCGACGACGTCGCGCTCGCCGCACAGGGAGACCATGCCGGTCGGCGCGGTTTGGCCGGCACGGTGCTGGTGCACAAGATCGCCGGCGCGGTGGCCGCAGCCGGCGGCACGCTGGCCCAGGTCCGGGCGGCGGCGGCGGACGCGGCGGCTGCGATCGGCACGATGGGCGTCGCGCTCACGCCTTGCACGGTGCCGGCGGCGGGCCGGCCGGGTTTCGAGCTTGCGGCCGACGAGGTCGAGCTCGGCCTGGGCATCCACGGCGAGGCCGGTGTTCGGCGCAGTGCGATCGAGCCTGCCGACGCGATCGTCGCCCAGCTGCTCGGGGCCATCGTTGCCGACCTCGCGCTGGTGGCTGGCGATCGCGTCGCGCTGCTGGTCAACAACCTGGGCGGCACACCGGCGATGGAGATCGCGATCGTCGCCCGCGCCGCAGTGGCGCAGGCCAGCGCGCTCGGCCTACGGGTCGAACGGCTGTGGAGCGGCGGCTTTCTCACCGCGCTGGAGATGGCCGGCGTGTCGATCACGCTGCTGCGGCTCGATGACCAGCGCCTGGCTGCGCTAGACGCGCCGGCCCAGGCACCGGCCTGGCCGGGGGCTGCGCATGGTGCGGTGCGCAGCGCGCCGCAGGTCTTGTTGGGTCGCGCCGGCCCAGCCCAGCCCGCAGCGCGCCTTGACGCGGCCGGCCACGCCAGCGCCAGCGTTCTGGACGCGGTCTGCGCGGCGCTGCTCGCGGCCGAGGCCAGGCTGACGCAACTCGACCAGGTGGTGGGCGACGGTGACCTCGGCATCAGCTTGGCGCGCGGCGCGAGGGCGGTGCTGGCCGAGCGCGCTGGCTACCCGCTGCACGACACCGCAGCCACGCTGCGCGCGCTGTCGGCGACGCTGCGTCGCGCGGTCGGCGGCACCTCGGGGCCGCTGTATTCGATCGGGCTGTTGCGCGCGGCCGTGGTCTTCGAGGCCGGGCCGTCCAGCGCAGCCCAAGGCCTGGCGCGCGCGCTGCATGAGGCCAGCGTCGGTATCGCCGAGGTCGGTGGCGCCCGTTTGGGCGACTGCACGATGCTCGATGCCTTGATCCCGGCCGCGCAGGGTGCGGCCGCTGGCCAGACCTTGGTGCAGGCCTTGCAAAACGCTGCTGCAGCCGCGGCGCAAGGCGCTCTCGACAGCGCAGCGCTGTTGCCGAAGCGGGGGCGGTCGAGCTATCTCGGGCAGCGCGCGATCGGCCATGTCGACCCCGGCGCGCAGGCGGTGTGGGTCTGGCTCGAAGCCTTGAGGGGCAGCTTGGCTGGGTGAGTCCGGGGAGCTGGCGAATTTGCCGGCTGGGCGGGTCTCAAACCGAGGTTTGGTATCGGCGGCTGGCGCCAGCGATGTCGGCACAAAGGCTTTGGTGCGACCGGCAAGAATCGAACTTGCGACTAAGCCTTCGGAGGGCCCAATGATATCCACTTCACCACGGTCGCAGCAGCGGATTCGCATTCTATGCCACCGCTGCCCGCTTGCATGGAACGTCTGGCCGACAGCCTCGGGTGAACCCGAGGCCTCGCTATAATTATTGAGTTTTGCCAGCGCGCAACAGCCTGCGTGCCGAGCACGGTCAAGGATACAAAGAGGATTTCAATGAGCGACGCTGCCAGGGAAGAAAACCACGAAGGCCCGATCAAGACGCCAAAGCAACTGATCGCTGCGGTGGTGGCATCGTTTGTGGTGCCAATCGTGGCGATCATCATGCTGGCCAACTTCGTCAATTTCGGTGACAAGGTCGGCGCTGGCAGCGACGGCATGTCGGCCGACGCCGTCGGCAAGCGCATCCAGCCTGTGGGATCGATCGAGGTCAAGGACGCGGCCAACCCTGGCGTGCTCAAGACCGGCGATCAGGTGTTCCAGGCCCAGTGCGCGGCATGCCATGTCAGCGGTGCGGCTGGCGCGCCCAAGGTCGGCGACGAAGCCGCCTGGGGCCCGCGCAACAAGACTGGTTACGACGCGCTGCTGAACTCGGCGCTCAAGGGCAAGAACGCGATGGCGGCCCAGGGTGGCGGCGATTTCAACGATGTCGAAATCGGTCGCGCGGTGGTCTACATGGCCAACAAGGGCGGCGCCAAGTTCGAAGAACCCAAGGCGCCTGCGGCAGCTGCAGCTGCGTCCAAGTAAGACGGTGCCGGGCGGCAGCTAGCGCGCCGCTCGACCGGGTTCAAGCCGCGGCTGGGTCCCTGACATATGCGAAGCGCGCTGGCGCTTCAGCGGCCAGCAACGCCTCGGGCTGCCACAGGCCTTGTTCGACCGCTTGCGCGGCGTCGAGCATGTCCTGGCTGTGGACGATGCCAAAACCGATGTCGGTCGCCAGGTAGAGCCTGCCGTCCTCGTCCAGCCAGCAGCTGCTCACCAAGGCATTCAGGCCGGTGTGGCTGGTGACTGAGGGCGGTCCTGGCTGCGCCGGCCACTGCACCCGCCAGACCCAGGGTGCGGCCTCCAATTGCAGATAGACCCGCTGCGGGCCGTTCTGGAAGAACCAGCGACCGGCCTCGTCGGCCAGGTAGTTGCGCTCGATGAAAGCCTTGAGCTTGTCGTGCGTGATGCGGCTGCCCTTGACCTGTGGGAAAGGCCCGGCCTGCTGGATTCGCTCGTCGCGCATGTACCAGTCGCCGCGCGCGTCCAGCGCCAGCCAGCCGTGGCAATGCGGCACGTTGGGCCATTTCTTCAGCGCTGCCTTGACGATCTCGTCCATGGGTTCTTTCGTCTTTGTGGTTTCAGGCCTGCGCCAGCCAGCCCATCACGCCGTCGGGCAGGCTGCGCACATGGCCTGGGAAACGCCCGCCAGGAAAGCCGACATGGCCGCCGTGTTCGGGTTGCCAGAGCGTGACATGCTTGCCCACTTGGCCAGGCTTGGGCAGGCTGGCCGCCGGCACGAATGGGTCGTTGCGGGCGTTGAGCAGCAGCGCCGGGATGCGGATTTGCGCGAGCTGCGGTTTGGCCGATGCGCGGGCCCAGTAATCCTCGGTGCTGGCAAAACCGTGCAGTGGCGCGGTGAACAAGTTGTCGAAGGCGTAGAGGTCGCGCACTGCGAGCATCGCCTCGCGGCTGAACAGGCCCGGGTGCTGGGTCAGCTTGGCCAGCGCCTTGGGCACCATGGTGCGCAGGAACATCCGGGTGTAGACCTGCCGGTTAAACCCTCGCCCTATCGCCCTGCCGCTGGCGGCCAGATCCACCGGTGAGCACACGGCAGCCACCGCCCGAGCCACGCCGGCTGCTGCGTCTCCTGAGGCTTCAGCCCAGCGCAGCAGCGCATTGCCGCCCAGCGAGATGCCCACCGCGCGCAGCGCTGCGCTCTCCTGGGTGCGCAGCCGGTCCAGGATCCAGCCGATCTCCTCGAAATCGCCCGAGTGGTAGGCCCTGGGGGCGAGGTTGAGCTCGCCAGAGCAGCCGCGGAAATGCGGCACCACGAAGCGCCAGCCGGCGCGCCGCGCCCAATGCGCGAAGGCCAGCGCGTACAGGCCTTGCGACGAACCCTCCAGGCCGTGAAACAGCACCAGCAGCGGCGCGTCCGGCGCCGCCCCTTCGTCGAGATGGTCGACATCGATGAAGTCGCCGTCGGGCGTGGTCCAGCGCTCGCGCCGGTAGCTCAGCGGCCGACCACCTGGGGTTGGCTCCTGCCGACCCAGCCGCGCAGGCCAGATCGTCTGGGCATGGCCGCCGGGCAGCCACCAAGGGGCACGAAAACCTTGCATCAGCCGGGCCTTCAGTCGTCTCTGCCGGCGCACAACACCCCAGACGCACCCGTCACGCTCAATTCAGCGGACGCCGTGGACCCGGCTTCGCCGGGCCACTGGCGTGCCTTGCAGGCCGCGGCGTGCCTTGCGGCCCGCCCCCTCGCCAGGCGTTCAAGGTCCACTGAACCTTGAACGCCCGGGCTCGGCCCCCGTGGCTGGAGGCGCCGAAGGCGCTTCGGGGGGGGATTCAATGCAGCACCGCCGGCGCCTCGACGACCTCGGGTGTCTCGTGCGGCGTGCCCGGGCTGGCATGGTGGGCCACGATGCGCCAGCCCAGCGCCGTCTTGAGGTAGACATTGGTCGCGAGTACATAGCCCACGCGCAGCCCGGCGTCGGTCTGCAGCTCGATGCGCTCGACCAGGTTGTGCACCGCGGCGTCCAGCGTGTGCAGCTTGCGCAGCCGCTCGGGGTGGGCGTTGATGCGGCCGTTGCCGAACATCGCTTCGAAAGCGACCCGGATCGCCCTGGGTCCGACCACGCGCGGGCCGCCCGGGTGGACGCAGAACACCTCGTCGTCGTCGGCCCACAGCGCCATCAGCTTGTCGATGTCGGCCTCGCGCAGTGCCTCGTAGAACTGCGCCTCGACGTCGTCAGGCGAAGCCATCAAATGCGCAGTCTGCGGTGTCGTTCTCGTCATGGCGTGGGTCTGAGCATGTGCGATTTTCGTCGCGAGCGGTCCGAGATTGTGTCGAGGAGCGCAGCCGTACACCCGTACGGCGAGCACCGCAGGCGCGAGATCGGGTCGCGCAGCAGGAAAGCGCGCATGCTCAGCGGAAAATCACCGACTTGTGGCCGTTCATCAGCACCCGGTGCTCGACATGCCAGCGCACTGCGCGCGCCAGCACCACGCACTCGACATCGCGGCCGACCGCGGTGATCTGCTCGGCCGACATCGAGTGGTCGACCCGCTCGACATCCTGCTCGATGATCGGGCCTTCGTCGAGGTCGGCGGTGACATAGTGCGCCGTCGCGCCGATCAGCTTGACGCCGCGCGCATGGGCCTGGAAATAAGGCTTGGCACCCTTGAAGCTGGGCAAAAAGCTGTGGTGGATGTTGATCAGCCGGCCCTTGAGCGCGTTGCAGAACGCCGGGCTGAGGATCTGCATGTAGCGCGCCAGCACCACCAGGTCGATGCGCTCGGCGTCGACCAGCGCTTCGACCGTCTGCTCTTGCGCCCGCTTGGCCGCCGCGTCGCTGCCCTTGGCCAGCGGCAGGTGGTGGAAATCGATGCCGTAGCCGCGGGCCAGTTCGGCGTAGGTGCTGTGGTTCGAGACGATGGCCCGGATGTCGACGTTCAACTGCCCGCTCTGCCAGCGAAACAGCAAGTCGTTCAGGCAATGGCCGTGCTGGCTGACCATCAGCAGCAAGCGCGGTTTGTGCGCCACGGGGTGGAATTGCGCATCCATGCCGTATTGCTTGCGCACATGCGAGAACAGGTTCTCGAGCATGCCTTCGCCCATCAACTGAGGCGGCGCAGCGAAGTGCACGCGCATGAAGAACAAGCCCGTCGCGTCCTCGCCCTGCACGTCGCCGAACTGCTGAGAATCGATGATGTTGCAGCCGGCCTGGAACAGCAGGCCCGAGACGGCGTAGACGATGCCGGTGGTGTCGCGGCAGGCCAGGGTGAGGACGAATTCTTGGGATCGCGGCATGACGCAGGATTGTAGGCAGGCCCTGCCGGCCGACGGTCTCTGGGCGCTCAAGTAAAGGTGGCTTGGCGGCTTGACCCCCCATGGGGGGCGGCCGGCGTCGGCCGGCCTCGGGGCGCTCAGTGTGCGTGCAGCTTCTCGCCGGCCTTGAGCCGGTAAACCGTGCCGCAGTAGCTGCACTTGCCTTCGCCGGTGGTCGCGACGTCGATGAAGACCCGCGGGTGCTCGCTCCACAGCGCCGTCTTGGTGTTGGGGCAGGTCAGCACGCCAGGGCCTTGCAGGTCCTTGGCGCCGACCTCGATCACGTTGGCGGGTTTGCTCATCGCACTCAGACCTTGGTCAGCCAGGCGGCGTACTTGGGATTGCGGCCGTTGACGATGTCGAAGAACGCGGCCTGAATCTTCTCGGTGATCGGTCCACGCGAACCCGCGCCGAGCTCGATCCGGTCCAACTCGCGGATCGGTGTGACCTCGGCGGCGGTGCCGGTGAAAAAGGCCTCGTCGCTGATGTAGACCTCGTCGCGGGTGATGCGCTTTTCGATCAGCTTCAGGCCCAGGTCGCTGCAGATCGCCAGGATGGTGTCGCGGGTGATGCCGTTGAGCGCACCGGCCGACAGGTCAGGCGTGTAGACCACGCCCTTTTTGATGATGAAGATGTTCTCGCCAGCGCCTTCGCTGACGAAGCCCGACGAGTCGAGCAGCAGCGCTTCGTCGTAGCCCTCGTCGGTGACTTCCATGTTGGCCAGGATCGAGTTGGTGTAGTTGCTCACCGCCTTGGCCTGGGTCATCGTGATGTTGACATGGTGGCGGGTGAAGCTGCTGGTCTTGACGCGGATGCCGCGCGCCAGCCCTTCCTCGCCCAGGTAAGCGCCCCAAGGCCAGGCGGCGACCATCAGGTGGATGGTGTTGCCTTTGGGCGAGACGCCTAGCTTTTCGTCGCCGATCCAGACCAGCGGGCGCAGGTAGCAGCTCTCGAGCTTGTTTTCGCGAACCACCGCCCGCTGCGCGTCCATCACCTGCTCGGGTGTGAACGGGATCTTCATGCGCAGGATCTTGGCGCTGTTGAACAGCCGCTCGGTGTGCTCGGGCAGGCGGAAGATCGCAGTGCCGTGGGCGGTGTTGTAAGCCCGCACGCCTTCGAAGGCGCCGCAGCCGTAGTGCAAGGTGTGGGTCAGCACATGGATCTTGGCGTCGCGCCATTCGACCATCTGCCCATCCATCCAGATCTTGCCATCGCGGTCGGACATGGACATGGGAAAGTCTCCTCAGCAGAAAGCTTCTAGGGTTGTCGCGGGATGCGGTCTGGGCGGGATTTTAGGGGCCATCGGGACGACGCTCCCGACCGCCGCTGATTGGTCGGTCGGTGTCAGGGCATTCAGCACCTGACCTGCCGCGCTGCTGGGCACCCCCCTGGGTTGGAGGACTGGCGGTCGCGGCTTCAAAGGGACCTCGACAACGGTCAAGTTTTTCTTGGACACCGCCTTCACGATGACTTTGCAGGGCTTTTCTTGCGATCGACTTCCTAAGGAACATTCAACATGCGCTTCAAACTTTCGACGCCCGCCATCGCTGGCATGGCAGTGGCCTTGTCGGCTCTGATCGGCGCGCCGGCCCAGGCTGCGCTGAGCACTGCGATTCCACCGACCTGCTCTGTGCTGGACACCACGGTCAATGCCTCAAACTGTTCTGGTGCTTGGGCCGGCAACAACAAGAACCAGGACGCCGATGTCTACGCTGAACTCACCAACCTGTCGGGTCTCAGTGGCTGGCTTGAGATCATGGACGTCAGTGGGCCAGGTAGCACTGGTGGCAGTTTCTCCATCAGCCCAACCGTCAGCGGCCCGTTCGCGATCGCGCTGAAAGCCGCCAACGCGTTCAGCCTGTACTACTACGACAGCAGCGTCACCAATGTGGCGTCGTTGATCTACAGCACCGCGGGCACGGCGGTCAACAAGAACGGCAAGCTGCAAGACCTGTCTCACGCGACGCTTTACCAGCCCGTCCCCGAACCCGAAACCTACGCGATGATGCTCGCCGGCTTGGCCGGGCTGGGATTCATCGCCCGCCGCCGCAAGCAAGCCTGAGCGCGGATCTCGCCAGGCCCCGGCCCGCTTCGGCGGGCCTTTTTCATGCCGATCCGTTCGGCTCGCCGCGCTCCAGCGTCCAGCTGGCGAGGCGGCCAGCGATCAGCTCTACCCGCACGCTGTCGCCTGCGCCGTCGCGCCAGCGCCAGGTCTCGGGCTCGTCGGCGAGCTTCTCGCCCAGGCTGCGCGTTCGCGTCAGGATGTCCATCAAGGGCATGCCGACATGCAGCCTGGCGTTGAGCATCACCGCGCTGGGCACGGTGCCGACCGGCGACTGGGCAGCGGCTTTCATCACCCGCATCGCGCGGCTGAACTGCAGCAGCAGCCAGAACACCATGCCCGACGCGGCCAGTGCGACGCCGCGCCAGCCAAAGAAGTGGTATCCCAGCGCCGTGGCCAGCAAGGCCAGGCCCCATCCCAGTTTCGCGTTCATCTCGTTTTGCTCTTGAAGTTGTTCGGGCGCGGGTCGGTCACAGCCCGCGCACCACGTCTATCGCCTCTTCGATGCGCTCGACAGCATGCACCGTCAGGCCCTCGATCGGTTTTTTGGGGGCGTTGGCCTTGGGCACCAGCGCGATCGAAAAACCGAGTTTCGCGGCTTCCTTGAGCCGCTCCTGGCCGCGCGGCGCCGGCCTCACCTCGCCCGCCAGCCCGACCTCGCCAAAAGCGAAAAAGCCACTGGGCAGCGCCTTGCCGCGCAAGCTGCCCTGGATCGCCAGCAGCACCGCCAGGTCGGCCGCTGGCTCGCTGATCCGCACGCCGCCCACGGCGTTGACGAAAACGTCCTGGTCGCTGCAGCTGACACCGGCGTGGCGGTGCAGCACCGCCAGCAGCATCGCCAGCCGGTCGCGGTCCAGCCCGACCGACAGCCGGCGCGGGCTGGGCCCGCCGGCGTCAACCAGCGCCTGGATCTCGACCAGCAGCGGGCGCGTGCCTTCGAGCGTGACGAGCACGCAAGAGCCTGGCACCGGCGCGCCGTGCGTGGACAGGAAGATCGCGCTCGGGTTGCTGACCCCTTTCAAGCCCTTCTCGGTCATCGCGAACACGCCGATCTCGTTGACCGCGCCAAAGCGGTTCTTGATCGCTCGCACCAGCCGGAAGCTGGAATGCGTGTCGCCCTCGAAATACAGCACGGTGTCGACGATGTGCTCGAGCACGCGTGGCCCGGCCAGCGCGCCCTCCTTGGTGACATGGCCGACCAGCACGATCGCGCAGCCGCTGGCCTTGGCGGTGCGGGTCAACTGCGCCGCGCACTCGCGAACCTGCGCGACCGACCCAGGCGCGCTGGTGAGCTGGTCTGAGTAGACGGTCTGGATCGAGTCGATCACGCAGAAGGCGGGTTGCTCGTTGGCCAGCGCAGCCTGGATCTTCTCCAACTGGATCTCGGCCATCACCCGCAGGCGGGCACCCGACAGGCCCAGCCTGCGCGCCCGCAGCGCCACCTGGGCGACCGACTCCTCGCCGGTGACGTACAGCACTTTGAGAAATTGGCCCCCAGGGCCGCCCGGCCCGCCTCCGGAGGTGGAGCCGACCGCTTGGGAGCGGCCCGGCGCGGGCTGGCCCGACAGCGTCTCGGCCGCCTGCAGCAGCAGCGTGCTCTTGCCTATGCCCGGGTCGCCGCCGATCAAGATCACGCCGCCTTCGACGATGCCACCGCCCAGCACCCGGTCGAGCTCGGGCTGGCCGGTGGGGGTGCGGTCGACATCGGCGGCTTCTATCTCTGACAGCGTGGCCACCGGCTGCGCCTTGGCGAGCGACTGGTAGCGGTGCCGCGCGCCTCCGCTGGCCTCGGCGATGGTTTCCTCCAGCGTGTTCCACTCGTTGCAAGCGGGGCATTTGCCCAGCCATTTGGGGCTGATGCCGCCGCAGGCCGTGCAGCTGTACTGGGTCTTGGGGTTCTTGGACGGTGCGCTCACGGGCGCACTGTAGCGGGCCGGGTCAGGCTGGGTGCACAGGCACCCGTGGCGCCAGCGCGCACATCAGCTCGTAGCCTATGGTGCCTGCAGCCTGTGCCACTTCGTCGATCGCCAGCAGGCTGCCGTTCGGCCCGCGCCCCCACAGCGTGACCTCGCTGCCCAAGTCGGCTGCAGGCACAGTCGACAGGTCGACCGCGAGCATGTCCATCGACACCCGGCCCACGGTGACGCAGCGCCGGCCATCGACCAGCACTGGCGTGCCGCTGCCGCAGTGGCGCGGGTAGCCGTCGGCATAGCCGCAGGCGACGATGCCGATTCGCATCGGCCGCTCGGCCCTGAAGCTGCTGCCATAGCCCACGCTGTCGCCAGGCTGCAACTGCTGCACGCCGATCAGCCGCGAGCGCAGCGTCATCGCCGGTTGCAGGTCCCAGTGGGTGATGTCGTTGATCGGATAGTCTGGTGCACTGCCGTACAGCGCGATGCCCGCGCGCACCCAGTCCGAGGCCTGCTCGGGGTGGCGCAACAGCGCAGCGCTGTTGCTCACCGACCGCTCGCCCGGCAGGTCGCGCGTGGCCAGGTCGAACGCGGCGACCTGCTGGGCGATGCCCGCGGGCGCGTCGGCGTCGGCGAAATGCGTCATCAGCGAGACCTCGTCGACCTGGGGCATTGCGTTGAGCCGCGCCCAGGCGCTGCGAAAGCTGGTCGGCGTGAAACCCAGGCGGTTCATGCCGCTGTTCATCTTCAGGAACACCCGGTGCGGCTGGTGCGTCTTGTGCACCGCCAGCCAGGCGATCTGTTGCTCGCTGTGCAGCACATGCCACAGGTTCAGCCGCGAACACAACTCGAGGTCGCGCGCTTCGAACACGCCTTCGAGCAGCAGGATCGGGCCGCGCCAGTCCAGCGATCGCAGCGTCACGGCCTCGGCCAGGTCGAGCAACGCAAAGCCGTCGGCCGATCGCAGCGACCCGAAAGCGCGCTCCAGGCCGTGACCGTAGGCATTGGCCTTGACGACCGCCCAGACCCTCGCGTCAGGTGCCTGCGCACGTACACGGGCCAGGTTGTGGGCCAGCGCGTCGGCATGGATCAGGGCTTCGATCGGACGGGGCATCGGGTCGCTGGCGTCTCGCGCTGGCTGGCTGCTAGGTCGGGCCCTGGATTCTGCCAGCGCCTGTGGTCTGGGTTGGGCCGGCTGGGCGTCGCGCCAGGGGTGCGTGCTATAACCGCGCCGCACCCGGCCGATCTGGCCAGGCGGTCCCCGGTGGATGGTGTGCGCTGAGGCCTGATTTGTAACGGTTGGAGACCGGTTTGAGCCGGACAGAGGCTTCTGAGCGAAGAGAATGAAAAAAGGCTTCTACACCATCATGGCGGCGCAGTTCTTCAGCTCTATGGCTGACAACGCGCTGTTGGTGGCGGCGATCGAATTGCTCAAGTCCGACAACGCGCCGGCCTGGCAGATTCCGGCGCTGGCACCGATGTTCGCGCTGTTCTACGTGCTGCTGGCGCCGTTCGTAGGCGCTTTTGCCGACGCCGTGCCCAAGGGCCGGGTGATGTTCTTCTCCAACAGCATCAAAGTGGTGGGCTGCTTGATGATGCTGTTTGGCAGCCATCCGCTGCTGGCCTATGCCGTCGTCGGTCTGGGTGCTGCGGCCTATTCGCCGGCCAAGTACGGCATCCTGACCGAGTTGCTGCCGCCGTCTCAGTTGGTCAAGGCCAACGGCTGGGTCGAAGGGTTGACGATCGCCTCGATCATCCTGGGCATCCTGGTGGGCGGCCAACTGATCGGACCCAAGCTGTCGCCTTTGCTGTTGGGCCTCGACTTTCCGTGGTTCGTCACCAGCGTGGACACGCCGCCCGAGGCCGCGATCGCCTCGATGATCCTGCTCTACGCGATTGCCGCGGTCTTCAATCTCTACATCCCGCGCACCGAGGCGCCGCTGCAAGCACTCAACGGCAGCCCGGTCGCGCTGGTGCGTGACTTTGCGCAGTGCAACGCCCGGCTGTGGGCCGACAAGTTGGGTCAGATCTCGCTGGCCACCACCACGCTGCTGTGGGGCGTGTTCGGCAACCTGCGGGTGATCGTGTTTGCCTGGGCCGCCGCCGCGCTGGGCTACGGCACGACGCAGGCCTCCAACCTGGCCGGCGTGGTGATCATCGGCTCGGTGTTCGGTGCATTGCTCGCGTCGGCCGTCATGAAGCTCGACCGCGCGGTGCGCGTGATCCCGCTGGGCATCATCGTTGGCATCCTGATGATCGGGCTCGACCTGGTCACCACGCTGTGGGTCGCGGTGCCTTTCCTGATCGTGTTGGGCGCGCTGTGCGGCTTCCTGATCGTACCGATGAACGCGCTGCTGCAGCACCGTGGCCACAACCTGATGGGTGCCGGCCGATCGATCGCGGTGCAGAACTTCAACGAGCAGGCCTGCATCCTGGGCCTGGGCGCTTTCTACACCGGCATGACCAAGCTCAATCTATCGGCTTTCACCGCGATCGCGGTGTTCGGGCTGGTGGTGGCCGGGGTGATGGAGCTGATCCGGCGCTGGCATCTGCGCAACACCGTGCTGCACAGAGACGAGGTCGAGCGCCTGCTGGCCATCGCCCGGTCGGACCGGCATTGAGCGCCGGCGCGGCCCCTGTGGCCGTCAGTGGCCGCAGCTGGGGCGTGATGGCGCTGGTGTTCAACGCTTTTGCCTTTGGCGTGAGTTGGTGGCCGTTTCGCCAGCTCGCCGCATTGGGGCTGCACCCGCTGTGGCTCACGGGATTGAGCTACGCGACGGCGGTGGCCCTGCTGCTGGTGTTGCGGCCGGCCGCGCTGGGCGAATTGCTGCGCACCCCCGCGCTGTGGAGCCTGATGCTGGCGGCCGGCGTGACCAACGCCTGCTTCAACTGGGCGGTCAGCCTGGGCGATGTGGTGCGCGTGATCCTGCTGTTCTACCTGATGCCGCTGTGGACCGTGCTGCTGGCGCGCTGGTTGCTGGGCGAACGCGTCAGCGCGCGCGGCGGTTTGCGGGTGGCGCTGGCACTGGCCGGTGCGCTGGTGGTGCTGTGGCCGGTGGGCGGCAGCGCCTGGCCGCTGATCACCAGCCTGAGCGACGCGCTGGGCCTGCTGGGTGGCGTCGGGTTTGCACTCAACAACGTGCTGCTTCGGCGCCAGTCGCACTGCAGCAGCAGCGCCTGCGCGCTGGCGATGTTCGCCGGCGGGTCGGCGGTCTCGCTGGTATTGGCCGCCACGCTGAGCCAGTCCGGTCATGTCACGCCCTTGCCGGCAGCGTCGGGGGTTCTGGCGTTGGGTGCGCTGGCGCTGGCGCTTTGGTTCCTGGCCGCCAACCTCGCGCTGCAGCACGGCGCGGCCAAGCTGCCGGCCAACACCGGTTCGGTGATCATGATCACCGAGGTCTTTTTCGCCAGCGCTTCGTCGCTGGCGCTGGGCGCTGCGAACCCAGGACTGCGCGAGGCCCTGGGTGCGTTGATGATCCTCGGTGCGGCCCTGCTGGCGGCGGTGCAGCGCGATTGAGCCGGGCGAGGGCGAGCGGGCTGGCGCCAAAGCCGTCGGCGCGCTGGGTGATTCGCACTCGGGCTACGATGGGTTTTCACAGCAACCGGAGGCGTTCCACCATGGCCGAACAAAGCATCAGCGATTTCGAGGCGATCGACATCAGCGGGCACAAGCTGCCTCTGGCCGATCTGGCCGGCAAGGTGGTGTTGATCGTCAACACCGCCAGCCAATGCGGTTTCACGCCGCAGTTCACCGGCCTCGAGAAGCTGTGGCAAAACTACCGTGACCGTGGCCTGGTGATCCTCGGTTTTCCCAGCAACGAGTTCGGTCACCAGGACCCGGGCAGCAACGCCGAGATCGCGTCTTTCTGCCAGCTCAACCACGGCGTGAGCTTTCCGATGATGGCCAAGGTCGAGGTCAACGGCGCGGGCGCTCACCCGATCTACCGGTGGCTCAAAGCCGAGGCGCCCGGCCTGCTGGGCAGCGAGTCGGTCAAGTGGAACTTCACCAAGTTTCTGATCGGGCGTGACGGCCAGGTCGTCCGCCGCTACGCACCGCAGGACAAGCCCGAGAAACTCGGCGCCGACATCGAGGCCTTGCTCTAGCAGGCCGTCACCGCCCGATAATCCGGGCTCCATCCCCGAGAGAGACCTCGATGTTCGAACATGTCAAGCCCTATGCGGGCGATCCGATCTTCGCGTTGGTCGATGCCTACAACGCCGATCCGCGGCCGGCCAAGGTCAACCTGTCGATCGGCATCTATTTCGACGAGCAAGGCCGGCTGCCGGTGCTGCCCAGCGTGCAGCTGGCCGAGGCCCGCATCCTGGCCGCCGCAGGCCCCAAGCCCTACCTGCCGATGGAGGGCGACGCGGCCTGCCGCGCCGAGGTCGCCAAGCTCTTGCTCGGGTCGGGCCATCCGGCGATCGCCGCCGGTCGGGTCGCGACGATACAGACCGTGGGCTCGTCGGGCGGGCTCAAAGTCGGCGCTGATTTCCTCAAGACCTGGTTGCCCGACGCGGCGGTCTGGGTCAGCGACCCGACCTGGGACAACCACCGCTCGATGTTCGAGGGCAGCGGTTTCCAGGTTCACAACTACCCGTATTTCGATGCGGCCAGCGGCGGGCTGCGTTTCGACGCGATGCTCGACACCTTGCGCGGCCTGCCCAAGCGCAGCATCGTGCTGCTGCACGCCTGCTGCCACAACCCGACCGGGGTCGACCTGAGTGCTGCGCAGTGGGATGCGCTGATCCCGGTGTTGCGCGATCGCGAGTTGCTGCCTTATCTCGACCTGGCCTACCAGGGTTTCGGCGATGGCATCACCGAGGATGCTTATTCGGTGCGGGCCTTGGCCGATGCCGGGCTGACTTTCTTCGTCGCGAACTCGTTTTCCAAGAGCATGAGCGTGTACGGCGAGCGCTGCGGTGCGCTCAGCGCGGTCTGTGCCAGCGCTGCCGAGGCCGAACTGGTGATGGGCCAGCTGCGCTTCACGGTACGCCGCATCTACTCCAGCCCCGGTCTTCACGCGGCGAAGATCGTCGCCCATGTGCTGGGCGATGCCGACCTGCGGCCGATGTGGGAGGCCGAGCTGGCCTCTATGCGCGACCGCATCCTGGCGATGCGGCGCGCGCTGCATTCGCGGTTGGCAGCGCTGTTGCCTGGGCGCGATGTCGGCTACCTGCTGAGCCAGCGCGGCATGTTCAGCTACACGGGGCTGAGCGGCGCACAGGTCGATGCGCTGCGCGAGCAGCACGCGGTCTACCTGATCCGCTCGGGACGGGTCTGCATCGCCGGGCTCAACAGCGCCAACGTCGGGCGTACCGCCGAGGCGATTGCCGCGGTGCTGAACGCCTGATCGAGGCCAGGCTGGCGCCCAGATCCGGCGATCAGGGCCGGCGATCAGATCCTGCGATCAGATCCGGCGATCAGATGCAGCGCCCGCCGTCGACCTCCATGCACACGCCGGTGATCATGCTGGCCTCGTCGCTGCACAGAAAGCAGGCCGCGTTGCCCAGGTCCTCGGGCTGAGAAAAGCGGCCGATCGGGATCGTCGACAGAAACTTGGCGCGGATCTCGGGCGTGTCCTCGCCCATGAAGGACTTGAGCAGCGGCGTCTCGCCGGCCACCGGGTTGAGCGCGACGACCCGGATGCCGAAAGGCGCGAGTTCGACCGCGTTGGCGCGGGTGGCGGTGATGACCCAGCCTTTGCTGGCGTTGTACCAACCCAGCCGCGGCCGCGGGCTGACGCCGGCAGTGCTGGCGATGTTGAGCACCACGCCGCGTATGCCTTGAGTGCCGGGCGCCTTGGCCTTGAAGCGCGGCACCACCTGGCGCATCGCCAGGTAGATTGCTTTCATGTTGACCGCGACGATGCGGTCGAAGTCTTCCTCCAACACGTCTTCGAGCGCTTGCGGCAGGTGCGTGACACCGGCGTTGTTGACGAGGATGTCGATGCCGCCGAAATGCTCTTGAGCCGCCTCCATCATCCGCTGCACATCGGCGGCCACTGCCACATCGACCTGGATCGCTCGCGCCGCTGGCCCCAGTCTGGCGGCCACGCGCTGGCCGCCTGCCAGATCCCGGTCGGCGATCAGCACCCGCGCGCCTTCGGCGACGAATTTGGCGGCGATGCCTTCGCCAAAGCCCGAGCCGCCACCGGTGATGATGGCCACTTTGTCCTTGAGTCGCATGTCTTGTCTCCGTGCGCCGGCGCTCAGGCCAGCAGGTTGTGGAAAGGCTTGTGCTGTTTCCAGCGGTAGGTGTCGAAATCGCGCTCGTCGGTCGACAGGATGCGGCCATGGCCCAGGTGCTCGGCCAGCAGCACCAGCGAGGCGTCGGCCAGGTCCATTGGCAGGCGCGCGTACTGCTGCATCATGGCCGGGATGCGGCCAAACTGCTCACGCGGCATGTCCCAGGCGATCAACAGGCCGTCGGCCACGTCGGCCATCAACTCGCTGGCTTGGCGCGGCGCCAGGCGGCGATGAAACAGGTGACACACCTCGGTCAAGACAGGCCAAGTCGTGATCCAGCCCCCTGACGCTGTGCCGGCCTGAGCCACTGCCCGGTCATGCCAAGCGTCGCGCCGGTCGACCAGTGCGTAGAGAAATCCGCTGTCGACGGCGATCATCAGGCGACGCTTCAGCCCTTCAGCCCATGCTTGGCAAGCAACGCCTCGTAGACCTGTTGCTTGACCTGGGACGCTACATCGCTGCGCCCACTGTCGCCCTGACCAATCATCGCCAACAAGCGGCGCGGGCCACCCTGGCTGGCACGCACATCGCGGTGATAACGCGCCAGCGCCTCGCGAACCACATGGCTGACGCTCTGGCCGGTGGTCTGCGTGAGGTAGTCGATTTGCGCCTGGGATTCGTCGTCCAGGCGGGCGTTGATGCGCATCGCGATACTCCAGAAATGGCAGGTAAGACAGTGTATGACGAAGCGTGTTGCAAGGTCAATCGTGCTTGATCGCCACTGTCTTCAGCGACGAGAAGCCGTACAGCGCCTCGAAGCCTTTTTCGCGGCCATGGCCGGAATGCCTGACACCACCGAAAGGCAGCTCGATGCCGCCGCCTGCACCGTAGTTGTTGATGAAGACCTGGCCGCAGCGCAGTCCGCGCGCCATCCGCAGCGCCCGGCCGCCGTCGCGGGTCCAGACGCCTGCGACCAGACCGTAGGCTGTGCCGTTGGCGATGCGCAAGGCCTGCGCTTCGCCGTGGTTTTCGCCGTCGAACGGGATCATCACTTGGACCGGACCGAAGATCTCCTCCTGCGCCAGCCGGTGCTCGGGCGCGCAGGGCGCGAGCAGTGTGGGCGCGACATAGCAGCCGCCCGCAGGCAAGCCGGCCGGCAGCGTGGCCTGGGCTGCGATGGCCAGACCGCTGCTTGCTGCCAAAGCCAGGTAGCCCTGCACGATCTCGCGCTGGCGCGCCGAGATCAGCGGGCCGACGTCCGGATCGTCCAGCGCCGGGCCGACCCGCAGCGCGGCGTAGCGCTCGGCCATGCGCCGCCTGACCTCGTCGAACACCGGTCGTTCGACCAGGATGCGCGACGCGGCCGAGCAGGTCTGGCCGGCGTTCTGGATCCCGGCGTTGACCAGAAATGGCAGCGCGGCGTCTAGGTCGGCGTCGGCAAAGACGATCTGTGGGCTCTTGCCGCCGAGTTCGAGCGTGACCGGGATCGTGTTCAGCGCGGCGGCGGCCTGGATCAGCCGACCCACGGCCACCGAGCCGGTGAACGACAGATGCGCCACGCCCGGATGGGCAGACAGCGCGGCGCCCGCCTCCTCGCCCAGGCCGCAGACGATGTTGAGCGCGCCTGCCGGCAACCCGGCTTGCAGGGCGATCTGGCCAAAGGCCAGCGCGCTCAGGCAAGCCTCTTCGGCCGGTTTGAGCACGCAGGCATTGCCCATCGCCAGCGCCGCGCCGACCGAGCGGCCGATGATTTGCATCGGGTAATTCCAGGGCACGATGTGGCCGGTCACACCGTGCGGCTCGCGCAGCGTCAACGCGGTGTAGCCGTTGGCAAACGGAATGGTCTCGCCATGCACCTTGTCGGCCGCGCCACCGTAGAACTCGAGGTAGCGCGCCAGCGCCACCGCGTCGGCCCGCCCCTGCTTGAGCGGCTTGCCGACGTCTAGCGCTTCGAGCCGCGCCAGTTCGTCGGCGCGTGCTAGCGTGATCGCGCTCATCTTCATCAGGATGCGGCCGCGCTCGGCAGCGCTCAGCCTGCCCCACTCGCCATCCAGCGCGGATTGGGCAGCGCTGACGGCGGCGGCTATGTCGGCGGCGTTGCCGCGGGCGATCTGCGCCAGTTGGCTGCCGTCGCTGGGGTTGAGCAGGGGCAGGGTCTGGCCGCTGACGCTGGCGCGCCAGGCGCCGTCTATCAGTTGAAGGCTGGAGTCGAACGGGATCGTCATCGGATGGCCTCTGTCGCTTGTCGTTTCCGGATCGCATGCCGGGGGGCGGGCGCTCAGGTTTGGGGCATGATAGATCGCACGATTGACTGTTTTTCTCGCCGCAGCCTAGCCTTTCGCATGACGGTTTTCCTCTTCAAACGCCTCGCCACTTTCATGGCCACACTGGTCGTGGCTTCGGTGCTGGTGTTCTCGGTGCTCGAGTTGCTGCCAGGCAATGTGGCCCATGTGATGCTGGGTGAGACCGCGACGCCCGAGGCCGTCGCCGCGCTCGAGCGCAAACTCGGTCTGGACCGGCCGGCGCCGCAGCGCTATGCGCGCTGGATCGGTGGTTTGGCGCAAGGCCAGACTGCCAACAGCATCTCCTACGACACGCCGACCGCCGAGCTGATTGCCGAGCGGCTGCGGGTGACGCTGCCGCTGGCAGCGCTGGCGATGGGGCTGACCACTTTGCTGGCGCTGTCGCTGGGCATTTTTGCCGCGTCGCGCCACAACCGGCTCGGCGATGTCGGCGTGATGGCGGCAAGCCAGCTCGGCATCGCGATCCCGAGCTTTTGGTTCGCGATCCTGCTGATCCTGTTGTTCGCGGTCAAGCTGCAGTGGGTCAGCGCGGGCGGTTTTCCGGGCTGGAGCGGCGACGACGGCGGCGGTCTTTGGCCTGGCCTGCGCTCGCTGCTGCTGCCGGCGAGTTCGCTCGCGCTGGTGCAGGCAGCGATCCTGGCGCGCGTCACGCGATCGGCGGTGCTCGAGGTGATGCGCGAGGATTTCGTTCGCACCGCACGCGCCAAAGGGCTGACGCGGCGCGCCACGCTGTGGAAACATGTGCTGCGCAACGCGATGATTCCGGTGCTGACGGTGATGGGTTTGCAGTTCGCCAACCTGATTGCCGGCACCATCGTCGTCGAGAACGTCTTCGTGCTGCCGGGGATAGGCCGGCTGGTGTTCCAGGCCATCGCCAACCGCGACCTGGTGGTGGTGCGCGATGTGGTGATGTGGCTGGTGGCGGGCGTCGTCGTGGTGAATTTCTTCGTCGACCTGCTGTACGCGCTGGTCGACCCGCGGCTCAAGGCTGGCGATGCCTGAAATGACCCCTGCAGCTGGGTTTGTCGGCCGCGCGCTGCGTCACCCCAGCTTCGCGATCGGCGCCACGCTCAGCGCGCTGCTGTTGCTGGCTGCGCTGGTCTCGCTGGGCTGGTCGCCTTACCCGCCAGCCGAGATCGACATCCCAGCCAAACTGCAGCCGCCGTCGGCAGCGCATTGGCTGGGCACCGACAGCCTGGGGCGCGATGTGGCGTCGCAGTTGCTGGTCGGTGCGCAGAGTGCCATCGTTGTCGGCGTGGTGGCGGTGGGCATAGGGCTGGTCGCTGGCTTGTCGCTGGGATGCCTGGCGGCGGCGCGGCGTGGCTGGGTCGAGGAGCTGGTGATGCGCGCGGCCGATTTCACCTTTGCCTTTCCGGCGCTGCTGTCGGCCATCATGCTGGGCGCGATCTACGGGCCGGGTCTGCTGACCGGCATCCTGGCGATCGGCATCTTCAACATCCCGGTCTTCGCCCGCATCAGCCGCGGTGCCGCCAACTCGGTGTGGTCGCGCGAGTACGTGCTGGCAGCCCGCGCGGCCGGCCTCGGGCCCTGGCGCATCACCTGCGACCATGTGCTGCCCAACATCGCCAGCGTGCTGATCGTGCAGGCGACGATCTCGTTCGCCACCGCGATCCTGGCCGAAGCCGCGCTGAGCTACCTGGGCTTGGGCACGCAGCCGCCGCAGCCGAGCTGGGGGCGCATGCTCAACGAGGCCCAGACCCTGTTGTTTCAAGCGCCGATGCTCGCGGTCTACCCCGGGTTGGCGATCGCGCTGTCGGTGCTGGGGCTGAACCTGATGGGCGACGGGCTGCGCGACCTGCTCGACCCCAGGTTGGCGCGCCGCCGCTAGAGGGCCCGAGCAATACCGAGTAGATCCGGAGGCGCGCGGCTCTAGCAGCTGAATTTTCCGAGCTTCGGCGTACAATCATCGGTTCGGTGCGTGGCGCCGCCGCCACAGCGGCGCTAATGGACAGTCGACCTGCATTCTGGCGCCGGCTTCTCGCGCCGTACCCGGTTTGCTCACGTGGGTCCTGTTGTTCGCTACGCAGGTGTCCGTGACCGGTCTGCTGTCCGCCAAGGCAACAGACTGTCCGCCTTTCGCCATGAGGTGGGATGACCCGGGCGACCCAACGCCTGTGGTTTGCTGCCCTGGTGGCAAGCTGCAATGTTTTTCATGCCGGAGTTGTGCTGCCGCCGAGGCGGTAGCAACCCGAGGATTCAAGCAGGAGACCCGCGCCTATGGCCAAGGAAGAACTGATCGAGATGCAGGGCAAGGTCACCGAGGTCTTGCCCGACTCGCGTTACCGCGTCACGCTGGACAACGGCCATGTGCTGATCGCCTACACCTCAGGCAAGATGCGCAAGCACCACATCCGCATCCTGGCTGGCGACGCGGTCTCGCTCGAGTTGTCGGCCTACGACCTGACCAAGGGTCGCATCACCTTCCGCCATATCGAACGCCGCGGCCCCGGCCCGGGCGAGCAGCGCCGCTGAGCCCTGGCTCGATGGCAAGCCGCACAATCCGGCGATGCCCTCCAATGTTGACATCAAGGCCCGCATCGCTCGCGGTGTCGGATGAGCTGCCCGCCCTTGCTGGCACTCGACGATCTGCGCGTCACGCTGGCCACCCCGCGCGGACCGGTGCAGGCCTTGCGCGGCGTGTCCTTTGCGATCGACCGCGGCCAGACGCTGGGGCTGATCGGCGAATCGGGCTGCGGCAAGAGCCTCACCGCGTTGGCGCTGATGGGGCTGCTGCCCGAGGGCGCGCAGGTCACGGGTTCGCTGCGCCTGAACGGTCGTGAGCTGCTGGGCCAGCCCGAGGCCGATTGGTGCAGTCTGCGCGGCAACCGGCTGGCGATGGTGTTCCAGGAGCCGATGACCGCGCTCAACCCGCTGCACCCGATTGGCGCCCAGATCGCCGAGCCGCTGCGGCTGCACCAGGGCTTGGATGCGCACGCGGCTCGGGCCCAGGCGCTGCGCCTGCTGCAGCGGGTGCAATTGCCGCAGGCGGCGTCTCGGCTCGATGCCTACCCGCACCAGCTCTCTGGGGGGCAGCGCCAGCGGGTCGTGATCGCGATCGCACTGGCCTGCGGCCCGGACCTGCTGATCGCCGACGAGCCGACGACGGCTTTGGACGTGACGATCCAGCGCGAGGTGCTAGACCTGATCAACGAACTGGTGGCCGAGGACGGCATGGGCTTGCTGCTGATCAGCCACGACCTGGGCGTGATGGCCGAGACGGTCCAGCGCATGCTGGTGATGTACGGCGGCACGGTGGTCGAGAGCGGACCCACCGACGCCTTGTTCGCCCGATTGGCGCACCCCTACACCCGAGGCTTGTTCGCGGCGCGGCCTCGGCTGGGTTGGCGTGCCGAAGTGCCCGAGGATGGCCAACGAGGCCAACGAGGCCGACGCGGTCACCGCCTGCCCACGATCCCGGGCCGCGTGCCCGAGCTGGCCGAGCTGCCGTCGGGCTGTGGCTTTGCCGACCGCTGTGCGCTGGCCATCGACGACTGCCGCCGAACCGCGCCGCCAGCCATCGAGCTCGCGCCCGGCCATGCGGCACGCTGCATCCGGCTGGTCGAGGCGGGTGGCTCGGCATGAGCGCGCTGCTCGAGGTCGACCAACTGGTCAAGCAGTACACGCTGCCGCGCCAGCACCTGCTCGGCAGGCCGCCGCTGGTGGCCGCGCTGCAGGGCGTGAGCTTTGCGCTGCAGGCCGGCCGCAGCCTCGGCGTGGTCGGCGAATCGGGGTCGGGCAAGAGCACGCTGGCCAGGCTGGTGATGGCGCTCGAGCCGCCCACCGCCGGCGCGGTGCGCTTCGAGGGTCAGGACTTGCAGTCGCTGGCACCCGCCGCGCTGCGCCGGGCGCGGGCCGATTTCCAGATGGTGTTCCAGGACCCGTTCGGCTCACTCGACCCGCGCCAGAGCGTCGGCCGCATCGTCGCCGAGCCGCTGACGGCGCGCAGCGGCAGAACCGGGAGCAGCTCACGCGCCGAGCAGCAGGCGCGGGTCGGCGAAATGCTCGACGCGGTCGGCCTGCGCGCGGCCGACGCCGGCAAGTACCCGCATGAGTTCTCGGGTGGCCAGCGCCAGCGCATCGCGATCGCGCGCGCGCTGGTCACCGCGCCGAAGCTGATCGTCGCCGACGAACCGGTCAGCGCGCTCGATGTCTCGGTCCAGGCCCAGGTGCTCAACCTGATGCAGGACTTGCAAGACAGCCTGGGCGTGACCTACCTGTTCATCAGCCACGACCTGGCGGTGGTCGACCGGGTCTGCGATGAGGTGCTGGTGCTCTACCAAGGCCGGATCGTCGAGCAAGGCAGCCCCGAGACGCTGTTTCAGGCGGCGGCGCATCCTTACACCCGGGCGCTGATGGACGCTGTGCCGCGGGCCCAGCCCGGTGTTCGACGCCAGCCCCTGGTGCCAGTTGTGCCGGTCGATGCGTCCAGCGGCTGTGCCTACGCGGCGCGCTGCCCGCTCAGGCAGGCGCAGTGCCTGGCTGAGCCGCCGCGCTTGCGCGCGTTGGACCGAAGCTCGGGACAGACCCACCAGGCCGCTTGCCACCGCGCCGAACAGGTCCAGGCCGGCTGGACACCGGCTTGACCGCGGGCTGAATCTGCAAGGCTCTCAGCCGCCGGCCGTCGGCCCGATGATCAGCCTCGCGACCAGCCCTGCCGTGGCGCAGCCTGCCAGCAGCGGCAGCACGCCGACCTTCCAGCGCAGCAGCGCCACCGCCGCTGCCACCGCGATCAGCGCCGAAACCCCGTCGAAGCGGCCGCCAAAGCCTTGCGGCCACAGCACATGCCAGGCAAAGAACAGCGCCAGGTTCAGGATCACACCGACCACCGCTGCGGTGATCGCCGACAGCGGTGCGGTCCAGCCCAGCTTGCCGTGGCTGGCCTCGACCAGCGGGCCACCGGCCAGGATGAAGACGAACGAGGGCAAGAAGGTGAAGAAGGTCACCACCGTCGCGGCCAGCGCGCCGCCCAGCAGCAGCGCGTCGGGCCCCAGCACCTGGCGCGTCCAGCCGCCGACAAAGCCGACGAAAGCCACCACCATGATCAACGGCCCCGGCGTGGTCTCGCCCAGTGCCAGGCCGTCGATCATCTGCGCCCCGCTCAGCCAATGCTGCTGCTCGACGGCACCCTGGTAGACATAGGGCAGCACCGCATAGGCGCCGCCAAAGGTCAGCAGCGCGGCCTTGGTGAAGAACCAAGCCATCGCCTTCAGCACCTCGGCCTGGCTCGCCAGCCCCATCGCCGTGATCCACAGCGCCAGCCCTATGCCCAGCACCCGGGCCAACTGCGCGCGCGAGAAACGGGCATGGGCCGGCGTCGGGCTGTGGTCGTCGATCAAGGCCGGCCCGTAACTGCTCTGGGCGGCGCCGTGCCCGCCGCCGAGCGCGAACACCCCGGGCGCGACCCGGGCGCCAAAGTGGCCGATCAGCGCTGCGGCGACGACGATTGCCGGAAACGGCGCTTGAAACGCGAAGATCGCGACAAAGGACGCTGCAGCGATGCCCCACATCCAGCGGTTCTTCAGCGCCCGGCTGCCAATGCGGTGCGCGGCTTGCAGCACCAGCGCGGTGACCGCCGGCTTGATGCCGTAGAAGATGCCGGCCACCAGCGGCAGGCTGCCAAAGCGCAGGTAGATCCACGACAGCAAGATCAGGATCAGCAGCGAGGGCAGCACGAACAGCGCGCCTGCGACGATGCCGCCCCAGCTGCGGTGCATCAGCCAGCCGATGTAGGTCGCGAGCTGCTGGGCCTCGGGGCCTGGCAAGACCATGCAGTAGTTCAGCGCATGCAGAAATCGCCGCTCGCTGATCCAGCGCCGGCGTTCGACCAGCTCCTGGTGCATCAGCGCGATCTGTCCGGCCGGCCCGCCGAAGCTGACGAAGCCGAGCTGGAGCCAGAACCGCACCGCCTCGGCCAGGCTGACCGCCGGCGGCGGGCCGGCTGGCAAGCCGGCATCTGGCTCGACGGTGCTCACGCCTCGGCGCTGGCCATGTTCAGCGCGGCGATCGTTGCCGGGGACAAGTCCAGCCTGGCAGCGCCGGC
This sequence comes from Bordetella parapertussis, assembly GCA_945878355.1. Taxonomy (GTDB): domain Bacteria; phylum Pseudomonadota; class Gammaproteobacteria; order Burkholderiales; family Burkholderiaceae_C; genus Pseudaquabacterium. Next base: position 3,223 of record CAMCTC010000052.1, on the reverse strand, counting down.
GAGCTCGGCCCACTGTGCCGTGCTGGTGGCGCTGCAGATCGGCGCGGTCAGTCCGGGTCTGGCGATCTGCCAGGCCAGTGCCACCTGGGCCGGCGTGGCGCTGTGGGTCTGTGCGGCGGCGTCCAGCGCCGCGAGCACGCGCTGGCCACGCGGGTTCAGGTAGGCCTTGATGCCGCCGCCGCGGGTGCTCTTGCCCAGGTCGGCCTCGCTGCGGTACTTGCCTGTCAGAAAACCCCGGGCCAGCGCGTAGAAGTTGATCACGCCCAGTTGCTCGGCGCGGCACAGCGGCTCGAGATCGGCCTCGTAAGCGGCGCGGTCCATCAGGTTGTAGAGCGGCTGCAGGCTTTCGTAGCGCGGCAGGCCCAGCCGCGCGCTGGTGGCCAGCGCCTCGGCCAGGCGGGGTGCGGTGAAGTTGCTCGCACCGATCGCGCGCACCTTGCCTTCGCGGATCAGCTCGGCAAACGCGCCCAGCGTCTCCTCCAGCGGCGTGGTCGCGTCGTCGTCGTGGGATTGGTACAGGTCGATGTGGTCGGTCTGCAAGCGGGTCAGCGAGTCGTGCACCGCCTGGCGTATCCAGCGCCGCGACAGCCCGACCTGGTCGCCGCCCATGTCCTTGCCGACTTTGGTCGCGATCAGCACCCGGTCGCGTTTGCCGCTGGCCGCCAGCCACTGACCGATGATCGTCTCCGATTCGCCGCCGCTGTGGCCAGGCACCCAGCGCGAGTAGACGTCGGCGCTGTCGATCAGGTTGAAGCCACCGTCGACGAAGGCGTCGAGCAGCCCGAATGCGGTGGCGCGGTCGGTGGTCCAGCCGAACACATTGCCGCCGAAGGCCAGTGGCGCGATCTGCAGGCCCGAGCGGCCCAGTTCGCGTTGCGGGAGTTGGTTCTGTTGTGGCATCGCAAGGGCTCCAATGGGTTTTTTTGATGGGCAGGGTCGACCTGATGGTATGCCTGCACAGGCCCATCGTTCAGCGCGGTTTGTGCCTGGCAGCTCGTCCCGACAGCGCGTTGGGGAAATACAGCGCCGTCAGGCTCTTGCTGTGCACTGGCGAGAAGCTCAGCGCACCCGCTGGATGCGCACCATGGCGGCGCCAGTCGCGGACCCAGAAGATGTCGTCGGCGACCTCCATCAAGCCCATGGTCTCGCGGTCGCCGACCAGCACGGCTTGCACCCGCAGGCCGAGCCGGTTCTGCGCATCCTCGAGCCGTGCCAGCATCGCCGGCGTGCAGCCGAACTCGCCGTCGCTGACGATCAGCAGGTCGGCGCTGGCCCAGCGCTGCTCGTGCACCCGCTCGATCGCGCGCTCGATCGGGGTCTGCACATCGGTGCCACCGTCAAAACCCTGGCCCATCAAGTCGAGCAACGCGGCCAGGCCGTCACGCCCCTTGGCCAGCTCGCGCTCGACGATTTCGCCGGGTCCGCCGAACGCGATCAACAAGCAGCCCCGATGCTCGGCATGGGCGGTTCGCAGCGCCTGCAGCGCCACCGCCTTGGCCAGGGTCTCGGGTCCGCCGCGCATCGAGCCCGAGGTGTCTAGGCACAGGATGATCGGCCCGCGCTCCAGCGCCTCGGGCTGCGGCGGTGTCAGCGCGCTGCGCGGTGGTGTGCCGGGGTCGGGCCGCAGATCGACCAGCAAGGCCTGGCTGTCATAGCTCAGCAGCCGGCCTTCGGCGCGGCGCGCGCGCCAGAGTTTTTTCAGCAAGGGGTGCAGCAGCATCGCCGCCTCGCTGCCCAGCATGCGTTCGATGCGGTCGCCGTGGCGTATGCCCAGCAGTTCGCCGGGCGCATCAGGCAGCAGCGTCTCGACCGCCTTGACGCCCAGCGCTGGCGTGCCGTCGGCCGGCCGAGGTGGCAGTGCCTGCGGCTGGGCTGCACGCTCGGCCCGGCCCAGTTGGCGGATCAGCGCGACCAGCTCGGGCAGGGTCTTGAGCGTCTCGCTGATGCGCTGAGCCTCCTGCCATTCGCGCCGGCTGAGCTGGCCGCGCAGTTCGTCCCAGCGCAGCTCGCCCAGGTCACCCAGGCCTTGCAACAGCACCAGCACCTGGTCCCAGTCGCCTTTGAGCAGCGTCCAGGCGGCGCTGAACTCCTCGCTCACCTGGGCGATCGCCTGCGTGCGGCTGAGCCTGGGCTGCAGGTCGATCAAGCGGTCCAGATGCCACAGCAGCGTTCGCAGCAACTGCTCGGCCATCGCGTCGGCGCCGCGGCACAGCCCGGCCAGCCCGAGCTCGCCGATCGCCGAGCGCAGCGGCACCAGCGCCGCCGGGTCGCCGAAATCGGCATCGACTGGCGGCAGTTCGCCGACAGCCAGCGCATCAAGCCAGCGCTGCAGGTCGATCAAGCGCTGTTCGCAGGTGTCAGGCCCGGTGCCGGTGGCGCTGATCAGCGCCGGCAGCCACAGCGTTCGCGGCAGCAGGGCCAAGCGCTGGAACGGGTCTTCCAGCGGGCTGGCCGGTGGCTGGATCGACAGCAAGGCTCAGTCCGGCAGCGGCGGCGCGACCGCCGGCAGGGTCGGGTCGACCTGCATGTCGGCAAAGCCGGCACGCGTAGCGGCCAGCCTGGCCTGCAAGCCCGCCAGCGTGGCGAGGGTTTGCGCGTGGGCGTTCAGCCAGGCGCTGGCCAGCGCGGGCGGCAGCCACAGCCGCCTCTCCAGCTTGGCGGCCAGCGCGTCGCGGGCTTGCTGCACGCTGGTGCTGGCGTTCTCGGCGCGCGCTGCCAGCGCGTCGACCTGGGCGCAGCGCGTGGCCAGGTGCACCGGGCTGAAGCTGCGCCGCAGCCTGTCCTCGAGCTTGCGGGCGCGGATTCGCTGCAGGCCGTCGCCAGCGGGTCCGGGCGCGGCATCAGCACCCGGGCCTTCGCCCAGGCCTATGGTTCTGGCCAGCGCGAGTTTGCCCGCGCTGTCGTCGGTGCTGGCTTCGGCCGGCAGGCGCTGCTCGAGCTCGAGCTGGCGTTCGAACGCGGTCACCGCATGGTCCAGCCAAGTCAGCGGCTGTGCGACGGCCCGCACCAGCTCGACGCCGACCCAGTCTGCCAGCCGCACCAGCGTCTGCGGATCGACGCTGAGCACATAGGGCGCGAGCCACAGGTCGACCACATCGAGCTGGTCGCGACCCTCGCTGGCGGCAGCGCAGCGCATCAGCGCGACCAACTGGCGCCAGCGCCGGTCCGACACCGTCAAGCCGAGCTCGGCGACCCATGCGCGCAGCGCGGTCAGCGCGGCCAG
>CAMCTC010000051.1 GCA_945878355.1 Bordetella parapertussis | reverse complement strand
GCCTCCGGCGGCCCTGCCGGGGGCCTGATCAAGAAAATCTCGGCAAACCAGCGGACCGATAGACTGCAGTTTTTGGCCAGATCAACTCAACCACCGCACAGCATCACTTCACGCCCGCTTCAGGCTCATACCTGGATTGGAAAATACTAGTCCGAACCCTCGGGTCGGCGCCGGTACAGACGCCAGTACCGACGCCGGTACAGACGCCGGTACAGACCTCAGCCGCTGTAGGCTTGGGCGCCGCACCTGCTGCCTACAATCATCGTGATGCATTTCGTCCACTTGCGCACCCATACCGAGTACTCCGTCGTCGACGGCACTTTGAGGATCGACGACGCGGCATTGGCGGCCCGGGCCGATGGTCAGCCTGCGCTGGCGATCACCGACCTGTCCAACTTGTTCGGGGCGATCAAGTTCTACAAGGCCTGCCGAGGCAAGGGCGTCAAGCCGATCATCGGCGTCGACATTTTTCTCGAGCCCGAGGCCGCGGCCTCAGGCGCATCCAGCGACAAGCAGGCCAGCCGGCTGCTGCTGCTGGTGCAGAACCGCCAGGGCTACCTCAACCTGTGCGAACTGTTGGCCCGCGGCTGGGTCAAGAACGCCCAGCGCGCCCAGGCCTGGATCAAATGGGACTGGCTGGAGGAGCTGGGCGGCGGACTGATCGCGCTGTCGGGTGCCGATTTCGGCGCTGTCGGTCTGGCCTTGCTGGCCGGTGATGCCGAGCGGGCTCGCAGCGCAGCGAAGCGGCTGTCGGCCTTGTTTCCGGGCCGTTTCTACATCGAGTTGCAGCGCGCCGGGCTGCCCACGCACGAGGCCCATGTGCGCGCCGCGGTGCCGCTGGCGGCTGAACTCGGCCTGCCGGTGGTGGCCACGCACCCGATCGAGTTCGCCAGCACCGATGACTTCGATGCCCACGAGGCCAGGGTCTGTGTTGCCGAGGGCGAGGCCTTGGCCAACCCCAAGAGAGTCAAGCGCTTCTCGCGCGAGCAGTATTTCAAGACCCAGGCCCAGATGGGTGAGTTGTTTGCCGACCTGCCGTCCGCGCTGGCCAACACGCTGCAGATCGCGCGGCGCTGCAACCTGACGCTGGCGATGGGCAAGAACTACCTGCCCGATTTTCCGACACCCTTGCTGACCGAGGGTCCGGACCAGGGCACGCCGATGCCTATGGGCGACTATTTCCGGCAGGTCAGCTTCGATGGGCTGGAAGAGCGGCTGGTCACGCTGTTTCCTGACCTTGCCAAGCGAGACGCCGAGCGGCCGCGTTATGTCGATCGGCTTGATTTCGAGATCAACACCATCCTGAAGATGGGTTTCCCGGGCTACTTCCTGATCGTGGCCGACTTCATCATCTGGGCCAAGACCCACGGCTGCCCGGTCGGCCCGGGGCGGGGGTCGGGCGCTGGCTCGCTGGTCGCTTATTCGATGAAGATCACCGACCTCGACCCGCTGCGCTACAACCTGCTGTTCGAGCGCTTCCTGAACCCCGAGCGGGTCTCGATGCCCGACTTCGACATCGACTTCTGCCAGGCCAACCGCGATCGGGTGATCGATTACGTCAAGGACAAGTACGGTCGCGAGGCGGTCGGCCAGATCGTCACCTTTGGCACCATGGCCGCCAAGGCCGCGCTGCGCGACGTTGGCCGCGTGCTCGGCATGGGCTATGGCCATGTCGACTCGATCGCCAAGCTGATCCCGGCGCCGCCGGGCAAGTCGGTGACGCTGGCCAGGGTGCCTGTTCTGCCGGACCTGCCAGACCCCGGCGTGATCTACGCCCGCAAAGAGGCGCCCGAGCTCGAGCAGCGCGAAGCCGCCGAGGAAGAAGTGGCCGAGTTGCTGAGCCTGGCGATGCGGGTCGAAGGCATCGTTCGCAACATCGGCATGCATGCCGGCGGTGTGCTGATCGCGCCGGGCAAGATCACCGACTTTTGTCCGCTCTACCAGCAACCGGGCAGCGATTCGGCGGTCAGCCAGTACGACAAGGACGATGTCGAGGCGATCGGCCTGGTCAAGTTCGACTTCCTGGGCCTGGCCACGCTGACCATCCTGGAGCTGGCCAAGGACTTCATCGTCGCGCGACACCCCGGGCGCGAGCAGTTCAGCTTCGAGACGATTGCGCTCGACGACCCCAAGGTTTACCGCTTGTTCTCGGACGGTCTGACCGAGAGCGTGTTCCAGTTTGAATCGCGTGGCATGCAGGCGATGCTGAAAGAGGCCAAGCCGTCCAGGCTGGAGGACCTGATCGCGCTCAACGCGATGTTCCGGCCCGGCCCGATGGAGAACATCCCGAGTTTTTGCGCCCGCAAGAACGGCCGTGAAACGATCGAATACCCGCACCCTTTGCTCGACATCGTGCTGGCCGAGACCTACGGCATCTTTGTTTACCAGGAGCAGGTGATGCAGGCCGCGCAGGTGCTGGGCGGCTATTCCTTGGGCGGCGCCGACCTGCTGCGCCGCGCGATGGGCAAGAAAAAGGCCGAGGAGATGGCCGAGCACCGGACGATCTTCCGAGACGGCGCGGCCAAGAAAGACATCTCGACCGAGACCGCCGACAAGGTCTTCGACCTGATGGAGAAGTTCGCCGGCTACGGTTTCAACAAGAGCCATGCTGCGGCCTACTCGCTGCTGGCCTACCACACCGCGTGGTTGAAGGTGCACTTCACGGCCGAGTTCTACGCCGCGAACATGACGGTCGAGATGGGTGACACCGACAAGCTCAAGGTCTTGTTGAACGACGCCAAACTGTTCGGCATCAGCTTCGAGCCGCCGGATGTCAACCGCGGCACGCACCGTTTCGAGCCCGTCAGCGCCAAGGTCGTTCGCTACGGTCTGGGTGCCGTCAAGGGCAGCGGCCAGAGCGCGGTCGAGGCGATCGTCGAAGCCCGCGATCTGGGCGGGCCGTTCCGCAGCTTCTTCGACTTCTGCGCCAGAGTCGACCGCAAGCGTGTCAACAAGCGGGCGGTTGAGGCGCTGATCAAGGCCGGGGCTTTTGACGCGCTGCCCGGCGCAGGCTTGAACCCTGCGGCCGACCCCACTGCCGGGCGGTCGCGTCTGTTGGCCAGCGTTGGGCTGGGCTTCGACTTCGCCGACCACCAGGTTGTCAACGCGTCGCAAGGCGGTTTGTTCGATGACGCTGATCACGGCTCGTCGGCGCAGGAGCCGCCGCTGCTGGTGGCTGAGCCCTGGGGGGTCAAGGAGCGCTTGCTGCTCGAGAAGACCGCTGTCGGCTTCTACCTGTCAGGCCATTTGTTCGAAGAACACGAGGACGAGGTGCGGCGCTTTTGCAAGCGCCAGATTGCCGACCTGGTCGACAGCCGTGATCCGCAACTGCTGGCGGGCATCGTCAGCGATCTTCGCTTCGTCAACGGCCAGCGCGGCCGGGTGGCGATCTTCAAGCTCGACGACCGCAGCGAGACGATCGAGGCAGTGGTCAACGACGAGCTGATCGAAGCCAACAAGTCGCTGCTGGTCGAGGATGAGTTGTTGATCGTGCAGGGCAAGGTGCAGACCGATCGCTTCGCTGGCGGATTGCGGCTCAATGTCAACGCAGTCTGGGACTTGGCGGGCGCGCGCGCTCGTTTTGGGCGTTATCTTGGCCTGTCGCTGGCAGGCAACGGCAGCACGCTGGCCGAACTGGTCAAGACCTGGCCGGCCCGGCGCGAGTCAAGCGACCAGGGCGAGCTGACGCTGGGTCTGGGCCTTCGGCTGTTGATCGACAGGCCCGGTGCCAGCGCCGAGATCGACCTGGGCGATGCCGGTCGCTTCTGGCCCAGCGACGAGGCGCTGGCGCGCTGCAAAGCGCTGGCCCAAGGCGGGCGTGCGGCGATCGCTTACGAATGATGGGTCAGCGTGCGACGCGCTAAAGTGCTGGCATGTACGAGACGCCGCTGACGGGTTTGGTGCTCACGGGCGGCGGCGCCCGTGCTGCTTACCAGGTGGGTGTGCTCGATGCGATTGCCAGACTGCGCCGCGAAGCCGGCGCCGACCTGCGGCGCAACCCTTTTGCGGTGATCTGTGGCACCTCGGCCGGCGCGATCAATTCTGCGGCGCTGGCTTGCCGCAGCGATGACTTCGACGACTCGGTCGCTCGCCTGGTCGCGGTGTGGCAGGACTTCCGCGCCGAGCAGGTCTACCGAGCCGATTCGCTGGGCGTGATCCGCAGCGGCGCGCAATGGCTGACGATGCTGTCGATAGGCTGGGCGCTGCACCGTTTCCGGCAAGCCAGGCCGCGCTCACTGCTCGACAACAGCCCGCTGAGTGAACTGCTAGAGGCCACGGTGCCGCTGCACCGCCTGCCCAAGCTGCTGGCCTCGCGCCACCTGCAGGCCTTGGCGATCACGGCTTCGGGCTATGGCAGCGGCGAGCATGTCACCTTCTACCAGGCTGCGGCTGCGATCGCGCCCTGGACCCGCTCGCAGCGGGTGGCGCTGGCGGCGCCCTTGACCCAGCAGCACCTGCTGGCGTCGTCGGCGATTCCTTTTGTTTTTCCGGCCACCGAACTCGACCGCGGTGGTCAGCTTGAGTGGTTTGGCGATGGTTCGATGCGCCAGACCGCACCGATCTCGCCAGCAATCCACCTCGGCGCACAGCGCCTGCTGGTGATAGGCGCCGGGCGCATGCACGAGCCGCCGGGCCGTTTGGCGCCGAACCCGGGTTATCCCAGCATCGCGCAGATCGCAGGCCATGCGATGTCGGGCATCTTTCTCGACGCGCTGGCGGTCGATGTCGAGCGCCTGGACCGCATCAACCGAACGCTGGCGCTGTTGCCAGAGGCGCAGCGACTGGCCACGCCGCTGCGGCCGGTTCATGCGCTGGTGATTGCCCCGAGCCAACGCCTGGATGACATCGCGGCCCAGCACATCGACTGTCTGCCGCTGCCGGTGAGAACGATGTTGCGTGCGGTGGGTGTGAGCAGCCGGCTTGCCAGCCAGGGCGCGCATGGTGCTGCGCTGGCAAGCTACCTGTTGTTCGAGGCGCCTTACACCCGAGCGCTGATGGCGCTGGGTGTGGCCGACACGCTGGCGCGGCGCGACGAGGTGCTGGCCTTCTTCGGCTGGCGCGCGGCTGAGCTGCCGGAGCAGCGCCAAGCGCTGTCCGCGGCGCGTTGACCCGTCAAAAAGAACGCCCCGACCAGCGGGGCGTTCGGGCTTCAGCGCAGGATCACTTCTTGGCGGTCGGCGCTGCAGAGGCTGCTGCCTCGGCTTTGGCAGCTTTCTCGGCCTTCTTGGCAGCTTTCTTGTCGGCTTTTTCTTCGGCCTTGGTCGGTGCAGCCTTGTCCTCGGCCTTGGCTGGCTTGTCAGCCGTAGCTGCTGGCTTGTCAGCCGTCGCAGCAGGCTTGTCTGCAGTCTTGGCTGCGGCGGGCGCCGCGGCTGACTTGTTGAAGGCCTGACCGTTGACCGTCAGGCCTTCGGTCGAGAACTTCGCGGCATTGCCTTCGCCGACACCTTTGACCCGCGTGACCATGTCGGCCCAGTCCTTGAACGGGCTCTTCTTGCGCTCGTCGAGCATCTTGCCGGCGATCGCTGGGCCGATGCCCTTGACCGTCTCAAGCTCGGCCTGGGTGGCTTTGTTGATGTCGACCGCCGCGAATGCCGTGGCGGCGATCAGGGCGAAAAGTGCGGCGAGCAGGCGTTTGAACATGCAGATCTCCAGTGGATGGTCCGGGGCCGAAACCCTGATTCGATACGCCCGACAATCGATCTTGCCGGGTCAGTGCACAACGCCAGGCGCCAGACCACGGTTGACAACACCGTTTCTCAAGCAAATGTGGCTTTGCCACTTTGCTTGATCCCCACGGGGGGCGGCCGGCTTCGGCCGGCCTTGGGGCGCTCAGATGGCTGCCGGCTTGTTGGCCTTGAATTCCCAGACCAGGTGCGAGCAAGCGCCGCGCCGTTCGCGGTGCCAGCGGCGCAGCCGCTGGACCAGGCTCAGCGTCATGGGCTCGTAGTCTTGTTCTGGCCTCACCGGCAGCACCCGGACCACCGCGAAGTCGCCTTTGAAGCCATACATCCTAGCCATCAGCTCGGGCTGCGCGAAGTACAGATGGGTTTTGCGGGTGATGAAATTGACGTGGGTCGGGTCCTGGAAAGCCGCAGGGTGCGGCACGCAGGGCGTCGACGCATAGAGCAGGCCGCCGGGCTTGAGCACGCGCCAGACCTCGTCCATCAACTCGACGAACGGAAATCGCAGCGCTTGGCCGTCGCGGCTGGACAAGACCCTTGGCACATGCTCGAAAAAGTCATAAGCCGACACCGAATCGAAGTGGTCGGCAGGGAAGGGGATTGGGTCTAGCGCGACATTGGCCGTTCGAAATTGCAGTCCATCGCGGTCGACGCCAGGCGCGATGTCGACACCGAACAACTCGTCGCGACGGTAGGGGTTGCGCGGCTTGGCGCCGCAGCCGAGGTCGAGGTGACGGGTCATGTCGTGGTGTCGGGCTGATGTTGGGCGATGAACCAGGGTGTGGCCCAGTCGTTGCGCGGTGGCTCGGCCAGCGAGAAGTCGGCCTGGACCAGGCTCAGGTTCGGGTTGTAGGCCGGGTCTAGCCGCAGTGCATCGCCCCAGCGCTGCAGCATGTAGGCCCGCTCGCGCATGAAGCGCTCATGGTTCTTCGCGCTGCGGTCGCGGCCGCGAGACACCGATTCGTGGTGGATCAGCTGAGCAAACGGCGTCCAGACATTGAGGTAGCCGGCTTCGCGCAAACGCAGGCAAAAGTCGACGTCGTTGTAGCTCACCGCCAGATGGGCTTCGTCGAGGCCGCCGACTTGCTCGAACTTGGTGCGATCGACGACCAGGCAAGCGGCGGTCACTGCGCTGAACGACTGTGTCAGGCAGGCGCGGCCGGCATAACCGCCGGCGTTGCGTGCCAGGCCTTTCTGGGCCGGACCGGCGACACCGCCGAAACCGTCACCGCGGTCGGTGCCCAACACGACGCCGCCGTGCTGGATCGTCGAATCGGGATACAAGAGCTTGGCGCCGACCGCGCCGACCTCGGGTCTACAGGCGTGGCTGAGCATCTCACCCAACCAGCTGCCGTCGATGACCTCGATGTCGTTGTTCAGCAGCGCCAGGTAGTCGCCTCGGGCTTCGCGTGCGGCAAGGTTGTTCAAGGCCGAGTAGTTGAACGGACGCGGATCGCGCAGCACGCGCCAGCGTGCTTGGCCGGCCAACTCGGCCAGGTAGCGCAGCGCTTCGGGGTCGTCCGACCCGTTGTCGATGACGATGGCTTCCCAATGCGGGTAGTCGGTCAGCCGGGTCAGCGTGGTGACGCATTGGCGCAGCAACTCGACCTGGTTGCGAGTCGGGATCAGGATGCTGACCAGTGGTGGCTGGTGGGGCAGAGGCCAACGCACGCGGTAGCGTCCCGAGCTCAGGCTCTCGACCTGGGCGCCGGCGCCGCCAGCGATGCGACCCAGGTGCTCGGCCACCGCGCGCCGGCCGGCTTCCTGTGCATAGGGTTTGACCTCGGCGCCACCGGCGGTGCTCTGGGCATGGATGCGCCAGTGGTAGAGCACATGGGGGATGTGGACGATTTGACTGGCGCTCAGCCGTTCGGCGCAGCGCAGCACCAGGTCATGGTCTTGCGCGCCTTCGAACCCCGGCCGAAAACCGCCCATCTCGCGCATCAGCTTCAATCGCAGCGCGGCCAAGTGGCAGACCAGGTTTTGCGACAGGCACAGGTCGTGGTTCCAGTCGGGCTTGAAGTAAGGGTTCTCGCGCAGGCCTTCGGGGCCCAGCTTGTCTTCGTCGGAATAGACCAGGCCGGCCTCGGGGAAGGCCTGGATGGCTTCTGCCAGCAGCAGCAAGGCGTGTTCTGCCAGCATGTCGTCGTGGTCGAGCAGCACCACCCAGGCGCCGCTGGCGAGCGCCAGCGCGGAGTTCGAGGCCTCGCAGATGTGGCCATTGCGTCCGCGCCGCACCACGCGCACCCGTGGATCGTCGGCCTGCAACTGACCCAGGTACAGGTCGAGCTCGGGGCTGTGGCTGGCGTCGTCGGCGATGCACAGCTCCCAATGCGGGTAGAGCTGTTGCTGCACCGAGGACACGGCTTCGGCCAGCCAGCGCATGTCTGGCCGGTAGGTCGGCATCAGCACCGAGATCGTCGGTGGATCGATCAAACGCCCCAGCCGGGTTTGCAGCGCGGACCGCTGTTGCGGGCCCAGCGTGTCGTGGCGTGCGATCCAGTCGGCGTAGGCCGCGCGCCGGCCTTCGCGCCGACGCCGCAGCCGGCGCCGGTTCAGACCTCGCAGCAGTTGCTTGAGGCGTGCGCCGACCCGGGTCAGCGCGCGTGGCCAGATCGAGTCAGTCATTTTTTCCCGACACCGGGAGGCCTTGCTTCGGTCCTTGCTTGCCGCCTGGGTCTGCGTAGCCGATCGCGCCTGCAACCCTGCCGATGCAGCGCGCTGCGCGCCGCGCATCGAGCAAGATGATTCGCAACAGCGATTCGGCCAGCGCCGTCAGACCGTAACGCCAGCGCTGAGCGACACCTGTCTGGCGGCCCAGGTGTTTGCGGCGGAACAGAAACTTCGACTGGATGTGGTGGAAGCCGCGGATGAACTCGGCCTGCAGCCGACGCGGCCCCGCGACCGAGCTGCGCGACAAGTGCTGCACCTGTGAGGCTGGATCGACCAGGATCGGACCGAACTGGTCGAGCAGCCGCAGGCACAGGTCTTCGTCCTCGTAGTACAGAAAGAAGGACTCATCGAAGCCGCCCACCCGCTGCAGCGCTGCGCGCCGAATCAGCATCACCGCGCCCGAGACAAACCCGACGCAGCAGGGTCCTTCGGCGCCCGGGCCGCGCGAGGCCCAGCCGTCGGCGCGCCAGCGGTAGCTGATGTCGAGGTCGCCGCGGCGGCCCAGCAACTGCGGTGCGACGACGCTGGCATCCGGATGGGCATCGGCCGTGCGCACCAACTGCGCGATGGCCTCGGCGCTGCACAAGCAGTCCGGGTTGATCAGCAGCACGAATTCGGTCTCGGCAGCGCGCCAGCCCAGGTTGTTCGCAGCGCCGAAACCGAGGTTGCGGGTCTGTGCCAGCAAGCGGGCTTGCGGCAGATGGCGAGCGGCCTGCGCGAGCGTGTCGTCGTTGCTGGCGTTGTCGACCACGATCACCTGCGCCAAGCCCTGCAGGCCGGCGCCCAGCGCGGCCAGGCAGTGGCCGCTGTTGAAGCTGACGACCAACGCCGTGACGCGGCTGGCAGGTGAGGGATCGTCGCGCACGCCGGGCTGCAGCATCAGAACCGCAGCAGGCGGGTCAGCGCCAGCCGTTCGGTCTCGAACGCTTGCAACTGCTCGGGCCTGAGGGTCGCGCCGGTGGTCTCGGCTTTTTCGAGCACGGCGCAGAACTGGTTGCCGTAAGTCGGTTTGACCATGGTGGCGCGCAAGGAGCTCAGGCCGAGCAGGCGCAGCTCGACCAGCAGCAAGCACAAGGATTCGGGGCAGAAAGTCCAGGCGTGCAGGTCGCGGTAACTGGCGTGGACGTGATCGGCAGCCAGCGTGGCTTCGTAGGCTTGCTGCAACGATTGCTTGAAGCGCATCGCTGCCAGCTCAGGCCCGCGCAGAACCCGACCCGGGTTGCAGTCGACACCGCGCGACTCGGCGTCGAACACCTGCTTGGCACGGTGCACCGGGCCGGGCCGCCAGTGCTCCATCAGCGCGTCCGAGCACAGGCTGGGATAGCGCAGCGCGTCGAAGCAGCAGCGGAAATCGGGGATGATCTCGATCACTCGATCACTCGATCACTCGACCACTCGACCACCGGGCGCCAGCAGGCGCTCGAGCGACTGCAGATGGCCGATCAGGTCGACTTGATGCTCCAGCACATGCGATCCGTAGACCACATCGAAGCGCAGCGAGGCAGGCACGAGCTCGTCGATCGGCGCGCCGTTGAAGACGAAGTCGACTTCCTGAATGCGACCAATCAGGTGCGCGACGACGGGATCTGAGGCGTATTTTTGGCGCAATTCGTCGGCGCTGCAGTGGTCCAGGTGATGGATCTGCGGGTAATCGGATTTCAGAAACCGTGGGTTGTAGCCGCCGCCGATCTCCAGGATCTTGGCGTTCAGCGCGATGCCTGACAGCAAGGGGCGTACCTGCCGGCTCAGCACTCGCCAGCGGCGCCGACCGGTGAGCCATTTTGCGGGCCGCGGTATCCGCGCCGTCATGCCCGAGGTGCGCACGCCAGCCGTGCAGGGCTCGAATCCGCCCGGCCCTGGCGTGGCGCATCGATGAGCGTCTGGCGCCCGAATCGTCTTGTCAATGCAGGCTCGATAATCATCCACCGGTATTTTGTCATCGAACCATGCGCCCATCGCTTCCCAATGCTGCCGACGTCATCGCCCTGCACGACCGCCTGGCGGTGGGCGCCGGCTGGCCCATGGCCGAGCCATCGCCGCTGGATGACCCGTTGTGGCAATGGATCGCCCGCAACCACCGGTTCAACAGCTTGCTCTGGGCCGAGGAAGACCTGGCGCGCCGAACAACGGTCGCAGACGCCGAGATCGCCGCCAACAAGCGTGCGATCGATGGCTTCAACCAGGCCCGCAACGACGCCACCGAGCGGGTGGACGAGTTGCTGCTGACTGCACTGGGCCTCGTCGATGCCGTATCGGCCGGCACCGATTCACCGGTCTCGAACGTGCCGCCCGGCGCGCGCCTCAACAGCGAGACTGCCGGCAGCATCATCGACCGGATGTCGATCATGGCGCTCAAGGTCCATGCGATGCGCTGGCAGACCTGCCGCGCCGACGTTGATGTAGCCCATGTCGATGCCAGCCGGGTCAAGCTGGGCCGATTGCAACAGCAGCGCGCCGACCTGGGCGACTGCCTGGAGGGCTTGCTCGCCGACACCCAGGCCGGCCGCGCCTACTTCAAGGTCTACCGCCAGTTCAAGATGTACAACGATCCGCGCTTCAACCCGGCGCTGGTCGCTGAAGCCAGCGCCAGGTCCTGAAGGCTTTGCCATGCGCATCCTGATCGTCAAGACCTCGTCGATGGGTGACGTGGTCCACGCGCTGCCGGCGGTCAGCGACATGCTTGGTGCGCAGCCCGGCCTGCAGGTGGATTGGCTGGTCGAGGCGCCGTTCGCCGCGATTCCGCGCTTGCACGCTGGCGTGCAGCGCGTGTTGCCCTTGGCCTGGCGCAAGTGGCGCAAGACCTTGTTTGCCGCCGATACGCGCGCCGCAATGGCTGCGCTGCGCGGCGAACTGCGGCGCGAGCGCTACGACTGGGTGCTCGACCTGCAAGGCTTGCTCAAGAGCGTTTTGTGGGGTTTGCAGGCGAAGGGGCCGCTGCTGGGCTACGGCTTTGCCAGCATCCGCGAGCCTGCGGCAGCCCTGTTCTACCGTCGCCGCGCCACGGTGCCGCGCGAGTTGCAGGCGGTCGAGCGAAACCGGCGCCTGGCAGCTGCTCATCTGGGCTATCCGATGCCTGACAGCGCGCCCGATTTCGGCATCGCCGCGCCGGATGGCGGCTGGTCAGCACCGGCGCTCAGCGCGGTGCTGATCCCCTGCGCCAGCCGGCCCGACAAGCTCTGGCCCGAGGACCGCTGGATTGCTGTTGGCCAGCGCTTGCAATCGGCCGGGCTGACACCTGTGCTGGTGTGGGGCAGCTATGCCGAGCGCGAGCGCGCCGAACGCATCGCCGCAGGCTGTGGCGGTGTGGTGCCGCCTTTCCTGACCGTTGCCGAGACCGCTGCGGTGCTGGGTCGGGCACGCCAGATCGTCGGACTCGACACTGGTTTTTCGCATCTCGCAGCGGCGTTTGGCGCACCGACCATCGGCATCTACTGCGACCACGAACCGGGTCTGGCTGGCATCACCGGCCCAGGACCGGTGGCCAGCCTGGGCGGCAAAGGGCAGATGCCGGCGCTCTCTGAAGTGATGGCGGCGCTGGAGTTGCAGTTGGGCGCGTCGGCTGGCTGAAGGGCCAGGCCGTCGGCTGCATCCTCAGGTCGGCGCCAGGCTGTTTAAAGCGAGCCATCCTCGTCAGCAAGCAATATACTTGCTGATGTAATTGGAGGCTTGGCCATGGCCCAGATCACCTTGTACATCGACGCAGCCACCCAGGCGCGGCTGCGCGATGCGGCGGCGCAGCAAAAGGTGTCGCAAAGCCAGTTCGTGGCCGACCTGATCCGGCGGGCCACCGACAATGTCTGGTCGCCGCAGGCGCTGGCGCTGTTTGGGTCGGACCCCGACTTTCCGCTGGCCGACGAATTGCGGGCCGGTCTGCCGCCCGACCCCGAGCGCGACATCTGATGGTCTACGCACTCGACATCAACACACTCAGCTACGCCATGCGTGAAGAAGGTGGGGTGGCCGGGCGGATGCGGCAAATCGGCCCCGCCACGCTGGCTTTACCGGCTGTGGTCGTTTTTGAGATGCGCTACGGCCTGTTGCGTGCGGGCCGTTTGCGGCAGCTTGTCGCCTTTGAGGCCTTCGTGGCGAGTCTGGGTCAGATCGGCTTCGACACCGAGGCCGCCGATCACGCGGCCCGCATCCGGCTCGCACTGGAGGCTGCCGGCACTCCTATCGGGCTGGCTGATCTGCTGATCGCAGCCACTGCCCGTCGCCATGGCTGCACGCTCGTGACCCACAACACGCGCGAGTTCTCGCGCGTGCCGGGTCTGCTGATCGAAGACTGGTATTGATGGCGTTGATTGTCTTGATTGGCAGGACCGATCAAGAGCTTGCCTGCAAGCATGCAGGTAGATCCTTCGCTGGTCACTCCCGCGCCAGCGCTGCGGCGCAGTCGCTGACCAGCCTTGGCCCTTTGTAGATCAGCCCGGTGTAGAGCTGCACCAGGTCGGCGCCTGCGGCGCGTTTGGCGCGGGCGTCGGCAGCGCTCATCACGCCGCCGACGCCGATGATCGGGTAGCTCGAGCCGAGTTCGGCGCGCAGCATCGCGATCACCCGGTTGCTGGCGTCGAACAAGGGTCGGCCCGACAGCCCGCCCACCTCATGGGCATGGTCTTGGCCCGCAACCGCGTCGCGTGCGAGCGTGGTGTTGGTCGCGATCACGCCGTCGATGCCATGGGCCACCAGCGTGGCAGCGATCACCCGCAGCTGCGCCTCGTCCAGGTCCGGCGCGATTTTGACGAACATCGGCACGTTGCGGCCGAGTTGTCTGTCCAACTTGGCGCGGCGTGTTTGGAGCGCGCCCAGCAGCGCGTCCAGCGCGGCGTCGCTCTGCAGTTCGCGCAAGTTCTTGGTGTTGGGGCTGGAGATGTTGACCGTCACATAGTCGGCATGCGGGTAGACGCCGTCCAGGCCCAGCAAGTAGTCCTTGGCGGCGTCCTCTATCGGCGTGGCCGCGTTCTTGCCGATGTTCAGGCCCAGCAAGCCACCGCCAGCGCGAAAAGTCCTGGCGCGCTTGACGTTGGCGATGAAGGCCTCAAGCCCTTCGTTGTTGAAGCCCAGCCGGTTGATCAGCGCCTCGGCCTGCTGCAGCCTGAACATCCGCGGCCTGGGGTTGCCGGGCTGGCCCTTGGGCGTGACGGTGCCGACCTCGATGAAGCCGAAACCCATCGCGCCCAGGCCGTCGATGCAGCGGCCGTTCTTGTCCAGGCCTGCGGCCAGGCCGATGCGGTTGGGAAACTTCAAACCCGCCACCGTCACCGGATCGGCGCTGCGGGGCTGCGACCAGAGGCACTGCGCGGGCGTGTTTTGCAGCGTGGCGATCGCGTCCATCGTCATGTCGTGGGCGCGTTCGGGGTCCAGGCCAAACAGGAAGGGGCGGGTCAGTGCGTAGGGGATGAAAGCCATAATCTAATGATTGTCCCAGACCGCTTCGCCGACCCAGCCCATGACCCAGGATGAACTCAAGGCCTTAGTCGGCCGCGCCGCATTGGACTTCGTCGTGCCCGGCACCGTCGTCGGCGTGGGCACGGGATCGACTGTCAACTGCTTTATCGATGCGCTGGCCAGCATCAAGCACAGGATTGCTGGTGCGGTGTCGAGCTCGATGCAAAGCACGGCGCGGCTGCAGGCGCTGGGCATCAAGGTCTTCGACGCCAACGACTTGCTCAGCATCCCGGTCTATGTCGACGGCGCCGACGAGATTGACCATCGAGGCTTCATGGTCAAGGGTGGCGGCGCAGCACTGACGCGGGAGAAGATCGTTGCCGACCTGGCCGAGCGCTTTGTCTGCATCGCCGACGAGAGCAAGCTGGTCGAGGTGATGGGCCGCTTTCCACTGCCCGTGGAGGTGATCCCGATGGCCGTGGCCCAGGTGGCGCGGCGCTTTGCGTCAGCCTATCGCGGTGTGGCCACGCTGCGCGCCGGCGTGACCACCGACAACGGCAACGCCATCCTGGATGTTCGTGGTCTGGCCATCACCGACCCGCTGGTGATGGAGACCGAGGTCAACCAATGGCCTGGCGTGGTGACGGTGGGCATCTTTGCTCGGCACAGGGCGCGGGTCTGTCTGCTGGGCACCGCGCAAGGCGTGCGGACGATTGATTTCGACCGCTAGACCTCAGTCCTCGAAGCCAACGAACACCGCCGCTTCGGCCAGGGACTTTCTGTGCGAGACCACCGCATTCGCGGGGAAATCATCGTCCGGCCATCCCATTGCGACGCAGGTCTGGATCACCTGGTCGTCCGGGATGCCCGCTTGCTCGCGCACGACGGGTGACTGCATGATGCCCTGGCTGTTGATGACGCAGCCCAGCCCACGCGACCAGGCGGCATTGACGAGGCAATTGACCACGCCGCCGCAGTCGAAGGGGGCAATGTCGCCGCCGTGGATCGATCGGTCATAGGTCACGACGATCGAGACCGGCGCGTCAAACTGGCGGAAGCCTCGCAAGACCCAGTCCTGCCGCTTTTCCTTGTTGTCGCGTTCGATGCCCATCGCCGCGAAGAGCTGTTTGGCGACCCCGATTTGCCGCTCGCGGTGCGCTCCCGCGTAGCCCGGGCCCATGCGGAATTCGCGCGAGTCCGGCACGCCAGCGAGGTTGCGCTCCACATTGCCTAGTCGGATCCGGTCTAGCACATCGCCGGTGACGACATAGAAATTCCAGGGCTGGGTGTTGAGCGAGGTCGGTGCACGCATCGCAAGCTCAAGCACTTCCACGATCAGCGCCTTGGGGACCGGCTTCTTCTGGTATCCGCGGATGCTCCGGCGTCCCTGGACCACTTCATCAAAATTCATTGTCGTCTCCCACATCGCTGTTTGGTTTGTTCGGTTCGTTCGGTTCGTTCAGTCAGAAGCTCGCGCATCAAAGAACGGGTCGTGCCAATTCTCGCTGTTTGTCGGGCCCGCGCCGTCAGCGCAGGCAGAACGCCTTCCAGCGCTTGGCTGGGCAGGCACTTCGGGCGCCGATGCTAGCCCAGGTTCGCCTTGTCAGCGCTTGACCTCGGGTCGCCGCTGCGCCCGCGCGACGAAGCGTGCCGGGTCCAGCGCATCGAGCAGCGAGGCTGGCGCGGGCATTGGCGCGCCGGTCAGCCATGAGGCCAGCAACTCGCCACCCAGTGCGGCCTGGGTGATGCCGCGGGACCCGAGTGCGGTGAACACGTAGAGCCCGGGTTGGCGCGGTACGAACCGGGGCTGGTCTAGCCGGCGCCCACCCGCTGCGGGCTCGGCGACAGGCACAGGCCCAAGCAGCGGCAGGCGGTCGGCGCTTTGCACCCGCCAGCCGACCCGGCCGTCCAATGCCGCATCGATCGGACCAGCCCAGCCGGTCAAGCGGCGCAGCGTCGCCAGGTTGAGCGCGTGATCCGCTGCGCGCAGCTGGCTGTCCTCGTCGTCGGCCTGCGAGCTGGCGCCGCACAGCCAGCGACCGTCGGCCAGCTGCAGCACATAACCGGTGTCGGCGAGCGGTCTGGGCAGGTCCGGTTGCCCCGGCAGGTGAGCGCTCAGCAAGCTGGTCTGGCCGCGCAGCCGGTGCAGCGGCCAGATCGGCAGGGTCGGCCGGTCGCTGCCAGTCGACCCCACCAGGCGGGCGGCGTCGCCGGCATTGCACAGCAGCACCGCATCGACCTCGGCCAGGCAGTGTCCGCCGCTGTCGAGCAAGCGCCAGCCATCGCGTTGGCGCTGCAGCCTGTCGATCGATGTGTTGTAAGTCGTTGTGATGCCCGGCGCGTCCAACCAATGCGCGCACAGCGATGGCGGCGCGACCCAGCCGCCGCCGGGGTAGACCCAGGCCGGGCGGCCATCGGGCAGCGCATCGCGCTGTACCGAGACATAGGCTGCGGGCAAGCCCAGGCGGGCAATCATCGCTGCCATCGCCTCGGGCTTGAGTGTCTGTTCGCCGCGCCACAGGCCGGCGACGCTGCCCGTCACCTGCTCGGCTGCGACCAGCGGTCGCAGCAAGCGCTCGGTGTGGATCGCGGCGGCGCGCAGCCAGCGTGCATGGGTGCCGTCCTGGCCGTGGACGATGCCGTGGAACAGGCCGCCGGCATTGCCCGAGGTCTCGCCGGCGCAGCCTGGCTGGCGTTCGAACACCTGGACCGCCAGGCCCTGCGCAGCGAGTGCCCTGGCCACTGCAGCACCGGCCAGTCCGGCGCCCAGCACTGCCACGCGCTGCCTAGGCGAATCGGCCATCGGCTGGCGGCCTGGCGGTGCGCTGCTGCTGAAGCGCGGGCAGTGGCGGGCGATCGTGGTCTGGCAAGCCGCGTCGTTTTCGAGGGTTTCGGGCGCGCCTGTCGCTGCTTGGACCACGAAGCCTGTGGCGGTCAGGCCATCGCGCGACCTGTCGTCCAGCCCTGTGGCGGCCAGTGTGGCGCCATCAGCTGCCAATCGCGCCAGGCTGCGCAGGCGGTAGCGATCCCAGCCTTTGCCGGCCAAAGACGCGCTGCCGGTCAGGAAGAAGGCGTCAACCCGAGCCACCAGTTCGGGCAGCGCCTGGGCGACATCGCCCAGCGCCAGCAGCAGGTGAACCCGCCCGGCGTCTACATCGATCGGGTGCAGGTCGGGCGTGAGCGGCGGCCAGCGCTCGCTCAGCTCGGCGGCCAGCGCCTGTAACGGCGATCCGGCATGGGCCAGCGTCAAGCCATCGCGTCGCGGCGGGGTCGGCGTGATCGCCAGGTACCAGAGCTGGTCACAGCGCCTGGCGTCTTGCTGCCAGGCCTGCCAGGTGGCGAGAAAGCGATGACCGAGTCCGAACTCTGTGTCGAGCACCACGAAGCGCTGGCGGCCGGTCCATCGCGCGGGCAGCTGGTTGCCCGCCAGAAAGACCTCTCTGGCTTGACGCAGGGCTGAGCCGTCCTTCGTTTCGGCTGCCGAGCTGGGCTGGGGCAGCGGGCCCCAGCTCATCGCGCCGCCGCCGCGGCCAGCCAGCGCAGCAGCGGCGCCTGGACCTCGGTCAGGCCGCGGTAGGCCAGCACGGCCGGGCTCATCGACGCCAGCGCGTCGTGCACCCGCCCGGCCTGCGGTGGCGTCGCCAGGGCTTGCGTCAGTGGTTTGACGTCGACCAGGATCGTGAACACCGATTGGGCCTGGCCGGCGCCGAGCCCAGGCACCGGGATGAAGGTCTGGCGCTCGGTGCGCCACCAGGTGTTGGCAGCGATGGCCGCATCGTCGCCGCAGCCCGCCCAACGCGCTGGGTCAACCCGCTGTGGGTGGGCATGCAGACGAGGGTGGGCACTCAGGGTCCAGACGAAGCGCTCCCACCGCGCGCCAGACGTGACCAGTTTCACCAGTTGCGGCGCTGCGGCGATGATCGAACGGTTGTCGGCCACCGGCGCGTGGACCTCGCAGAAGTGGCGGCCGATCTTGTGCTCGGGCGCCCACATCGACGGCAGCGCGACGGCCAGCCAGGGCAGCGCGCCCGTGCTGCCGTCGAGCACCGCAAAGTCTTCGGCGAAAGCCAGCGACAACAGCGCGGCGCGTCGCCACTCGGCTGGCAGCTGGGTCAGGAAGGCGCCGATCTCCGGCCAGGGGTTGGCGCCGCCGGCACTGATGTCCTGCGCTTGGTCGTCGTCGGCGATGGCCCAGCCCAGCCAGGGTGCCTGCCACTGCCCATCGAAAAGTCGCAAGGCTTGGGGATGCTCGGCACTGGCGTGTGCGGCCAACGCTGCGAGCGCGGGCCGAGCGTCGAAGCCTGGTGCGCAGAGCAGAGATTGGTTGCGGAATGCCCAGAGCACCGCCAGCTTCTCGCGCAGGTGTCGGGCCAGGCCGCGTTGAGGTGCGACCGTCGGCGTGAGTTGCATCGCCCCCGGTGGCAGCCGGCGCAGGCCGGGCTGCGAGCGGTGGGGCGTGCTGACCGCGGCGTCGAAATCGAAGCTCATGCCAGCGAAGGTATCACCTGCATGGCTTGATCCGCGTCGACCAAGAAAAAGGGCACCGAAGTGCCCTGTTGAGTCGCATGCCTGACTGGCTTTGCAGCGTCGATCAGACCCGCTTGCGGTATTCGTGGGTGCGGGTGTCGATCTCGATCTTGTCGCCCTGGGCGACGAAGATGGGCACCGGGATGTCGAATCCGGTGGCGATCTTGGCCGGCTTGAGCACCTTGCCCGAGGTGTCGCCCTTGACGGCGGGCTCGGTCCAGGTCACTTCGCGTACCAGCGAGGTCGGCAGTTCGACCGAAATCGCCTTGCCGTCGTAGAACACCACTTCGACCGGCATCGCGTCTTCGAGGTAATGGATCGCGTCGCCCATGTTCTCCGATTCGACCTCGAACTGGTTGTACTCCTCGTCCATGAAGACGTACATCGGGTCGGCGAAGTAGGTGTAGGTGCAGTCCTTCTTGTCGAGGATGACCTGGTCCATCTTGTCGTCGGCCTTGAACACCAGTTCGGTGGCCTGGTTGTTGAGCAAGCTCTTGAGCTTCATGCGCACGGTGGCGGCGTTGCGCCCGCCCCGGGAGTACTCGGTCTTGAGCACCACCCAAGGGTTCTTGTCCTGCATGATGACGTTGCCGGCGCGGATTTCTTGAGCGATTTTCATGGGAAGTCCCGTAGTCTGGGCCGCTGCCTAGGGTGGCGTGCGGTTTGGAGCAAAACCAAGGATTTTAGCGCCTTCCTAGGCTTGCTTTTGCCCGACAAAGGCGATCAATTGGCTGCAGAGGTCTGTTTGGGCTTGCAGCTTGCGGCCCCAGGCGGCCTGCACGGCGCGCCAGGCGGCACGGTCTGGCAGGCTTGTCGGCACCGGCCCCTGGCCATTGAAAGCCCGGAACACCGCTCGGATCGATGTCGCCAGCGGCGGCGCTTGACCTGCGAGGTACAGGTCGAGAAAGGCCTCGAGCTTGGGTCCTTGGGCGCCGTCGTGCTGGGGGTAGGCTTGCCAAAGAAAAGGTCCGGTGGCGCAGCGTTGGGCACGCACGAACGAGTCCTCGCCGCGAACCAGGTTCAGGTCGGCGCAGGCCAGCAGCCGGTCAAAATCTGCTTGACTGAGGTAAGGCAGGTCGACCTGTCGCAGGCCAGGCGGCAAGTCCAGCGTCAGCAACTGATCCCGCGCCGGACCGGGCGCTACCAGCAGCGCACAGCGCTGCGGGCGCAAGGTTTGCAGCAAGGCTGGCAATGCTGGGTTCTGGTAGCAAAACACCGTCACCAGTTGCTCTTGGGCATCGCGTTGCCAGCCCATCTCATGGGCCCAGGCGCGGGCCTGGTCGACCGCGATAGGCGCGCCGGCTGACATCAGCCCGCCGGTGGCGGTGGTGAAGCCAGGGTAGAAGAACCATTTTTTCAGCCCAGCGGCCGGCCCGCTGAACTGCGGCGACATCAGCCCGTGCGAGCGCTCGACATAGGGCTCGGCGCTGAGGTATTCCAGGTTGATCCAGACCGGCGTGCGCCGGACTTGGGCCATTCGGGCCAGGAAGGCGTCGGGCGGCGCGCAGCCGAAAGTCTCGACCACAACGTCGCCAGGCGCTGAGTCGAGCGGCGGATCGGCCCACTGCAGCACCCGCACCCCCGGTGCGCCGGCGGGCGCCATCCAGGCCAAGGCCGATGCGTCGTCGGTCCACAGCCGCACCTGGTGGCCGCGTTGGCCCAGTTCGGCGGCCAAGCGCCAGCTCACGCCAATGTCACCGAAGTTGTCGATCACGCGGCAGAAGAGGTCCCACAACATGAGGTTGATTATTGGCGCAGGGATCACCAGGACCGGCGAGGGGCCACGGCGGACGGCAGAATCGGCCACCTCGTCCGATGCTGCCCTTGCTGCCCTCGCTGCCCTCGCTCTCTACGCCTTCAATGCCTTCGCCTGCCGACCCACTGCCCGCCGCCGCGTCGCCCGCCGGTGTGCTGCCCGCCAATGTGCTGCCCGTCGATGCGCTGCCCGCCGATGGGCAACTGCGCGAGCGCCTGCTCGTCGAGGTCGCTGCGCTGCCAGCGCTGCCGGGCGTTTACCGTTATTTCGACGCGCAGGGCGGGGTGCTGTATGTGGGCAAGGCGCGTAGCCTGAAAAAGCGCGTCGCCAGCTACTTTCAGAAAGACCACGGCGGCACCCGCATCGGCCACATGATCAGCCGGATCGCCAGGCTGGAGACCACGGTGGTGCGCACCGAGGCCGAAGCCTTGCTGCTCGAGAACAACCTGATCAAGACGCTGGCGCCGAAGTTCAATATTCTGTTCCGCGACGACAAGAGCTACCCTTACCTCAAGCTGCACAGCCACGCTTTCCCGCGGCTGGCCTATTACCGCGGCGCGATCGACCGCAAACACCGCTATTTCGGCCCTTACCCCGGCGCCTGGGCGGTCAAGGAAACCATCTTGCTGTTGCAGAAGGCCTTCCGCCTGCGCACTTGCGAGGACACGGTCTACGCCAACCGCTCGCGGCCCTGCCTGCTGTACCAGATCCGGCGCTGCTCAGGCCCTTGCGTCGGGCTGATCTCGACCGAGGACTATCGTCGCGACGTGTCGCATGCCGAGCGGTTCTTGCTGGGTGATGCGGGCGAGGTGGTCAGTTCGCTGCAGGCTCAGATGATGGCTTTCTCGGACGCGCTGGAATTCGAGCGCGCGGCCGAGGTGCGCAACCAGATCAGCGCGCTGTCGCGGGTGCTGCACCAGCAGAGCATGGACGAGAGCAGTCTGTCTTCGCGCGATCGCGACGTCGACATCCTGGCGGTGCGGGTCTCGGGCGGGCGGGCCTGCGTCAACCTGGCGATGGTTCGCGGCGGCCGCCACCTTGGCGACCGCGCGTATTTTCCGACCCATGTCGAGGACGCTGCGGCGCTGTCTGCCGAGCAGGCCGATGAGCGTGCCGACGAACTTAGCGTCGAGCAGCAGGTGCTCGAAGCCTTCATCGCCCAGCATTACCTGGGCGTGGCGCCGCCGCCCGGTCTGGTGCTGAGCCATGCGGTGGCGGCCGAACTGCTGGCGGCACTGGGCGAGCAACTGGGGGTCAAGCTCAATGCCCAGCACCAACCGCGTGAGCAGCGCCGTACTTGGCTGGAGATGGCCGAGAAGGGGGCGCAGATCGCGCTGGCGCGCTTGCTGGCCGAGGAGGGTTCGCAGCGCGAGCGAACCCGCGCGCTGGTCGATGCGCTGGACCTGGGGCTGGACGACCTGGACGCGCTGCGCATCGAGTGTTTCGACATCAGCCACACCGCCGGCGAGGCCACCCAGGCCAGCTGCGTGGTCTACGAGAACCATGCGATGCGGCCAGCCGAGTACCGGCGCTACAACATTGAGGGCATCACCGGTGGCGATGACTACGCCGCGATGCGCCAAGTGCTGACCCGCCGCTACGCCAAGGTGGCCGAGGCCCGCGCTGCGGCGCAGCTCTCGGGCACCGAATCAGTTCTGCCGCCCAAGGCCTTGCGGCTGCCTGGTCTGGTGCTGGTCGATGGTGGCCGCGGCCAGGTGTCGATGGCGCGCGAAGTTTTCGCCTCGTTGGGGCTGGATTTGGCGCTGATCGTTGGGGTCGAAAAAGGCGAAGGCCGCAAAGTCGGCCTGGAGGAACTGGTGTTCGCCGATGGCCGCGACAAGGTCTACCTAGGCCACGATTCGGCCGCGTTGATGCTGGTGGCGCAGATCCGCGACGAGGCGCACCGTTTCGCGATCACCGGCATGCGCGCCAAACGCGCCAGCGTTCGCACTGGCGGCAGCCGGATCGAGGACATCGCCGGGGTCGGACCGAAAAAGCGCGCCAGCCTGCTGCAGCGCTTTGGGGGTCTGCGCGGCGTCGCCGCAGCCAGCGTCGACGAGTTGTGCAGCGTGGACGGCATCTCGCACGACCTGGCCGAAGAGATCTACCGCGCGCTGCGTTGAACTGCGGCTGCTCCAGGGCTGGCAACCGGTCTTTGCGGATCAAGCTGGGCAGCTGCAAGACAGAGGGTTTTCACGCCGGTCCAAGACCTGCAATGCCTGTCATGATGCGCTCGAGCTGCTTGCCTTGCAGGCCTGCAGGCCACCGTGCCACTTTCCATCTCGCGACGCATCGCCATGTCCAACAAAACACTTGCCGCCCCTGACTTTGTCGCCGACCCAGCGTCGATCGCCGCGATGCGCAGCTCTCGCCCAATGAGCTGGGGCGCCGTGCCGGCCTACGACTGGTTGGTCAACCACCGAGCCCATCGGTCCGGCAAGGAGGCGGTTCGCGAGCTCGGCAACCAGCGAAGTTTTTCCTACGCCGACCTCGACCGGCGGGCCGATTCGATCGCCGCTTATTGTTCATCGCTGGGCGTCGGGCGCGGCGACCGCGTGGCCTTGCTGGCGCACAACGGCGTCGAATTCTTCGACCTGCAGTTCGGCTGCGGCCGCAGCGGCGCGATCGCCGTGTTGCTGAACTGGCGCCTGACGGTCCCTGAGCTCGAGTACATCCTCAACGACAGTGCGCCGAAGCTGCTGATCCACGATGTGGCTTTCGCAGACGCCGCGAAGGAGTTGCAGCGCCGCTGCGGCATCGCGACCCTGCTGTGCATCGACACGAGCTCGGGTGTCGGGCCTGCGACCAACCCCTATGAGGCCGTGGTCGAGGCCTTCAATGGCCGGGCCGTTGCCCACGTGAAACTCACGCACGACGACGTCAGCACGATCATGTACACCTCGGGCACGACCGGCCACCCCAAGGGCGCGATGATCACCCATGGGATGAACTTTTGGAACTGCGTCAACCTCGGGCTCCCTGCCGGTATCGGTCTCGACACCGTGCATCTGTCGGTGCTGCCGCTGTTCCACACCGGCGGGCTGAACTGTTACTCCAACCCGGTGCTGCATGCCGGCGGCACGGTGGTGATCATGCGGACTTTCGACCCGGGTCGGGCCTTGCAGGTCATCGGCGATGAGAGCCAGGGCATCACGCACTTCTTCGCGGTGCCGGCGCCGTACCAGTTCATGATGCAGCATCCCGAATTCGAGACCACCGACCTGTCGCGGCTGCGCTGTGCAGGTGTCGGCGGCGCACCTTGCGCGCTGACGATCCTCCAGACCTGGGCCGCTCGGGGGGTGTTGTTGGGGCAGGGCTTCGGCATGACCGAGACCAGCCCGTCCTGCATCTTTCTCGACCCGGCGGATGCGGTCCGCAAGCTTGGCTCCACCGGCAAGGTGCTGATGCATACCGAGATGCGCATCGTCAACGAGGCCGGTGGCGATTGCGGCCCGGACGAGATCGGCGAGCTCTGGGTCGCTGGCCCGAACATCACCCCTGGCTACTGGAATCGACCGGATGCGACGGCGTCCAGCTTCGAAGGGCGCTGGCTCAAGACCGGCGACGCGGCTCGCTTCGACGACGAGGGTTTCGTCTACATCGTCGACCGCTGGAAAGACATGTACATCTCCGGCGGCGAGAACGTCTACCCGGCCGAAGTCGAGAATGTGCTGTACCAGCTGCCCCAGGTCGCTGAAGCGGCGGTGATCGGTATTCCGCATGAAAAATGGGGTGAGGTTGGACTGGCGGTGCTGGTCCTCAAGCCTGGCCAGGCACTGGATCGGTCCACCGTGGTGGGCTATTGCGGCGAGCGGCTTGCCAGGTTCAAGGTGCCCCATGACATCGCGACGATCGAGGCGCTGCCGCGCAATGCCACGGGCAAGGTGCTCAAGCGTGAACTGCGCAAGCTGTTCCTGGGCAGCCATGCGCCGGCGATCAGCTGATGGCAGTGTTCGACGCCTGAGTGATGTCGAGCGCCCAGGCTGGCGCTGCGTGGTGCCTCTCAAACAAATGTGGCTTTGCCACTTTGGTTGATCCCCACGGGGGGCGGCCGGCGTCGGCCGGCCTTGGGGCGCTCATTAGCGCTGTAGAGTGATGCCCTGGGTGATTTTCCCGATCGCCGGCTGCGCTTCAAACCCTCGAGGATTTCCATGTGCCTGAAACCAGCCCATTGGCTTGCCCTGACCTTGCTTGCCACAGCAGCTGTCGCGCAGGCGCAGGTCCAGGCCACGCCGCAGAACGTGGTCAACCTCAACGTCGAGGCCAGCCTTGAGTTGCCGCAGGACCTGCTGGCCGTCACCTTGTCTGTCACCCGTGAGGGTGTCGAGCCTGCAACTGTGCAGGCGCAACTGCGTCAGGCGCTCGACAGCGCGCTCGCCGAGGCCCGCAAGTCGGTTCGGGCGGGCCAGCTGGATTTGCGAACCGGGGCCTTCTCGGTAAGCCCCCGTTATGCAGCCAAGCCGACCCCAGGCGGCAACAACATCACCGGCTGGCTGGGCCGCGCCGAACTGGTGATCGAAGGCAAGGACATCGCTGCGATCAGCCAGCTGGCCGGCCGACTCAGCACGCTGCAGGTGGTGCGGACGGTGTTCGGCCTGTCGCGCGAGGCTCGCGAGAAGGTCGAGGCCGAGGTGGCGGCGCAAGCCATCAGCCGCTTCAGGGCGCGTGCGCAGGCCTATGCCCAGCACTTTGGTTTCGGCAGCTATGTGTTGCGCGAAGTGGCCGTGGGCGGCGGCGAGGTGGGTGCTCCCGTGCAGCGTGCCCGGCTGATGGGCGCGGCAACGGCTGAAGAATCCCAGCCGGTCGAGGCGGGCAAGGCGGTGGTGAGCGTTACAGTGATCGGCAGCATCCAGCTTTCGCCTCTCTAGGCCATGCTTTGCGGCCCGTCATCGGGCGATCGATGGCGATGCTTGCTGCGCCCGCCCAGTCCTCCTGCACAATGGTTGCCATGTTTTTCAACCTGCCGACCTTGTTGACCTGGACCCGCATCGTCGCGATCCCCTTGATCGTCGGTGTTTTCTACCTGCCGCTGGACGGCGCGACGCGCAACTTGGTGGCCACGGTGATGTTCGTCGGATTCGCAGCCACCGACTGGCTGGACGGTTGGTTGGCGCGCCGGCTTAACCAGACCTCGGCATTCGGCGCGTTTCTCGACCCGGTGGCCGACAAGATCCTGGTCTGCGCAGCGCTGCTGGTGCTGGTCGACCAGCACCGGATTCATGTGCTGTTGGCGCTGGTGATCATCGGCCGCGAGATCGCGATCTCATCGCTGCGCGAGTGGATGGCGCAGATTGGCGCTTCGCGCAGTGTGGCGGTGCACATGCTGGGCAAGCTCAAGACGGCGACCCAGATGACGGCGATCCCCTTTCTGCTCTACGACGGTCGATTGTTCGGCTTCATCGACACCCGGATCTGGGGCACGGCGCTGATTGTCGTCGCCACCGTGCTGACGATCTGGTCGATGGTCTATTACCTGCAGCGCGCCTTGCCTGAAATTCGAGCCAAGGCGCGATGAACTTCAGTGCTGCCGCGCGCCAGCGCAGCTTGCTGGCAGCGATGCCCTGGGTGTTTGTGGGTGTCTGGAGCACCGGTTTTGTGGTTGCCAGGCTGGCGATGCCGCATGCGCCGCCGATCACCTTTCTGTGTTGGCGCTACGCCTTCTCGCTGCTGGCCTTTGGCATTTGGATCCGCCTGGCATCGGTGCCCTGGCCTGATGGGCGTGGCCAGTGGGGTCACCTGGCGGTCAGCGGTGTGCTGATGCATGCCGGCTACCTGGGCGGGGTGTGGGCGGCGGTCAAGGCGGGCATTCCGGCCGGCACGGTGGCTTTGATTGTCGGCTTGCAGCCGCTGCTGACGGCGCTGTGGATCAGCGGTCGCGGCCAGCACCGGGTCGGCCCATGGCATTGGCTGGGCTTGGCGCTCGGTCTGGTCGGTCTGACGCTGGTGGTGTGGCCCAAGATGCTCGGCGGCGAGGTCACCATGGTCAATCTGGGCTTGTCGGTGCTGGCATTGGCGGCCATCACCGCCGGCACGCTTTACCAGAAGCGCCATGTGCTGCCGGGCGATGTTCGTTCAGGCAATTTCGTGCAACTGCTGGCCGCGCTGGCGCTGTCGGTGCCGCTGGCGCTGCTCGAGTCGGATCGCATCGACTGGCATCCCGACCTGCTGCTGGCCCTGGTCTGGTCGGTGCTGGGCTTGTCTCTGGGGGCGAGTTCGCTGCTGATGCTGCTGATTCAGCGCGGCGCGGCAACCCGGGTCACCAGCCTGTTCTATCTCGTGCCGCCCTGCACGGCACTGCTGGCTTGGTGGCTGTTTGACGAGCGGCTGACCACGGCGACCTGGGCCGGCATGGCGCTTTGTGCCGTCGGCGTGGGCCTGGTGCTGAGGGCTGATGCCAGTTGATGCGGCCCGTGTCAGGCGCGCGAGGGATAATCCTGAGTTCTGCGGGTGCTTAGCTCAGTTGGTAGAGCGGCGCCCTTACAAGGCGTAGGTCGGGGGTTCGAGCCCCTCAGCACCCACCATCACCGCGGAACTGCGCTGCTGATGCCGGCTTTTGAGGGGTGGAGCCGCCTTTAGAATCGGCATGCTGGCGCCTTGGGCGAGGCGGTAGCCAGGCCAAGGCGAACCCAGGTTCGCCGTTTTTTTCTGCCGACCCGCCGCTGCCGATCTGTTCTTGTTTCGCTGCCTTTTCGCCAGGGCAGGTTCTGTACGCCCAATCCTGAGGCCGTCACCATGTTTGAATTCATCCGCACGCACAACCGGCTGTTTCAGTTCCTGTTGCTGATCCTGATCTTGCCGTCATTCGTGGTCTTTGGCATCCAGGGCTATTCCAACTTCGGCGATAGCGACACCACTGCTGTGGCCAAGGTGGACGGCGTGCCGATCACCCAAGGCGATTGGGATGCCAGCCACCAGAGCCAGGTCGAGCGGATGCGTCGTCAGGCCCCCAATATCGACATCAAGTTGCTGGACTCGCCTGCGGCGCGGGCCGAGACGCTTGACGCTCTGGTACGCGAGCGTGTGCTGTCCACCGCGATGGAAAAGCTCGATCTGACGGTGTCAGACGAGCGTTTGCAGCGCTTGTTTGTCACCGATCCGCAGTTCGCTTCGCTGCGCAACCCTGACGGCAGCGTCAACAAGGATGTGCTGGCAGCGCAAGGCATGAGCTCGGAGATGTTTGCTGCTCGCCTGCGACAGGATCTGTCGCTGCAGCAAGTCCAGGGTGGCATCACGGGCTCTGTGCTCGCATCGACGGCAAATGTCGGTCAAGCGCTCGACGCGTTGCTGCAGCGCCGCGAAATCCATTACGCCAAGTTCGACCCCAAGGAATACCTGGCCAAGGTCAACCCGACCGATGCCGAGATCGAGGCCTTCTACAAGGCGCACGAGGCCGATTTCCGCGCCCCCGAACAGGCGACGATCGACTACGTGGTGCTCGACCTGGCGACGATCAAGAAGGGCATCGCGGTGCCCGAGGAGGACCTGCGCAAGTACTACGAAGAGAACGCCAGCCGTTACACCGCCGCCGAAGAGCGCCGTGCCCGCCACATCCTGATCAAAGCTGACAAGGATGCCGCGCCCGAGCTCAAGCAAAAGGCCAAGGCCCGCGCCGAAGCGCTGCTGGCCGAGGTCCGCAAGTTGCCAGCAGGATTTGCCGATCTGGCCAAGAAGAACTCTGAAGACACGGGCTCGGCGGCGCAAGGTGGCGACCTCGATTTCTTCGGCCGCGGCGCGATGGTCAAGCCTTTCGAGCAGGCTGCGTTCGCGCTCAAAGCCGGTGAAGTCAGCAACCTGGTCGAGTCTGATTTTGGTTTCCACATCATCAAGCTCGAGGCGGTTCGTGGCGGCGAGAAAAAACCTTTTGATGCGGTGCGTGCCAGCATCGAAGACGAAGTTCGTCAACAACTCGCGATCAAGCGCTGGGCCGAGTCCGCCGAGCAGTTCACCAACACGGTGTACGAGCAATCCGACAGCCTGCAACCCGTGATCGACAAGCTCAAGCTCGAAAAACGCAACGCCAGCGTTCAGCGCGCTGCGGCGCCTGGCGTCAGCGGGCCACTGGCTTCGGCGAAGTTGCTGGAGTCGGTTTTCGGCAATGAGGCCGTCAAGAACAAACGCAACACCGACGCGGTCGAGGTCGGCACCAACCAACTTGCAGCGGCCCGCGTGGTCCAGTATCAGCCCGCCCGCACCTTGCCATTGGCCGAGGTGCGTGACGCTGTTCGGCAGCGACTGGTGATGACCCAGGCCGAGGCCTTGGCACGCAAGGAGGGTGAAGCCAGGCTGGCACAGCTCAAGGCCGATCCCGCCAGCGGCAAGCTGACCGGGCCGGCACTGGTTTCGCGGGCCCAACCCGAAGGCCTGGCGCGTGCGGCGCTGGACGCGGTGCTGGCTGCCGATGCCGCCAAGCTGCCGACCGTGTTGGGTGCTGCCTTGCCTGGCCAGGGCTATCTGGTGGCCCGAATCGACCGGGTGCTGCCGCGCGAGACCAAGCCCGAAGAAGACAAAGCGCTCAAAACCCAGTACGGCCAAGCCTGGGCCCGTGCCGAGGCTGAGGCCTATTACCAGGCCTTGGCCGCGCGCTACAAGGTCGAAAAGAAGGTTGATCCGCTGGCCGCCGCGGTCGCAGCCACTGCGGCATCGGCCAAGCCCTGACGCGGTATACTTGTGGGCTGCAGTGGTGGCTGTAGCTCAGTTGGTAGAGTCCCAGATTGTGATTCTGGTCGTCGTGGGTTCGAGTCCCATCAGCCACCCCAAGAAATTCACTTAACAATCAACAACTCAGGCGGTTTTCGAGTTGGTTTGATGTCAAGTTCAGGCACCTCGTTTACCCGATTTGTACCGAGCACATTGCCCGCCCAGTCCGCAACATGACTCTGCCCTGGATGCGCGTAACGCTGCACCATCGCCAGCGAAGCCCATCTCCCTAGGGCTTGCAGCACCGGCAGCGGCGTGCCGGCCTGCACATGCCAACTGGCCCAGGTGTGGCGCAGGTCGTGGAACCGCAGCGTGGGCAGGCCGGCACGAATGCAGGCCTTGCGCCACGCATGGTTGCTGACCTTGCCGGTCGGTGAGTCGGCCGTCTGATAGGCCTTCTGGCCTTTGGCCGCTGTCTCTGCCCAGCGCGGCACCGCGAACACCCAGCGCTTGTGTACCCCGATTTGTCCCGCGAGCGTGTCTATCGCGTCGATGTTGAGGGGCACCGAGATGTCCTTGCCGGCGTTTGCCTGGTCGGCATGCACCCAGGCCAGTGACCGCTCGAGGTCGACTTGCGACCACTCAAGCAGCCGGATGTTGCTTTCACGCAACCCAGTGGCTAACCCGAATCGGGCCATCGCCTTCAGATGCGGCGGCCGAAAAATCGGCAAAGTTCAGCCGCCGTGCCCAAACTCCAGTTTCAATGCCGGCCGTTGCCATCGGCGCCAAGCTGGCCGACGCCACAAAGCACCCGCAATACGCCGCCGCCAAGGCCGGCGATCAAGTGGCCGCACTGGAACTGGCACGCGACCTCGTGACGGATGAGTTCGTGCGGGAAGTTCGGGGCCTGTTGGGCGACGTGCAGGCGATCATCGTGCCGGTCAATGCGCAAGAGGCGGCAGGACGCAACAAAATCCCCTTGGCGGTGGCCAATGTACTTGCACAGCGGCTCGGGTTGAGCGTCGGCAACAACGTCATCCAGGTCAACCGGCCGCAGCGCACCGACATGGACGGCCTTGATCGACTGTTCGCTGTGCCTGAGTTTGACGGCGCAGTTCAGCCGGACGCGTCGTACCTTCTGGTGGATGACACGCTGACGCAGGGGCGGGACGTTCGCCGCTTTGGCGAGCCACATTGCACAGAATGGCGGAAAAGTCATTGGCGCCGCTGCAATGACCGGCAAGCGCTACAGCGCCACAATGTCGCTGTCACCCGAGCTTCTTGGGCAGGTCCGTGAACGATTCAGCGATGTCGAACCCGCCTTCAGGGCCGCAACCGGCTACGGCTTCGACGCGCTCACCGAATCCGAAGCCCGATACCTTGCCGCTCATCGCTCGCCTGAGTCCGTCCGAAGCCGAATCCTTGCGCAGCGAGATGCAGCGCAGCAGCGACTGGATGCGCGAGGAACTCAAGAGGGGCTGAACCGCCCGCTCAGCCGCGCCTTACCGGCACCCGCGAGCCCCAGCGCGCCCGATGCTGCCGCGCCGCGCGGCATCCACATCGTCGACGCCGAGGCGATCGCTGCGCTGATCCGTCAGGCCAACCCGACTGGCCCGCAGATCATCGTGCTCGAAGATGTGAACAAAGCGCCGGCGGGATTGTTGGAAGAAATCCAGCAGGCTGGGGCGGCCAACGATGTCGAGGGGGTTTACTACCAGGGCGCGATCTACCTGTTCCCGCAGCACGCGGCCAGCATCGAGCGCTTTGTGTTCGTCGGCGCCAACCACGAGATTCGCCACGCCGGGTTCGATGCGCTGTTTGGAAATCGGCGCGGCACGCTGATGATGTCGATCAGCTTGAGCAACCCCAACATCAAGGCCGCCGCGCAGCGCTTGATCGACGCCGGGCATGAGACCTCGATGTCCAAGGCCGTGGAAGAGGTGCTGGCCGAGATCCCGGTCGACCAGATCACCCAGCTCAAAGGCTGGAACAAGGTGGTGGTGGCGGTGCGCCAGTGGCTGCGCCAGATGGCCGAAAAACTGCGCCACAACCCCCCCCCGCCTGGCCGACATGATCGACCCCGAGGCCGGGCGCTGACGATCTGGACGACGTGATCGACGGGTTGCTGCAACGCCTGGGCTACAACTTCAACAGCGCGGCGGCCAAGCGCGAATTCTTCGCCAAGATTGTCGGCGAGGGTGGGGCGCAGTTCTTGATGCGCGGGATCTCGGGGCTGCCCGGCGCGCCGATCGATGTGTCGGGCCGGTTTGGCATGGGCAACTTGATCCCTGGCACGGGACTGTTCACCAAGCGAGCCGACCATACCCAGGATGTGGCCGAGCTGCTGGGGCCAGCGGGCTCGATGGCCAAGCAATGGCTACAGGGCGCGGACCAGCTCACCCAGGGCAACGTGGGCAAGGCCGTCACCGCCGTGCTGCCGGTGGCCGCGCAGAACCTGTTCAAGGCTTACGACATGGCCACCACCGGCATGTACCACGACCAGGCCGGCCGCAAGGTGATCGACACCGACGCCTACGACGCGATGGCCAAGGCGATCGGGTTCCAACCCAACAACGTGTCACGGGTCCAGAAGGCGACGCAGGATGTGCAGCAGATGATCGGGCTGAACAAAATGCGCGAGGGCGAGATCGCCGACAAGTGGGCCAAGGCGATCTATGAGCAGGACGAGGGTGCCAAAGCCGATGCGCGCCAGGAGATGGCGGATTGGAATTCGCGCAACCCGGATAGCCCGATCCGCATCAACACGGCACAGTTGCTCAAACGGATCAAGGCCATGCGAGAGGACAAGTTGACGCGCATCGAGAAGACTGCACCGAAGGAGATCAGGGGCGCTGTGCGGCGCGAGATCTCAGAGGCGCTGTGACCATGAATTGGGCGGGGCTGCTGGTCGCTGTTTCCATAATCTACCTTGGTTTCTACACGCTGCCCTACGGCATCGTGATCTTCCTCGGCCTGTATTGGCTTTGGAAGAAGGGGTAGATCTGCCGGTTTTTTGACGGTATGCAGGCGGGATGCAGGCTCCCTGGTTTTTTCATGCACCAACCTGCCCGGCCAGCACCCCGGTTAGGTACTGGTTCAGACTCACGCCCTCCTGCGCAGCGCGCCGAGCCAGCTTGGCATGCAGGCTGCGTGGCACCCGCACCAAGAACTTGCCGCTGTAGCTCTGCAGCGGCTGCACTGGGCGCGGGGTGGGCGCGCTCTTGCCGGCAGACTGTGCCGCTTGCAACCAGGCAGCGATGGCGTCTTGCGCCTCTCGGGCGGCGTCGGCCTCGGTGGCGCCCCAGGCGCTGCAGCCCAGCAGGTCGGGCGCCTCGGCAATGAAGCCCTCATCCTCGGCGCTCCAGAAGATGCTTAAGGGATAGTGCTGAATCGGTTGGTTCATTCGTCGGCTCCGTACTTGCGGATCATCTCAATCAACTGGCGGGCTTGATACGGCGGCACGAATCCGGCGCGGTTCTGGAAATTCAGCCCCACCGACTCGCCAGCGCGCGCGAAGGCGCGATGCGATCCCGCTCCGCCCTTATGCACGAAGCCCAGCAACTCGGCCGCCTTGCAGGCATCGGCAAAGCGAACCT
>CAMCTC010000050.1 GCA_945878355.1 Bordetella parapertussis | reverse complement strand
GATCATCGCCGCGCTCGACCTGCCTGCGGCCACCGACGTCGAGGTGGTGCCGCTGCAACACGCGATCGCCTCCGACCTCGCCGCGATGGTGCAAAAACTCGGCGACGCCAGCGTAGCGACAGCCCCCGGCGTACCGAACACCGGCGTGTCGGTGCTGGCCGATTCGCGCAGCAATGCGCTGATCATCCGAGCCGCCAACCCGGCCAAGCTGGCCAGCATCCGCGCGCTGATCGGGCGCCTGGACCGGCCCGGCCTGAGCGGGCCGGCCGGCACGATCCATGTCGTTTACCTGAAAAACGCCGATGCCGCCAAACTGGCTGCGGTGCTGCGGGCGGCTTTTGGCGGCGGCGCGACCTCTGCTGGCGTCAGCAGCAGCGCGGCAGCGACCAGCCCCGCCGCTGCGGGCGTGGCAACGACACCCAACGCACCCTCGGCCCAACCCAGCACCGGCGGCTTCATCCAGGCCGACGCGGCGACCAACTCGCTGGTGATCACTGCCGCCGAGCCGCTGTACCGGCAGATACGCGGCGTGATCGACCAACTCGACGGCCGCCGGGCCCAGGTCTTTGTCGAGTCGATGATCGTCGAGATGGACGCCAGCAAGGCTGCCGAGCTCGGTTTCCAGTGGCAAGGCCTGCTCGGCAGCAAAGGCGACCGCTTCGGCCTGGCCGCCGGCACCAACTTCGGTGCCAGCGGCAACAACATCCTGACCTTGTCGCAACTGGGCAACGGCAGCACCGGCCTGTCCCCCAGCGCAGCGACCAACGGGCTGAACGTCGGCCTGCTGCAAAAAGTCAACGGCGTCTACACGCTGGGCGCGCTGGCGCGCTTCCTTGAAACCGTCTCGGGCACCAACATCCTGTCCACACCCAACCTGGTGGCGCTGGACAACGAGGAAGCCAAGATCGTCGTCGGGCAGAACGTGCCCTTCGTCACCGGCAGCTTCACCAATACCGGCACCAGCGGCAGCACGGTCAACCCGTTCCAGACTGTCGAGCGCAGGGACGTGGGCTTGACACTGAAGATCAAGCCGCAGATTGGCGAGGGCGGCGTGGTGCGGATGACGGTGTTCCAGGAGAACTCCAGCGTGGTCGCCAACTCCACCAGCAACGCCAACGGCCCGACCACCAACAAGAGCTCGGTCGAGACCACCATCGTCGCCGACGACGGTCAGATCATGGTGCTGGGCGGGCAGATGAAAGACCAGTACGACGGCGGGCAGGACAAGGTGCCGCTGCTGGGTGATCTGCCAGGCTTGGGCAACCTGTTCCGCAGCGAGAGCCGCAAACGGAGCAAATCGGTGCTGCTGGTGTTCCTGCGGCCGGTGGTGCTGCGCGACGCGCAGACCGCGCAGTCGCTCACGCTCGATCGCTACGAGGCGATCCGCGCCGAGCAGCAAGGCGCCCAGCCGACACCCAGCCAGGTGATGCCGATCAACGCCGGGCCGGTGCTGCCCCCAGCCAAGACCGACAAGCCGGGTGCTGCGGCCAGCCCGGCGCCTACGCGTTGAATCGGCTGGTCGCGGCATGAAACACCCCCTGCCCTACGGCTTTGCCAAGGCCCAGCAGATGCTGCTCGAGGATGACGACCGCGAACGCGTGCTCTGGGCTACCGACAACACCGCCCCCAGCGCGCTGGGCGAGGTGCTGCGCCTGCACGCGGTGAACCGGGTCGAGCGCGAAGACTCGGCCGTGCTGACCGAGCGCATTGCCCGCGTTTACGCCAGCGGCGAATCGAGCGCGGCGACCGTGGTCGGCGAGGTCGAGAGCGAAGTCGACCTCTCAAGGCTGCTGCAAGACCTGCCGGCGGTCGAGGACTTGCTCGAAGCGGCCAACGACGCACCGATCATCCGCATGCTCAACGCGCTGCTGACGCAAGCCGCCAAGGACGGCGCGTCCGACATCCACATCGAGCCTTACGAGCGCAGCAGCGCGGTGCGCTTCCGGGTCGACGGCACGCTGCGCGAGGTGGTGCAGCCCAACCGCGCGCTGCACGCCGCGCTGATCTCGCGCCTGAAGATCATGGCCGAGCTCGACATCGCCGAAAAACGCCTGCCGCAAGACGGCCGCATCAGCCTGCGCATCGGCGGACGTGCCATCGACGTTCGCGTCTCCACGCTGCCATCAGCCCATGGCGAGCGTGCAGTGCTGCGCCTGCTCGACAAGAGCGAGTCCAAGTTCACGCTCGAAGCCCTGGGCATGAGCGGCGAGGTGTTGAGCTCGTTCAACCGGCTGGTGCACCAACCCCACGGCATCGTGCTGGTGACCGGGCCTACCGGGTCGGGCAAGACCACCACGCTGTACGCATCGCTGGGCCGCATCGACACCACCAGCACCAATGTGCTGACGGTCGAAGACCCGATCGAGTACGAGCTGGCAGGCATAGGCCAGACCCAGGTCAACGTCAGGATAGACCTGACCTTCGGCAAGGCCTTGCGCGCGATCCTGCGCCAGGACCCGGACGTGATCATGATCGGCGAAATCCGCGACTTCGAGACCGCACAGATCGCGATCCAGGCCTCGCTGACCGGCCATTTGGTGCTCGCCACCTTGCACACCAACGACGCGCCGAGCGCGATCACCCGCTTGATCGACATGGGCGTCGAGCCCTATCTGCTGAGCAGCAGCCTGCTCGGCGCGCAGGCCCAGCGCCTGGTGCGCAAGCTCTGCCCGGCCTGCAAGCGGGTCGACGGCGACGGCCGCTGGCACCCGGTGGGTTGCACCGCCTGCGGCCAGACCGGCTACAAAGGCCGCACCGGGGTCTACGAGCTGATGGTGGTCGACGATGCGCTGCGCGCGCTGATCCACGGTCGCGCTGCCGAGAGCGAGTTGCTGGCCGCGGCCAAGACCGGCGGCTTCGTGCCGATGCGCGACGACGGCGCGCGCCTGGTCGCCGAGGGCGTGACCTCGTTCGAAGAGGTGTTGCGCGTCACGCGCGACTAAAAACGCCAACAGCCGATGCCCGCCTACACCTTCGATGCGCTCGACGCGCAAGGCAAGCCCCGCACCGGCGTGCTCGAAGCCGAAAACGCCAAGGCCGCGCGCTCGCAACTGCGCGCCCAGGGCCTGGTGCCGCTGGGCGTGCAGGCGCTGGCGGCCAGCGTGCAAAGCGCCGGCGCCTCACGCTGGTCGCGACGGGTGTTTGGCAGCACCGGGCTGGCAGTGTGGACGCGCCAACTCGCCGGCCTGGTCGGCGCCGGGCTGCCGCTAGAGCGCGCACTCACGGCGCTGTCCGACGAAGCCGACTCGCCGGCCCAGCGCGACCTCGTCGCCCACCTGCGCGCCGAGGTCAACGCCGGCGCACCGTTTGCCCGGGCGCTGGCCAGCGCCCCGCGCGAGTTCGACGATGTCTACCGCGCCGTGGTGGCCGCAGGCGAGGAGAGCGGCGCGCTGGGTGCCGTGCTCGAACGCCTGGCCGACGACCTCGAAGAGCGCCAGGCGCTGCAAGCCAAGCTGCTGGGCGCTGCGCTCTACCCGGCGATCGTCTCGCTGATCGCCTTCGTGATCGTGATCTTTCTCGTCACCTATGTCGTGCCGCAGGTCGCCAGCGTGTTCACCAGCAACAAGCGGGCGTTGCCCTGGTTGACCACCGCGATGCTGGGCCTGAGCGCATTTGTCAGGCAGTGGGGTTGGCTGGTGCTGCTGGCCGCTGCAGGCGGTGGCGTGGCGCTGACGATGGCGCTGAAAAAAGAACTGTTCCGCCAGCGCTTTGACGCCGCCTGGCTCGGCTTGCCGCTGGTCGGCCGGGTCGCGCGGGGCTATAACGCGGCGCGCTTCGCCAGCACGCTGGCGATGCTGGCCAACGCCGGCGTGCCCATCCTCAAGGCGCTGCAAGCAGCGGCCGAGACCTTGGCCAACCGGGCGCTGCGCGCCGATGCGCTCGAAGCCCTGGTGCAGGTCCGCGAGGGCGCGCCGCTGGCATCGGCGCTGGCGGCGAAGAAGCGCTTTCCCGGCCTGCTGGCGATGTTCGCGCGCTTGGGCGAGCAGACCGGCCAATTGCCGCAGATGCTGGACCGCGCCGCACGCCAACTCAGCGGCGAGGTCCAGCGCCGCGCGATGGCACTCGCGACGATCCTCGAGCCGCTGCTGATCGTCGTGATGGGCGCAGTCGTGATGCTGATCGTGCTGGCGGTGCTGCTGCCCATCATCCAGCTCAACACCTGGGTCAAGTAGCAGATCGAGCTGGCATCGGGCCGGATGCCTTCGCTGGCAAACCGATCCCATCAAATTTTCTGATTTTTTGCTACCAAATACGCTGTTTTTATGCTACTTTCGGTAGCAACCATGCAAGCTGTTCAAAAAATCTCAGTCTCCCTCGATCCGTCCATGCTCGGTTTCATCGACCGTTACGCAGCGACGCATTCGGCCAAAGGGCGATCGGCTGTCGTTGCCAAGGCCTTGCAGTTGCTGCAGCGTGTCGAACAAGAAAGCGCGCTGGCAACGGCTTACGCCCAGAGCGTCGAGCACGACCAGCAGATCGACACAGCCTTCGCCGGCACTGTCAACGACGGCTTGGTCTCGGCTGACGCCGCCTTGGCAGCCCGCGATGAAGCGTGGTGATGTGGTCTATGCGAATCTGGACCCGACCTTGGGTTCAGAAACTCAAAAGACCCGCCCTGTGCTGATCGTCAGCAACGATTCGGCCAACCGCGCGGCGGCGCTGGTCACCGTGCTGCCGCTCACGTCCAATGTCTCGAGAGTCTTTCCATTCGAGGTCAAACTGCTGGCATCGGACACCGGCTTGCCCAAGGACAGCAAAGCCATGGCGCAACAAGTCCGCAACCTGGACAAGCGGCGCCTGGCCAAGACCGTGTCAGGCCACGTGCCTGCGGCGCTGATGACCGCGATCGACGCCGCCTTGCGGCTGCACCTGGGCTTGTGACCTGAACCCGATCAACACCTGGGTCAAGTAGCCGCTGCAGCCCATTCGATCGCGCTGCTGAAGGTCCCCAGCATCACCAGCGCAGTTGCTCGGGCGAAACGCCCAGCGCT
Source organism: Bordetella parapertussis (assembly GCA_945878355.1). Classification (GTDB taxonomy): domain Bacteria; phylum Pseudomonadota; class Gammaproteobacteria; order Burkholderiales; family Burkholderiaceae_C; genus Pseudaquabacterium. The sequence continues at coordinate 27,369 of CAMCTC010000050.1, read as the reverse complement.
GCCGCCAGTTTGCCACGCGTGGCAGGTTTGAGCTTGGCCTCAGCGGCCTCAAACTGCGCCACCGCAGCCTGCGACACACCCAGCCTCTGAGCGACCACGGCCTGCGTCAGCCCCAGATGCTCGCGCCATGCCCGCGCGGGGCTCCATCCCTGGTCCATCGCCAGGTTGACCACTGCGTTGGGCACCAGGTCTCGGTCAGGATCAAACCGGCGCATGAATTCGGCATAGGGCAGAACCACAAACGCCGGCAAACCATCCGCGCCCAAAATGGTTTGAAACTCAATACGTGCGTTCATCGCGCTTGCTCACTTCCTCGATGCTGACAATGCGCACCGCGCCGTCAAAGTCAAAAAACACCCGATAGTTTCCGACCCGAAGGCGAAATCCAAACTCGTGCCGCGTCAGCGCTTTGACGTTACGAGCTTGGGCCAGGTCTACCAGTTCGGCGGTGACAGCGCGCCTAAGCTCAAGCCCCGCCGAGGCCGGCAGCTTTCGCAACTGACGCCCCGGCCTTGGTGCGCCACTCGATCGACTTCATGCTTGAAATAATAAGTTCTCATAAGTTTCAAGTCAATCACCGATCCGCCCCTCATGCAGTTGCGCTTCACTTCGTTCGCTGTGATCAACTTACGGCGGGACTTGCCCCCGCGGGAGTGCGCCCGTGCCGGGCGCACAACGCAAGAAGCGCTCTGTCGAGCGCTTCTGCAGGCCAGCCCGGGCAACGCCCGGGCGAATCACATCACTTCTTGCCAACTTCCCCTGCGGCAGGCATGTCGCCCTTCTTGATCGCGTCCTTGGTCTCGGCCTTGACTTCGGCCTTGGCCTTGGTCGACTTGGCCTTGGGCTCGGTGACCTTCTCGCCGGAGTCGATCGCATGCGCCTTGTTGGCCGATGCGGCGTCTTTCTTGACCTCGGCACGGTCTTTGGTCGACTTGGCCTTGGGCTCTTTGGTCATTTCACCGGACGGAATCGCACGCGCCTTGTTGGCCGATGCGGCCTCTGATTTGACCTCGGCGCGCGTGGCCTGGGCAAAAGCCGATGCGCTGAGCTGCGACAGCACGACAGCGGCAATCAAGACAAATTTGTTCATGGTTCAACTCCCTGGGATTTTTGGTGGACAGATGAGCGAATGCACATCACTTCAGGCAGATTCTGCGGCCTGACACACGATAAACGCCCTGCTCTCCCTAGAGTTGACCTCTGCGGCGCCATGCTTTCGTGCAAATTGCTCCAACTTGACAAGACGCAAAAAAGCCGCCCTGAGGCGGCTTTTGGACTGAAGCGCAAGGCCGTGGACCGGTTAACCGGTCCCAGCCTTGTCGCTATCAGAAGCTGTGACGAACGCCGACGCCGTAGCCGGTCGACTTGAAGCCGCCAACAGCCAGCTCGGCAGCCGTAGCAGCCAGCCCGCCACCGACGGTCGCGGCGCCGCCAGGCGAAGCAGCCGTGCCAGACTTGTTGTCGACTTGGCCGATCTGGGCGTACAGCGCGGTACGCTTGGACAGGTTGTGGATGTACTCGGCAGCAACCAAGGTCGAGTCCTTGTTCTGCGTGGCCACAGAACCAGAAGCATCGCCGCGAACGTAGCTGGCCTTGATCTCGCCGGCACCGACAGGGACCGAAACGCTCAATTGGGTCGTGGTGTACTTCAGCGCGCCGTACTTATGCTGGTCCCACAGGCCCAGGACCTTGACCACACCGAAGTTGTACGAACCACCGATGTTCATGACCTTGAAATCATTGACGGTAGCGGTCTTGGTCTGAGCAAGGCCGAGCGCGACGTTGATCGGACCTTGGGCGTAGCCAATCACGCCAGCGGTCATGCCGTTGCCGGCGGCCTTGACAGCGCCGCCGTCGACAGCGCCGACCTCAGCAGCTGAGAACTGGACCGAACCGTACACACCACCCAGGCCGCTAGGCAGGAAGTAAGCGGCCATGTTGTTGGCGCGCACGACCGTGCCGGCACCGGAACCCATGGTCGCAGCAGCGCTGGCGTACAGGTTCAGCGAGTTGCCCATGCCGTTGGCACCGTAGACGTCAAAAGTGGCGTCCAGGATAAACGGGCTGGTGTAGTCGCGGCCGAGGCGGATTTCGCCGAACTTGCCGCTCAGGCTGACGGTCGAACGGCGCTGGAAGTCGAAGCCGCCGTTGGCGTTGCCGCCCAGGCCGACACTGCTGTCCATGCCGCCTTCGAGCCAGAAGCTGGCGCTCATGCCGCCGCCGAGGTCTTCAGTGCCGCGGAAGCCCAGACGGTTGCTGTTCATCTGGTTGCTGTCCAGCTTTTTTTGCTCATTCGAGCCGTTTTTCCAAGAGTTGGCGCTCAGGTCAACGACACCGAAAACGGTGACCGACGACTGGGCCGAAGCGGCGCCAGCGAATGCGCTGAGCACAGCGAATGCGACGAGTGACTTTTTCATTTGGTAAATCTCCTAGGTTGAACAAGAGGTCCCGATCCCGAAGGAAACCCTCTCACCGGGAGCGGTGGGGGCCGGTCAGGCCAACATCCTCATCGGAAGTTGTATGTATTGCACCAGAGTGGGGGCCATTCGCAAAGCATTAAGCCCAGAAAGCGTGCCGGCTGTTGTCTTGCTACAACGCAAGCGTGGCAATCGGCGCTGGGCTATCCTCGGCAGATGCCAACCCTGGACGATGTACTCGGCAGCGCCGATCAAGCGCTGCGCACGCTGACCCGCAGCGCACACGCGGCGCGGCCGATGCCGCTGCCAGCCCAAACCGGCGCTTCGTTGGACCCAGCGCAGCGCAAGCTTTCGGGCGCGCTGATGCGGGTCAACCATGTCGGCGAGGTCTGCGCCCAAGCCCTGTACGCAGCCCAGGCCTTGACGGCCCGAACGCCTGAGCTGCGGGCCCAGATGCTGGCCGCAGGCCGCGAGGAGACCGACCACCTGGCCTGGATAGAGCGCAGGCTGGCCGATCTGGGCGACCGGCCCAGCTGGCTCAACCCGCTGTGGTACGCCGGTGCGTTCGCGATCGGCCTGGCCGCTGGGCGTGCCGGCGACCGCATCAGCCTGGGCTTTGTCGTCGAAACCGAGCAACAGGTCGAAGCCCACCTAGCCGGCCACTTGCAGCGCCTGCCGGAGCAGGACCTGGCCTCGCGCGCGGTGGTCGCGCAGATGAAGGCCGACGAAGCCCGACACGCAGACCAGGCCTTGCAGGCCGGCGCCAGCCCGGTGCCCACGCCAGTGCGCTGGTTGATGCGGGCTGCGGCAGGCGTGATGACGCGGGTGGCCCACGTCGTCTGAATCGGTCAGATATCAATGATCTCGTGGCTGGTGCTGATCTCGGCAGTCTTGCCCAGCATGATCGTCGCCGAGCAGTATTTCTCATGCGACATCGCGATCGCCCTGGCCACCGCGGCCTCGGCCAGCTTGCGGCCGGTGACGGTGAAATGCAGGTTGATGCGCGTGAAGACCTTGGGGTCGGTGGCGGCGCGGTCAGCCTCGACCTTGAGCTCGCAGCCCGTCACGTCGTGGCGGCCGCGCTTGAGGATCAGCACCACGTCGTAAGCCGTGCAGGCGCCTGCGCCGGCGAGCAGGGTTTCCATCGGCCTGGGCGCCAGGTTGCGACCGCCGCCGTCGGGCGCACCGTCCATCGTCAACAGGTGGCCGCTGCCGGTCTCGGCCACGAAACCCATGCCGCTGCCGGGCACCCAATGAATCTTGCATTCCATGGTCTGGCTCTTTCAGGCGCTGCCGCCTGTTGGTGATCGGTGACTTCCTGCGGATCGCACCGAAGCCGTGCATCCGCGCCCCAGGCTCTGGAGTGCGCTCCCTAGACCTGATGACCACATCATATTGCGGCGCAGCAATCAAGCGGCTAGACTCTCCCTATCGGTCAGTGGCGCGGTAACTGAGGCTGCTGACCTTGCAAGTTGTCTCCTCCACCTCCTTGATTGGTGGATTCAGCCCGGGGTGCGAACCCTGGGCTTTTTTTTGGTCAGCCGTCTTGCCAGCCCGCGGCTATCATGCTGCGCCGCACAAGATCAGGAATCCCAGGAGACAGCTGCCCATGGCCCGCGCCAAGACCATTCCCGCGTCCCGCCCCGATTACCTGAAGAAGATCCTCACTGCGAAGGTCTACGATGTGGCGATCGAATCCGCGCTTGAGCCAGCGCGCAACCTGTCGCGCCGCATCGGCAACCCGGTGTTGCTCAAGCGAGAGGACCAGCAACCGGTGTTCAGCTTCAAGCTGCGCGGCGCTTACAACAAGATGGTGCACCTGGCGCCCGAGCAGTTGGCCCAGGGCGTGATCTGCGCGTCTGCAGGCAACCATGCCCAGGGCGTGGCACTGTCGGCGAAAAAACTGGGTTGTCGCGCGCTGATCGTGATGCCGGTGACCACGCCGAAGCTCAAGATCGACGCAGTGCTGGCCTTGGGCGGCGAGGTGGTGCTGCACGGCGACAGCTTCTCAGACGCCTACGACCACGCTCTCGGCTTGCAGCGCGACCAGGGACTGACCTTCGTCCACCCCTTCGATGACCCCGACGTGATCGCCGGCCAGGGCACGATCGCGATGGAGATCCTGCGCCAGCACCAGGGGCCGATCACGGCGATCTTTGTCGCGATCGGCGGCGGCGGGCTGATCTCGGGCGTGGCGTCGTACATCAAGGCCGTGCGGCCCGAGATCCTGGTGATCGGCGTGCAGACCCGCGACTCGGACGCGATGCTGCGCTCGGTGCAGGCCGGCCACCGCGTCACGCTCGCCGATGTCGGCTTGTTCTCAGACGGCACGGCGGTCAAGCTCGTTGGCGAGGAGACCTTCCGCCTGACCCGCGAACTGGTCGACGACTTCGTCGTCGTCGACACCGACGAGGTCTGCGCAGCGATCAAGGATGTGTTTCAGGACACCCGAAGCATCCTCGAGCCGGCCGGCGCGATGGGGGTGGCTGCGGTCAAGCAATATGCCGCGCGCCACAAGCTCAAAGGCAAGACCCTGGTGGCGATCACCTGCGGCGCCAACATGAACTTCGATCGACTGCGCTTTGTCGCCGAACGGGCCGAATTCGGCGAGCAACGCGAAGCGCTGTTCGCGGTGACGATTCCCGAGGAGCGCGGCTCGTTCAAGCGCTTTTGCGAGTTGCTAGGGCCGCGCTCGGTGACAGAGTTCAACTACCGCATCTCAGACACCCACCTGGCCCATGTCTTTGTCGGCGTGACGATCGCCAAGCGCGAGGATGCAGACAAGATCGCTCGCAACTTCGCGCGCCACGGCTTTGCCACGGTCGACCTGACCGACGACGAACTCGCCAAGGAGCATGTGCGACACATGGTCGGCGGCCGCGTCGGTGGCGCCTCAGGGCTGGCAGCCGACGAGCGGCTGTTTCGCTTTGTTTTCCCTGAGCGGCCGGGCGCGCTGATGAAATTCCTCTCGAGCCTGCACCCGAACTGGAACATCAGCCTGTTCCACTACCGCAACCAGGGCGCGGATCACGGCCGCATCCTCGTCGGCATCCAGGTGCCTGCGGGTGACGCGTCAGCCTTCGACGCTTTCCGCGAGGCGCTGGCCTACCCCTGTGTCGAGGAAACCGACAACCCGGTGTACCAGCTATTCCTGCGCTGACTCAGGCCGAGAAGCTCGATCCGCAGCCGCAGGTGGTGGTGGCATTCGGGTTCTTGATCACGAACTGCGCACCCTGCAGGTCTTCCTTGTAGTCGATCTCGGCGCCAGCCAGGTACTGCAAGCTCATCGCGTCGATCAACAGCGTGACGCCGTTCTTGCTCATCTGGGTGTCGTCTTCGTTGACGACCTCGTCGAAGGTGAAGCCGTACTGGAATCCAGAACAGCCGCCACCCTGTACGAAGACGCGCAGCTTGAGCTCGGGGTTGCCTTCTTCGGCCACCAGATCGGCGACCTTCGCGGCAGCGCTGTCGGTGAAGACCAGCGGCGGCGGCATGTCGAGCGTGTCAAGGTCGATGTTTTCAGCGACTGCGTTCATAGGTTCTCCAGCGAAGAGGTCGGCACCCGGTCAGGCGGCCGACGATTGAATATCCGTGTCACGCGAGTTGGCCAGCGAAGAAATCACCGCCCGAAAAAACGTGTTTGCCCTACATGGTCCCACGGGAAGGCTTGACCTTGCAACAGACCGGGTCATCGGCGTCGCGTCAAGCACAAAGGCCGCTTGAAAAAGCGGCCTTTGTGTGTGGCCCGAGAGCCAAGCTCCAGCACCTGCGTGCCGGAGCATTGCGCCATCAGCGCTTGCTGAACTGCTTGCGACGACGCGCGCCGTGCAGACCAACCTTCTTGCGCTCGACTTCACGCGCATCGCGCGTGACGAAACCGGCGCGGCTCAGGTCAGGCTTGAGCGTCGCGTCGTAGTCGATCAGCGCACGGGTGATGCCGTGACGCACCGCGCCGGCTTGGCCCGATTCACCACCGCCACGCACGTTGATCTTGATGTCGAAAGACATCTCGTTGTTCGTCAGCATCAACGGCTGCTTGACGATCATGATCGAGGTCTGACGGCCGAAATAATCGGTCACCGTCTTGCCGTTGACCATGATCAGGCCTTCGCCGCGCTTCATGAAGACACGGGCCACCGACGATTTGCGGCGGCCGGTGCCGTAGTTCCAATTACCGATCATCACCGCTCCTTAGATTTCCAGCGCTGCAATTACCAGCGCTTTGGGCTGCTGGGCGGTGTGCGGGTGTGAATCACCGGCATACACCTTCAGCTTCTTGATCATCGCGTAGCCGAGCGGGCCTTTGGGCAACATGCCTTTGACCGCCTTCTCGATAGCGCGGCCGGGGTGCTTGGCCTGCATGTCTTTGAAGCTCGTGGCGTGGATGCCGCCCGGGTAGCCCGAATGGCGGTAATAGATCTTGTCTTCGGACTTGTTGCCCGTGACACGGATCTTGTCGGCGTTGACGATGATGATGAAATCACCGGTATCGACGTGAGGCGTGTAAATGGCTTTGTGCTTGCCGCGCAAACGGAGTGCCACTTCGCTGGCGACACGTCCGAGCACCTTGTTGGTGGCATCAAGCACAAACCACTCGTGCGTCACCTCGGCCGGCTTGGCGCTGAAGGTCTTCATGAGGGTCTTTCGGGTTGGGCCGGCACCCGACATGGGCGCCGTACCGCTGACAGCTCTTCGGTGCTTGAAGCCTCAACCTCGGAACCGCTTATCAGGGCGACCTCTCGGTTTTCGTGCAACCAGCTTCTCAGATCTTGCGACCCGGCACCAAAGCGTCGAGACATCAAAATCCAATGCACCACCCCGCCATCATTGGGGACAGCCGGACATTGTAGCCGCAAGCAGCAGGGCCGGAGGCTGCGCATTGAGACCCCCGACCGATGGACCCGCGCAAGCCGCGCCGATCAGCAACATGATATAAGGGTTTTTACTTAGTTATCAGGCAAAATCCATGACCAGCGAATCCAAGTCCTCTGAGCCGGCCGGCAGCGGGGCGGCTGCGGTCGAACGCGCGGGGACGACGCCATGGGTGCCGATCCGGTCGTTGACACCGAATCACCGGGATCGCATCCTCGCCCACCTGACAGGACTGCCCGAACGCGACCGCTACCTGCGTTTCGGCTACACGGCGGGCGACGAACAGATCGGCCGCTATGTGCAAGGCCTGAATTTCGACCGCGACGAAGTCTTCGGTGTGTTCAACCGGCGGCTGGATCTGATCGCGATGGCCCACCTGGCCTTCCCGGACGCCGGCACGCCAGGTCCGAAGGCCGCCGAGTTCGGTGTCTCGGTCGCAACGCATGCCCGAGGCCGAGGCTATGGCGCTTGCTTGTTCGGGCACGCGATGCTGCATGCCCGCAACCGCGGCTTCGACAGTATGTTCATCCACGCACTGAGCGAAAACCACGTGATGCTTCGCATCGTGCGCAAGGCCGGCGCGACCGTGGACCGCGCCGGCAGCGAGACTGACGCCTACCTCAAGCTGCCCCACGACACGCTGGCCTCGCGGCTGGAACAGTGGGTCGGCGACGGCGCTGCCGAAATCGATTACCGGTTCAAGCAGCAGGCGCGACTGGTCAGCGGCGTGATCGACACCATTGCAGACCTGAAGTGCGACATCGGCCAGACCACCGGCCGGACCGCCAAGGAATGATGACGAGACCGTCCGATGCGCCTGCTATGGTGGCAGATGACCACCCGACAGACCGCCCCATCGAGCCCATCGGCCCCATCGTCACCGACCCTGCCCGGAGTCGGCGCTTGACGTCCGCCCACCCGTTCACGCGCTTGACGCCGCAAGCAGTGCTCGACGCGCTCGACGATGTCGGCCTGCGAGGCGACGGGAGGTTGCTGCAGCTCAACAGTTACGAAAACCGGGTCTTCCAGGTGATGCTAGAGGACGGCGGCGCGGTGGTGGCCAAGTTCTACAGGCCGGGCCGCTGGAGCGATGCGCAGATCGAGGAAGAACACAGCTTCGGCGCCGAACTGGCCGCTGCCGAGGTGCCTGTGGTGCCCCCGCTGCGGCTGCCATCAGGCCAGACCCTGGCCCATGCGCTGATCGAAGGCGAGGCTTTCCGGCTGGCGGCTTACCCGCGCCGGTCCGGACATGGCCCAGAGCTGGACCAGCCAGAGACGCTGCGCTGGCTGGGCCGATTCATCGCCAGGCTGCACGCGGTCGGCGAACAGCGGGTGTTCGAGCAGCGCAGAACGCTGGACGCCGCGACCTTTGGCCACGCGGCGCTGGCCAGGCTGCTGGATTTGGACCAGATCCCGATGGCCCAGCTCGGCCCGTGGCGCGAGAGCTGCGAACAGGCATTGGCCGCGGTCGACCAGGCCATGGCGGCGGTGCCGACCCGGATGCTGCGGCTGCACGGGGATTGCCACCCCGGCAACATCTTGTGGCGCGACGATGGCGAGGGGCCGCACATCGTTGACCTCGACGACGCGGTGATGGGCCCGGCGATCCAGGACTTGTGGATGCTGCTGTCGGGCAGCCCGGACGCGATGCGCGGCCAGATGGCCGCGGTGCTGCAGGGCTACCGCCAGTTCCGCGATTTCGATCAACGCGAGCTCGCACTGATCGAGCCGCTGAGAACGCTGCGAATGATCCACCACAGCGCTTGGCTGGCAGAGCGCTGGAGCGACCCGGCTTTCCCGGCGGCATTTCCCTGGTTCGGCAACGCCGGCTACTGGGGCCAGCAAACGATCCAGCTGCGCGAGCAGATCGAGGCGATGGCGCAACCGCCGCTAGACCTCGACTGGGTGGACTGAGGCGAGGACGGCCAAGCAAGACGCCGACCCCGGCAAGCAGACGCCGGGCAACCGGCTTTGCCGGGCCACTGGCGTCGCCGCCTTGAGGGGGGAGGCGCCACTGGCGCCTGCGGGGGTGGGTCAATTCAAGCGCTGAGCAACTTGGTCACCCGGGCGACATAGGCCGCTGGGTCGTCGAGCTGGCCGCCCTCGGCCAGCAGCGCCTGGTCGAACAGGATGTGGGCCAGATCGTCGAAGCGGGCATCATCGCTGGCGAGCTTCTTGACCATTGCGTGCTCGGGGTTCACCTCGAGGATGGGCTGGCTCTTGGGCGCGCTCTGGCCAGCCTGCTTGAGCATGCGCGCCAGGTGGCCGCTCATGTCGCCCTCCTCGACAACCAGACAAGCGGGTGAGTCGACCAAACGCGTCGTCACGCGAACGTCCTTGGCGCGATCGGCCAGCGCGGCCTTGAGCTTGTCGAGCGTGGGCTTGAAGGTCTCGGCCACCACCTCGGCGTGTTTCTTTTCGTCCTCGTCCTGCAGCTTGCCCAGGTCGACCGCGCCCTTGGCCACGCTTTGCAATTGCTTGCCTTCGAACTCGTAGAGGTGGCTGAGCAGCCACTCGTCGACGCGGTCGGTCAGCAACAGCACCTCCAGGCCCTTCTTGCGGAAGATCTCGAGCTGCGGGCTGGACTTGGCAGCAGCCAGCGTGTCGGCCGTGATCACGTAGATCACTTCCTGGCCTTCCTTCATGCGCGAGACGTAGTCGGCCAGCGACACGCCTTCGTCGGCCTGGGTCGACGCGAAGCGAAACAGCTTGGCCAGACGCTCGCGGTTGGCGAAGTCCTCGCCTATGCCTTCTTTCAGCACCGCGCCGAACTCGTTCCAGAACTTCAGGTACTTGGCCTTGTCGTCCGCGCTGTCACTGTCGGCCAAGCTCTCGAGCATGCCCAGCACGCGCTTGGTCGAACCCTCGCGTATCGCCTTGACGTCGCGGCTTTCCTGCAGCAATTCGCGGCTGACGTTGAGCGGCAGGTCGGCCGAATCGATCACGCCCTTGACGAAGCGCAGGTAGACCGGCATCAGCGCCTCGGCGTCGTCCATGATGAACACGCGCTTGACGTAGAGCTTCACGCCACCACGCTTGTCGCGGTTCCACATGTCCTGCGGCGCCTTGGCCGGCACGTAAAGCAGTTGGGTGTACTCGCTGCGGCCTTCGACCCGGTTGTGGGTGTAGGCCAGCGGTGCATCCTGGTCGTAGCTGATCTGCTTGTAGAACTCCTGGTATTCGGCGTCGGTGATGTCGCTCTTGGCGCGTGCCCACAGCGCCGCAGCCTTGTTGACGGTCTCCCACTCGTCCTTCGTGACCTGCTTGCTGGCCTCGGCGTCCCACTCCTCCTTCTGCATCAGGATGGGCAGCGAGATGTGGTCGCTGTACTTGCTGATGATGGACTTGAGCTTCCAGCTCGACAGAAACTCGGCTTCCTCGTCGCGCAGGTGCAGGATCACATCGGTGCCACGCTCGGTGCGGCTGATGTTCTCGAGCTCGTACTCGCCGCTGCCCTCGCTGCTCCAGCGAACGCCCAGGCTCGCGTCCACACCGGCGCGGCGGGTCTCGACGGTGATGCGGTCGGCAACGATGAAGCCTGAATAAAAGCCGACGCCGAACTGACCGATCAGGTTGGCATCTTTCTTTTGCTCGCCTTCGAGCTTGGACATGAACTCGCGGGTGCCGCTCTTGGCGATCGTGCCCAGGTGCGAGGCGGCTTCATCGGCGCTCATGCCGATGCCGTTGTCGCGGATCGTCAGGGTCTTGGCCTCGGCATCGAACATCACCCGAACCTCCAGACTGGCCTGGTCTTCGTAGAGCGCGTTGTTGTCCAGCGCCTCGAATCGCAGCTTGTCGCAGGCGTCGGACGCGTTGGACACCAGTTCACGCAGGAAGATCTCCTTGTTGGAGTACAGCGAGTGGGTGACGAGGTGCAGGATCTGCTTGACTTCGGCCTGGAAGGCGTGGGTTTGCTTGGTCATGGGCTTGTGGAGGTTGGCGTCGTTGGGGCCGACAGTCGGCGCTTGTGCATGAAAAAATCTGGCTATCAAAAGGCCTGCTGGCAACATTTTGGGGCCGGCGCCCTGCTTTCAAGGTCTGCCCCGCCTGCAGGCGGCGCCAGTCATGGCATGCTCGGTGCTTCGCCCGCAAGGCATCAGCCCGTTCACGCCATGGCCGACGCGCCCAACCCTCCTGCCAACCGACTGTCCCAGCTCAAGATCGACCGCAGCGCACCGCTGCGTCGGCGCCGCAAGCGTTGGCCCTGGGTGCTGGGCTTGGGGGTGTTGATCGGTGGCGGCGCGCTGCTCGCCATACCGCGCAAGACCGAGGTGCAGGCTGGCGCTGTGCTCGCGGCCTACCCGTCACAACAATACGCCGAGCTCACGGCATCGGGCTATGTGGTCGCCCAACGCCGTGCCGCGGTGGCCAGCAAGGGCACTGGCCGGCTGATCGAGCTGCGCGTGCGCGAGGGCAGTGTGGTCAAGCAGGGCGAGCTGATCGGGCGGCTCGACGCCAGCGACGTGCAAGCGGCGGTGGCCGCCAGCGTGTCGGGCGTGGCCCAGTCGCAGGCGGCCAAAGCCCAGGCCGAGGCAGCGCTCGGCCAAGGCCGGGCCGAACTGGCCAATGCCGAGGTCGAACTGCAGCGCCAGCAGGACTTGCGGGCCCAAAACTTCGTCTCGGCGCAAGCAGTAGACGGTGCCGAGCGCCGACTGGCGGTGGCCCGATCGGCGCTCGCCACGCTGCAAGCAGCAGTCTTCAGCGCCCAGGCCGGCATCGCGCAGAGCCAGGCCTTGGTCAAGGTGCAGCAGGTCAACCAGACCAACACCGAGATCCGCGCGCCTTTCGACGGCGTGGTGCTGGTCAAGAACGCCAATGTCGGCGACATGATCACGCCTTTTTCTTCGGCCACAGGCACCTCAGGTGCGGTGGTGACGATGGCCGACATGGCCACGCTCGAGGTCGAGGCCGATGTCAGCGAGAGCAATGTCGCGCGCATCAAGCCCGAGCAGCCGGTCGAGATCACGCTCGATGCGCTGCCCGAGATGCGCTTTCGCGGCAATGTCTCGCGCATCGTGCCGACCGTGGACCGGGCCAAGGCCACGGTGATGACCAAGATCCGATTCGAAGTGCTGGATGCGCGCATCCTGCCCGAGATGAGCGCCAAGGTCAGCTTTCTGTCTCGACCCGCATCCAACGAAGACCAGAAGCCGGTGATCGCGGTCAACCCCAAGGCCATCGTCGAGCGCGACGGCAAGAAAACCGTCTTCCGCCTGGTCGCCGACACGGTCGAGGCCGTTCAGGTGACGATGGGCCGAAAGATTGGTGACCTGCAGGAGGTCGGCGGCGAAGGCCTGAAGTCGGGCCAACGCGTGGTGCTGAACCCAGTCGATACCCTCAAGGCCGGCGCCAAGGTGGTGGTGAGCGCCAAATGACGCCCCCGCTGATCCGCATCAGCCAGCTCAGCAAAGGCTATGTGCGCGGCGGCCAGGCTATTCCAGTTTTGGTCGACATCCATCTCGAGGTAGCGCAAGGCGAGTTCGTCGCGCTGATGGGCCCTAGCGGTTCGGGTAAGAGCACGCTGCTCAACCTGATCGCCGGGATCGACAAGCCCGCCAGCGGCACGATAGAGATCGGCGGCGTGGACATCGCCAGCCTGTCCGAGGGCGAGCTGGCCGATTGGCGTGCTGCCAACGTCGGTTTCATTTTCCAGTTCTACAACCTGCTGCCGGTGCTCTCAGCCTTCGACAACGTCGAGTTGCCCTTGCTGCTGACCAACCTGTCGTCGCGCGAGCGGCACGAGCGGGTGGCCGCAGTGCTGGCATTGGTCGGCCTGACCGATCGCGCAGACCACTATCCGAGCGAGTTATCCGGCGGCCAGCAGCAAAGGGTCGCGATCGCACGCGCGCTGGTCACCGACCCGGCGCTGATCGTCGCCGACGAGCCCACCGGCGACCTGGACCGAAACACCGGCGAGGAGGTGCTGTCGCTGCTGGACCAGTTGGTGCACGAACTGGGCAAGACCATCGTGATGGTCACCCACGACCCCAAGGCCGCCGCCCGCGCCGGGCGCATGGTGCACCTTGAAAAAGGCGTGCTGGTGAACGAGGTGGTCTAGCCCCATGTTTTTGTTCAAGCTGCTGCTCAAGAACGCCTTCCGCCACAAGCTGCGCACCGCGCTGACGATGGTCGGGCTGGTGGTGGCGATCTGCGCCTTCGGTCTGCTTCGCACCATCGTCGACGCCTGGTATGCCGGCGTCGAGGGCAGTTCGAGCACTCGGCTGGTCACGCGCAGCAACATCTCGCTGACCTTCGCGCTGCCGCTGAACTACGGCCAGCGACTGCGAGGGGTGGAAGGGGTTCGACAGGTGAGCTGGGCCAACTGGTTCGGCGGCGTCTATGTCACCGAGCGCAATTTCTTCCCCCAATTCGCGATCGACCCAACCACCTACCTGCCGCTCTACCCCGAGTACCGGCTGCCCGAGGAGCAGAAGCAGGCCTTTTACCGCGACCGGCAGGGCGCGATCGTCGGCCGCAAGCTCGCGGACAAGTTCGGCTGGAAGGTCGGCGACCAAATCCCGCTGCGCGGCACGATCTACCCTGGCACCTGGACCTTCAACCTGCGAGGCATCTGGGACGGCGCCGACGCCAAGACCGACGAGAGCCAGCTGCTGATGCACTGGGGCTATGTCAACGAGACGATCCGGCTGAAATCACCGCGCCGTGCCGACGCGGTAGGCGTGTACATCGTCGGCATCGACGAGCCCAACAACGCCGCGCTGGTCGGCCAGCGCGTCGACCAGCTGTTCGCCAATTCACTGGCCGAGACCATGACCGAGACCGAGGCCGCTTTCCAGCTCAGCTTCGTCTCGATGAGCGAGGCCATCCTGGTGGCGGTGCGAGCGGTCAGCCTGATCATCGTCGTGATCATCATGGCGGTGATGGCCAACACGATGACGATGACAGCGCGCGAGCGCCTGGCCGAATACGCCACGCTCAAGGCGCTGGGGTTTTCGCCCGGCTTCGTCGTGCGGCTGCTGTTCGGCGAGAGCCTGCTGATCGCGGCGATCGGCGGCCTGGCAGGTGTGCTGCTGACCTTGCCGCTGGCTGCGGGCTTTCGCAGCGCGGTGGGCACGCTGTTCCCGGTGTTCCAGGTCTCGACGCTGACGATGGCGCTGCAACTGGCCGCGGCGCTCGGCGTGGGCGCGGTGGCCGCGGCCTGGCCGGCCTGGAAGATGAGCCGGATCGACATCGTCGCCGGGCTGCGTCAGATATGAGCCCACCCCCGAAGCGCCTTCGGCGCACCCCCTCAAGGGGGCAACACCAGTGGCCCGGCGAAGCCGGTTCCACGGTGTTCGCTTGGCCAAGACCACGCGGAATTTGACATGCGTGCCATCCCCTTCAGTTACATCGCCCGCAACCTGTGGGTGAGGCGCGTCACCACCGCGCTGACGGCGGGCGGCATGGCTTTGGTGGTCTATGTGTTCGCGACCGTGTTGATGATGAGCGAGGGCATCCGCAGCACGCTGGTGGCCACCGGCCAGCCCGACAACGTGATGGTGTTGCGCAAAGGCGCAGGGGCCGAGATCAACAGCGGCATCGAGCGCGACAAGGCCCACGTGCTGTCGACGCTGCCCGGCGTTGCCACCGACGCGGCCGGCCGGCCGCTGTTCAGTCCGGAGCCGGTGGTGCTGATCAGCCTGCCCAAGCGAAGCAACGGCAAGCCCAGCAACGTGACCGTGCGCGGAAGCTCCGAGCTCGGCCTGCAGTTGCGCCCCGGGGTCAAGTTCGTCGCGGGCCGGATGTTCCGGCCTGGCACCTCGGAGATCGTCGTCGGCGCAGCCACCGCAGCCGGGTTCGCAGGCATAGACCTCGGTGCCTCGCTGCGGTTTGCCGGCCGCGAATGGCAGATCGTCGGCAAGTTCGAGGCCGGCCGCAGCGGCTTCGACTCCGAGATATGGGGCGATGCCGAGCAGATGCTGCAGGCCTTCAGGCGACCGGTCTACTCGGTCGTGCTGTTTCGATTGGCCGATGCCGCACTGTTCGAGGCCACCAGGTCTCGCATCGACGACGACCCCAGGCTGTCGCTAGAGGCCAAGCCCGAGGTCCGCTTCTATGCCGAGCAGAGCGAAGCGCTCGCCACCTTCATCAACATTCTGGGCCTGAGCCTGGCGCTGATCTTCTCGATCGGCGCGGTGGTCGGCGCGATGATCACGATGTTCGCGGCGGTGGCCTCGCGCACCGGCGAGATCGGCACGCTGCGGGCACTGGGATTTAGGCGCAGCGCGGTGCTCACAGCCTTCATGACCGAATCGCTGCTGCTCTCAGCGCTGGGCGGCTTGGCGGGGTTGGCCGCAGCCAGCGCGATGCAGGTGGTCGACGTGTCGACCACCAACTTCCAGACCTTTGCCGAGCTCGCCTTCAGGTTCGTGCTGACACCGCAGATCGCTGTTCAGACGATGGTCTTCGCGCTGGCGATGGGCGTGATCGGCGGCTTCATCCCGGCCTGGCGCGCCGCAAGAATGCAGATCGTCGACTGCTTGCGCGCAGCTTGAAGCTCGGCCGAAGCGCAGCGGCTTGACGCCGCCGCCCCTCAGGCCCGCCGGCAGATCAGAGCGTGAACGGGCTGGCGTCGAACTGCTTGAGGTTCAGCGCGCGCCAGACCCGCTCGGCCGTCACCGGCATCTGGATCGCCTCGGCCGCAGCGCCAAGACCGGCGTGGTCGAGCGCATCGATCACCGCGTTGACGACAGCCGGGGTCGCGCCGATGGTGCCGAGCTCGCCCACGCCTTTGACGCCCAGCCGGTTGGTCTTGCACGGCACCGAGGTGTCGAAAGCGGTCTTGAAACCCAGGAACCCGTCGACATTGGGCATCGCGTAGTCCATGAAGCTGGCACTTTGCAACTGCCCGGTCTCGGCGTCGTACGCAACACGCTCGCACAACGCCTGGCCTATGCCTTGCACCGCACCCCCGTCAACCTGGCCACGGACGATGGTCGGGCTGACGACGCGCCCGATGTCGTTGACCGAGGCATAGGCCACCACCGCCACCTCACCAGTGGCACGGTCGAGCTCGACCTCGCAGACATGGCAGCCGTTGGGCCAGGTCGGGCCGCCAGCCGAACTCGTGCTGTCGACATGGATACGGGCCTCGGGTTGGCGCGCAGCCAGCTCGAACAAGCCTATGCCCAGATCGGTGCCCGCGACGTTGAAGCGGCCTTCGCGGTATTCGATGTCGGCCGCCGGCGCTTCCAGCGCCTCAGCGGCCAGGTTCTTGGCCTCATCGACAGTGCGGCGTGACGCCACATCGACCGACGAGCCCCCAGTGAACAGCGAGCGCGAACCGGCGCTGCCGAAGCCGTTGACACGGTCGGTGTCGCCTTGCAGCACTCGGATGCGGTCGATCGACACGCCGAACACATCGACCGCCAACTGGGCATAGCTGGTCGCGATACCCTGCCCCATGCCTTGCGTGGCCGAACCCAGCTCGATGAAACCGTCGGCGGTGACGTTGACCGTCACCCGCTCTTCCATCACGTTGCCGCCGGTCCACTCCAAGAAGGTGGCGATGCCACGGCCACGCAGCTTGCCACGGGCCTCGGACTGCGCGCGACGCGCCGCAAAGCCCGACCAGTCGGCCAGCGCCAAGCCCTGGTCGAGAATCTGCTCGAAAGCGCCGCTGTCGTAGGTCTGACCCATCGGATTCTTGTAAGGCATCTGATCGGGGCGGATCATGTTGCGTCGGCGCAGCTCGGCCGGGTCGAGCCCGAGCTTGCGCGACGCGGCGTCCATCAGCCGCTCGGTCAGGTAGATCGCTTCGGGCCGGCCAGCGCCGCGGTAGGCACCGGTGGGCGTGGTGTTGGTCATCACCGCGGAAAAATGCAGATCGATCACCGGGATGTCGTAGATGCTGGTCGACACCCAAGGCCCGATCAGTACCTGGATCGCCACGCCAGTGCCGGTGGCATAGCCGCCGACGTTGGCGATGCCGCGCACCCGCAGCGCCAGCACCTTGCCTTTGGCGTCGAGTGCGAGTTCGGCCCGGCTGATGACGTCGCGGCCGTGCACCGCGGCCAGGAACTCCTCGAGTCGGTCAGCACGCCACTTGACCGGCCGCTTGAGCTGCAGCGCGGCAAAGCCCACCGCGATGTCCTCAGGGTAGATGCCGGTCTTCATGCCGAAACCACCGCCGACATCGCCGACCAGCACCCGCACGCTCTCAACGCTCAGGCCAGGAATCGCGTCGACCAGCCCGCCGCGAACAGCCGTGGGCATCTGCGACGACAAGCGAACGACCAGCCGGCCCGCATCAGCGCTGCCAACGGCGCCGACCGCGGCATTGATGCAACGCGGCTCGATCGGGCTGGGCGCCAGGCGCTGGTTGTCGACGTCGACCGACACCCGGTGCGCAGCGCTGGCAAAAGCAGCCTCGGTCGCTGCGGCGTCGCCATGGCGCATGGCCGCAGCGATGTTGTCTGGGGCTTCGTCGCAAAGCTGGGGCGCGCCGGGCCGCATCGCTGCGAAAGCGTTGACCACTGCGGGAAGCTCTTGGTAGTCGACCTCGACCGCCTCGGCAGCAGCGCGGGCCTGGTCCAGCGACTCGGCCACCACCGCGACCACCGCCTCGCCGACGAAGCGAACGCGGCCATGGGCCAGCGCGCGGCGGGGTGCCGACACGCCGGGCTTGCCATCGGGCCTTGGGAAACCCGACGGCGCAGGCATCGCCTTGACGCCCGCAGCAACCAGGTCGGCACCGGTGTAGACCGCCAGCACGCCGGGCATGGTCTTCGCAGCCGCGGTGTCGATGCTGGTGATGTTGGCGTGCGCATAGGGGCTGCGCAAAAAGACTAGAAAGGTCTGGCCGGGCAGCGAGATGTCGTCGGTGTACTGGCCGAGGCCACGGATCAGCGCCGGGTCTTCGATCCGGCGCACCGACTGGCCGCTGCCAAAGCGCCCGGCTTCGAGCGGGGCGTTCATGCTTGCGCTCCGGTCATCGCGGTGGCGGCCTGCTGGACCGCGGCGACGATGTTGACGTAGCCCGTGCAGCGGCAGAGGTTGCCCTCGAGCGCGTGGACGATCTCACCCTCGGTCGGGTTCGGGTTGCCAGCCAGCAGGCAAGCGCTGGTCATCATCATGCCCGAGGTGCAGAAACCGCATTGCAGGCCGTGGCAGTCCATGAAGGCCTGCTGCAGCGGGTGCAGTTTGTCGCCTTTGGCCAGGCCTTCTACGGTGGTGACGCTGCGTCCCTGGGCCTGGACGGCCAGCACGCTGCAACTCTTGACGGCCTGGCCGTCCAGCAGCACCGTGCAAGCGCCGCACTGTGCTGTGTCGCAGCCGGCGTGGGTGCCGGTCAGCGCCAAAGGACCGCGGAGCAAGTCGATCAGCAACATATGGCTGTCGACATCGGCGCTGACCGCCTGGGAATTGACCTGCAAGCTGACTTTCACCATCTGGATCTCCGATTGACCAATCTCCGAACTATGGTAGCCGATTCGACCAGGATCGGTGCCCACCCAGGGCGCCAATGAGGCGTTGAGCCTTCAGGCCAGCAGCATCTTGCTACCCACTGCGATCAAGACCAGCGAGACTGCAGCGCGCAAGAAGTTCTCGGGCGCCCGGGTACCGACCCAGGCGCCGACCGCCACGCCGGGGACGGAACCCAGCAACAACTGGCCCAGCAACAGCAGGTCGACGTTGCCCATCAACAGGTGACCGGTGCCGGCGACGAGGGTCAGCGGGATCGCATGCACGATATCGGTGCCAACCAGTCGCGCAGGCTTCATACGGTAGGGATAGAGGTAGAGCAGCATCACCGCGCCCAATGCACCAGCCCCCACAGAGGTCAGACTGACCAGAACGCCAAGGACCGCGCCGGCCAACACCGTCAGCCAGGGCTGCGCACGCTTGAAATCGGCCGGCGCCTTGGCGCGAAGTGCTTGCCCCATCGCATGGGTTCGTTTCTTGAAGATCATCGCCAGGGCCGTCAACAACAGCACCAGGCCCAGCGCATTGAGGATCAACCCCTGCCTGAGTTGCGCTGCGCCGCTGCGGTGCAGCCACAGCAGTGTGAGGACGGCGGCAGGCAGGCTGCCTGCGCACAGGCGGCGCAGCACCTGCCAATCGACACCACCTCGGCGCTGGTGCAGCGTGCCACCGACCATCTTGGTGATCGCGGCGAACCACAAGTCGGTGCCCACTGCGGCGGCTGGGGCCACGCCGAACATCAGCACCAGGATGGGCGTCATCAACGCGCCACCGCCTACCCCAGTCATGCCCACCAGCGCGCCGACACAGAAACCGGCAACCGGGCTCATCCAGTCCATGGCGCAGCCCTGACTTGAACAGTCACCGGGTCAGCCCAACAGACCGCGCTCGAACAAGGTGGCGAGCACCAGATCAGCGCCGGCTTGCGGCGTACAAGCCGCAGTGTTGATGCGCAGCTCAGGCTGCTCGGGCGCCTCGTACGGCGAATCGATGCCCGTGAAGTTGCGCAACTCGCCACGCCGCGCCTTGCCGTACAGGCCTTTGACGTCGCGCTGCTCGGCCACCGCCAGCGGCGTATCGACATGGACCTCGATGAACTCACCGACGGCGAGCAAGCCACGCGCCAGCGCACGCTCGGCGCGAAAAGGCGAGATGAAGGCTGTCAGCACGATCAAGCCGGCGTCGACCATCAGCCGCGCCACCTCGGCAACGCGGCGGATGTTTTCCACCCGGTCAGCGTCGGTGAAGCCCAGGTCCCGGTTCAAGCCGTGCCGCAGGTTGTCGCCGTCAAGCAGATAGGAGTGCCGGCCCAAGGCCTGCAGCTTGGTCTCCAGCAAGTTGGCGATCGTCGACTTGCCCGCGCCCGACAGCCCCGTGAACCAGATCACCGCCGGCCGCTGGCCCTTCTGCGCAGCACGGGCGGCCCGGTCGACATCGACAGCTTGGTAATGGATGTTGTGCGAACGGCGCAGCGCGAAATGAAGCATGCCGGCGCCGACAGTGCTGTTGCTCATGCGGTCGATCAGGATGAAGCCACCCGTCTGACGATCGCTGGCGTAGGCGTCAAAAGCCACCGCTCGGTCCAGCGCGATGTTGCATCGGCCGATCTCGTTGAGTTCGAGCTTTTTGGCCGCCAGGCGCTCCATCGTGTTGACGTTGTATTTGTACTTGGGCTCGGTGATCGTCGCGCCGACGCTGCGGGTCGCCATCTTCATCAGGTAGGGTCGCCCCGGCAACATCGCCTCTTCGCTCATCCATACCAACGTGGCCTCGAACTGGTCAGCGACTTCGGCCGGACTGGCCGCAGCGCTGATCACGTCGCCGCGCGAAATATCGATCTCGTCGGCCAGCGTCAGCGTGATCGATTGGCCGGCCACAGCGAGCGGCAGGTCGCCGTCGGCAGTGACGATGCGAACGACCGTGCTCTCGCGGCCCGAGGGCTGGGCGCGGATGCGGTCGCCTGGCCTGACCATGCCGCTGCTCAGGGTGCCAGCAAACCCACGAAAATCGAGGTCAGGTCGATTCACCCACTGCACCGGCAATCGCATCGGCCCGGCTTGCTGGCCGATCTCGTCGACCTCCACGGTCTCGAGATAGTCCATCAGCGTGGGGCCTTGGTACCAGGGCATCTGCACGCTGGGCACCAGCATGTTGTCGCCCTTGAGCGCAGACAGCGCAATTGCCGTGATGTCCAGCGGGCTCGCTGCGACGAGTTGCCTGGCGAACACCCGGTACTGCTCGACGATGTCGAGGAAGACCTTCTCTGAGTAGTCCACCAGGTCCATCTTGTTGACGGCAAGCACAACCTTGCGGATGCCGATCAGACTGACCAGAAAGCTGTGGCGCCGAGATTGCGTCAACACGCCCTTGCGGGCGTCAATCAGGATCACCGCAACGTCGGCAGTGGAGGCGCCGGTGATCATGTTGCGCGTGTACTGCTCATGCCCTGGCGTGTCGGCGACGATGAACTTGCGCCGGTCGGTCGAAAAATATCGGTAAGCCACATCGATCGTGATGCCCTGCTCACGCTCGGCAGCCAAGCCATCAACCAGCAACGCGAAATCGATCGCGTCGCCCTGCGTGCCCCAGCGCCGGCTGTCAGCTTCGACCGCGGCGAGTTGGTCCTCGAACAGCATCTTGGAGTCGAACAGCAGGCGCCCAATCACTGTGCTCTTGCCATCATCGACACTGCCGCAGGTGATGAACCGCAGCAGGCTCTTTTCTTCGTGCTTTCGCAGATAGCTCTCTATGTCGCTGGCAATGAGATCAGAAACATGCGCCATGTCAGCGACCCTGACACAAAGAGGCCGCACCGAGAAAATCCTGAGGTATCGAAGTGCGCATCAGAAGTAGCCTTCCTGCTTCTTCATTTCCATTGAGGCAGAGCTGTCGTGATCGATCATCCGGCCCTGGCGCTCGCTGGTCCGTGCCAACAACATCTCCTGGATGATCGCCGGCAGCGTGTCGGCCTCGCTCTGGATCGCGCCTGTGAGCGGGTAGCAGCCCAGCGTGCGAAAGCGCACCTTGCGCAGCACGGGTAGCTCGCCGTCCCGAAGCGGAAATCGCTCATCGTCAACCATGATCAGCGCGCCATCACGTTCGACCACCGGTCGCTCGGCTGCGAAGTACAGCGGCACGATCGGAATACCCTCGAGGTGAATGTATTGCCAGATGTCTAGCTCGGTCCAATTGGAGATTGGAAATACCCGCATCGACTCGCCCATATGCATTCGCGCGTTGTAAAGCTGCCAGAGCTCAGGGCGCTGGCACTTGGGATCCCAACGATGTTGCTTGCTGCGAAACGAGAAGATGCGCTCCTTGGCGCGTGACTTTTCCTCGTCTCGTCTTGCACCACCAAATGCGGCGTCGAACCCGTACTTGTCTAGCGCTTGTTTCAGGCCCTGCGTCTTCCACATGTCAGTGTGAACCTGTGAGCCATGTACGAAAGGGTTGATGCCCAGCGCAGCAGCTTCCGGGTTCTGATAGACCAACAGCTCCATCCCAACCTCTTTGACCATCCGATCTCGCAGGCTGTACATGTCGCGAAACTTCCAGGTCGTGTCGACATGCAGAAGCGGAAACGGCGGCGGCGCAGGGTAAAACGCCTTCTTGGCAAGATGCAGCATGGTGGCGCTGTCCTTGCCCACCGAGTAAAGCATCACCGGTTTTTCGCACTGGGCGATCACCTCGCGCATGATGTGGATGCTCTCGGACTCAAGCCGTTGCAGATGGGTGAGCTTCATGGAAATGCCATTGGCGGACGAATGGAGCGGTGCGAGAAAGACGACGCACGGAACGTCAAGTCCTGAATTCTGAGCCCGTAGGAAAGCCATCCATCATCGTCGCCGACGCCGTTTCACGCAGAGTCGGAATCCATCACGAAGATCGTGGGTCGCAACGGTGACCTGCCGCTCAGGCCAGGACGCTTTGTTCAGTCGGAAGGACGGATGAGCGACAAAGCCCAAGCCAACAACAAGCCGACGACAGCGCTGCCAATGAGCACAAACCGATACCGACGAAGAAAGGCAATCACCTCGCGCGGCCAACTTCTGAGAACGCTGTCGTCAGCTTCCACGCCAGCGCGGCGGTCTTGACCGACGTCGGTGTAGCCGCCAAGGGCAGGTCCTGCAGAGAACCCGACGCCCGAGGACTCGCCTCCGAACGACGATCCACCACCCAGTCCGCCGGACCAATCCTGGCCGACCTTTGGCGGACTGCGAGGCTGACCACGATCACTCAAGTCAAGGCTTGGATCGCCGAGCAGTTCCGATCTCGGCTGAGGATTGGGGGCAGAAGCGACGGCGCGGCCAGACCGATCGACTGCCGCCCGCCCTCGAATCCGCGCCAGCGCGCGAGCGCTGAGCACGCTGGAGGCCCGCTGACCCATGTCCAGAAAATCGACGGTCCCTTCTTTGCCCGAGACCTCGAGCAGCAGATCGAGATTCTTGTCGCCGGTGGACGCATCAAGCATCGGCGAACGCTCCAAGGTCAGGCCAGGCGCCTGCCGACGCTGCGGGTCAAGGACTCGCCCATCACGCCCAACACTGCCAGAAATCCCCATGGCCGGCTGAAGAACATCACCATCATTGGCCGACGACACAGGGCCCCCGGAAGCGCCCGACCCGATCAGACCCATCAAGCCTGCGAGCGACAAACCTAACAATCTAAAACATAGCCTCACCTCAGCGGATCGAGTGGGTCTGCTTGCCGCAGCGTCGGCGAAAGCATGCACGCGGCCATTTTTTGAACGTGCCAAAGTCACGATAGTCTCGCTCAGCAGCGGTCACAAGTCTGCGCCAAGCAATTTTGTCACCCATTGGTGGTCTCACAGAGCTAAAAGCACCGAGCACCCCGTGACCCGGGGACCCAGCAGCGTGAACTGAAAGGCGAAGTTGGTCTCGACGACGATCTCACCACATCAAGGGCGGGTTGACAAACAAATTGACGTTTGGAAACGGCTTCGACCGAGCATTCTGACCAAGCGCAATGATCGCTGTCAAAACACAATGGCCACTCTCGTCGGAAAAGCACCGGCTCATTGTGAACTGAATGAAAACACTGCTCACCGGCGCAGCCGGATTCATTGGAATGCATGTAGCGCAACGCCTTCTAGACAGAGGCGACAACGTCGTCGGCATCGACAATCTCAACGACTATTACGACCCGCAACTCAAGCAAGACCGACTGGCCTTGCTCACGCAGCGCAGCAACTTTAATTTCCATCAACTCGACATCGCCGATCGCGACGCGATGGCGACACTCTTTCATCAAGAGCGCATCGACAAGGTCGTTCACCTGGCAGCACAGGCCGGCGTTCGATACTCGCTGATCAACCCGAACGCATACATAGACAGCAACCTGGTCGGCTTCGCCAATGTGATTGAAGCCTGTCGTCATCACAACGTCGCCCACCTGGTCTACGCATCGAGTTCAAGCGTCTACGGTGGCAACAAGCGGATGCCGTTTTCCGAACAACACAGCGTCGATCATCCAGTGAACTTGTACGCAGCGACCAAAAAGGCCAACGAGCTGATGGCTCACGCCTATAGCCATCTGTTTGCGCTGCCAACGACCGGCCTGCGATTTTTCACCGTGTACGGGCCCTGGGGGCGGCCGGACATGGCGCTGTTTCTCTTCACCAAAGCCATACTCGCCGGCGAGCCGATACAGGTCTTCAATCACGGCCGCATGGTGCGTGACTTCACCTACATCGACGACATCGCGGACGGTGTGGTCCGAACCCTGGACCGTCCACCGGCGGCAGAGGCTCATCACGACGCGCTGACCGCGAATCCAGCACGCAGCCAAGCACCGTACCGTGTGTTCAACATCGGCAATCAGGAGCCAGTGCCGCTGATGGATTTCATCGCCGCGATCGAGCGTCACGTCGGCAAGCCTGCGATCAAACACTACCGCGACCTGCAACCCGGCGATGTGCCCGCCACCCACGCCGACGTGTCAGCGCTGGCGCAGTGGACGGGCTCACGGCCTGGCACCTCGGTTGACGAAGGGGTGGGGAAATTCGTGGATTGGTACCGGGTCTACTTCAGGCCATGAAGATGCTGAAGTCACGAGGTTTTTCAAGACGACGCTATTGCTCGATGGCTCCTCGAAATGTTTCACAAATGACCAATATCGCTACAAGATCTCTCAGTCGATTTGAGAAGCTTTCTCATCTATGAACGCAGTCCATCCGGACCTCAAGGTCAGCAGGGGCAGCAGGGGCAGCAAGACGATACTCCTGGGATCCCCTAAATTCCCAGGGCCAAAGTCGTCTCATACCCATTGCGATCGGTCGATCGAAGCGGCGTGGCAAGCGGCGCTGGTCAAGGGTGCGAGGCAAGCGGCCGCCGGCGTGACCGGAGAATTTGCAGTCGGCATTGTTGACCCAAGAGGTAGAACTTTCCTGGCGGTCGATCGGTTTTCTGTGCAGACGATGTGCTATCGACTGATTGGCACGCATCTTCATTTCGGCCCACGCGCCGACGACTTGGCTGCCCTAGAGCCCGCGGTGGCGATCGATCCGCAAGCCTTGTTCGACTACCTGTATTTCCATGTCGTGCCATCGCCTCGGACCGCCTTCAAGGGTGTCTATCGCCTGCCGCCGGCGCATTACGCCATCTTCGAGAGCAGCAGCCTGACCGTCGCGCCATACTGGTCACCGGCCTTTCAAGAACCCGTCGACGCGAACTTCGAGTCTCTGGCTACCGAGTTCAGGCACCTGCTTCGCGACGCTGTCGCCACTCAGTTGGACGGAAGCAAGCCGGCTTGCTTTCTGAGTGGAGGTACCGACAGCTCGACCTTGGCAGGCATGATTGGCGAAGTGACCGGCCAGCCCGCTGCGACTTACTCGATTGGCTTCGATGCCGAAGGCTACGACGAGATGCAATATGCGCGTCTTGCGGCCAAGCGCTTTGGCTGCGAGCATCACGAGTACTACGTCACGCCGGACGACCTGGTGCGCAGCATCCCTGCCGCCGCAGCGCACCACGACCAACCTTTCGGCAATTCGTCTGCACTGCCAGCTTTCTACTGCGCGAAGATGGCGCGCGACGACGGCGTGACCAAACTGCTGGCCGGCGACGGCGGCGACGAACTGTTTGGCGGCAACACTCGCTACGCAAAGCAGAGGGTGTTCGGCTTCTACGACCGCATTCCCGCCGCGCTTCGAAGCGGCCTGCTCGAGCCCCTGCTAGAGCGCAGCCCGCTGGGCAGGTTGCCGCTCGTGCGCAAAGGTCGAAGCTATGTTGAGCAGGCCAAGGTGCCGTTGCCCGACCGTATGCAGATGTACAACCTGCTGTTGCGCATGGGGATGACGCAGGTGTTCACCCCCGACTTCTTGGCGCAGGTCAACCCTGCCGATCCATTGCACCAACAACGCGCGCTGTGGCAGCAGGGCGCGGGCAGCAGCCCGTTGAACCGCATGCTGGCCTACGACTGGCGCTACACGTTGGCCGAGACTGACCTGCCCAAGGTTCGCGGCAGCACCCATCTGGCCAATGTGAAAGTGGGATTTCCACTTCTGAGTACCTCGTTGGTGGACTTCTCGTTGCGCCTGCCATCGGAATACAAGCTCAAGGGATTGAAACTACGCTGGTTTTTCAAGGAAGCGCTGCGTGGCTTCTTGCCCGACGAAATCCTGACCAAGAAGAAGCAGGGCTTCGGCCTACCGTTCGGCGTATGGGCCAACCGTGATGCAGCACTTCGCGAATTTGCCGCCGAATCGCTGCAATTCCTAGCAGAGCGAGGCATCGTCCAGCCCGCGTTCATCCGCTCATTGCTCGACATTCATTTGCCCGCCCACCCTGGGTATTACGGAGAGATGGTCTGGATCCTGATGATGCTGGAACAGTGGCTCCGGGCTCAGCCGCATCAGCTGCGTATCTAGCCCAGAGGCCATCCTATGCTGCGTGCTGCACAGAATATCTACGACTATCGCGAGCTGATGTTCACGCTGGCATGGAAGAACATCGCGCTGCGCTACAAGCAGGCCTATCTTGGTATCGCATGGGCAATCATAAAACCGATAGCGCTGATGCTGATCTTCACGCTCGTGAAGAGCTTCGTCGGCATCGAAAGCGGCAACATCCCCTATCCCGTGTTGGTATTCGCCGCGCTGATGCCTTGGACCTTCTTCCAGGAATCGGCGTCCGACGGCGTGAACAGCGTTGTCAGCAACACTGCGTTGATCAAGAAGATCTACTTCCCGCGCGAGATCTTCCCCATCACGTCCGTACTGACCAAGCTGGTCGAGTTGGGCATCAACTTCGTCATTCTCGCTGGGCTCATGGTCTGGTATGGCATGCAACCCAGCATTTACATGCTATGGGTCCCGCTCATCGTCGCCTACACGGTACTGGCTGCGCTGACCATCGCTCTCGTCGGTGCCGCCGTCAATGTCTACTTTCGCGACGTCGGCCAAGCGCTGCCGGTACTGCTGAGCCTGATGATGTACGCGTCTCCTGTTATTTATCCTCTTCAACTGGTGAAGGACAAACTGGTGACGCAGCAGTCTGCGGGTGAATGGTCGAACGCGCTGTACACGCTCTACACCCTGAACCCGCTGGCCGGCATCATCGACGCCTTTCAGAGCGCCGCGCTGAGAGGCGCTCACCCGGACCTCAATGCGATGACCCCCGGCGCGATTCTGGTGGCG
>CAMCTC010000049.1 GCA_945878355.1 Bordetella parapertussis | reverse complement strand
TTGAGCGCTGGCGACCGCGAGCGGGCGCAGCATGCGCTGGCCCAGGACTTCATGAAGGCCGGGCTGTTCGACCGCGCCGAGGCGGCATTCCGGGCGCTTGACGGCACGCCTTTCGAAACCGAGGCACGACTGGCGCTGCTGTCGCTGGCCGAGCGCTCGCGCGACTGGGGAGCCGCGGTCGACGTGGCATTGATGCTGGAGAAAGCCGGTGCCGCATCGTTCGCCACCCGCATCGCGCATTACCGCTGCGAGCAAGCGCTTGAGGCCGAGCAGCGCGGCGACGCACAAGCTGCGAGCGCGATGCTGGCTCAGGCCCAGGCCGTTGCCCCACAAGCGGCGCGACCGCTGGTTCAACGCGCCCAGCAACTGGCCAGGATGGGTGAACTCAACGCCGCGATGGCAGCCTGGGCCGAACTGGGACAGCGCGACCCGTCATCCTTTGTCAGGCTGGCCGGTGAGTATGTGGATTGCGCGCTGGCCGCAGGGCGCATCGATGCGGCAACACAGACGCTTGCGCCGCTGTTCGCACTGCAGCCCGGCATAGACCTGCTGCGTGCGCTGGCCAAGCTCGACAGCGGCGGCGCCATGCCGCGCTTGATGGACTTGCTGCGCGAGCAACCCAGCCTGTCGGCGGCGATCGAATTGCTAGACACACCGCGCCAGACCTGGCCTGAATCGGCACGCCAAAGTGCACGCGACGCGGTGGCTCGCGCGGCCAGACCGCTGCAGCGCTACCGCTGCGCCGCCTGTGGCTTCGAGGCCCAACGCCACTTCTGGCAGTGCCCGGGCTGCCTGGGCTGGGACAGCTTTCCGCAGCAGCGCATCGAGGAGCTCTGAAGCCTGTTCAGCGCTGAAGTCCTGCGCACAGGACTCATGCAACGATCAGTGCAAGGGCACGCCGGTCTTTTCCTGCAACTCCTCGCGCGTCACGCCAGGCGCCATCTCGACCACTTTGAGCCCATGCGGGGTGATGTCGAGCACCGCCAGATCGGTGATGATGCGGTCGACCACGCCCACGCCAGTCAGCGGCAGCGTGCAAGTGGGCAGGATCTTCAAGTCGAAGCCACCGTCCTTGCGCCGAGCCACATGCTCCATCAGCACAACGACGTTCTTGACCCCGGCCACCAGGTCCATTGCGCCGCCCATGCCTTTGACCATCTTGCCGGGGATCATCCAGTTGGCCAGGTCGCCCTTCTCGCTGACCTGCATCGCACCCAGGATAGACAGGTTGATCTTGCCGCCACGGATCATCGCGAAGCTGTCGTGGCTGCCGAAAATGCTCGACCCCGGGATCGTGGTCACGGTCTGCTTGCCGGCGTTGATCAGGTCGGCGTCGACCTGGTCCTCGGTCGGGAACGGGCCTATGCCCAACATGCCGTTCTCGCTCTGCAGCCAGACCTCGATATCGGGGTTGACGAAGTTGGCCACCAGCGTCGGCAAGCCGATGCCGAGATTGACGTAGAAGCCATCTTGCAGTTCTTTGGCCGCCACAGCAGCCATTTGGTCGTGGGTCCAGGCCATGTCAGACTCCCGCTTTCGATGTTTCAGTGACAGTGCGCTTCTCGATGCGCTTCTCAGGCGTGGCGTTGACCACCAGGCGAGTCACGTAGATGCCGGGCAGGTGCACCGCATCGGGGTCCAAGCTGCCGTTCTCGACGATTTCCTCGACCTCGACCACGCTGATCTTGCCAGCCATGATCGTTGCCGGGTTGAAGTTGCGCGCCGTGCGACGGAAGATCAGGTTGCCGCTGCGATCGGCCTTCCAGGCTTTGCCCAAGGCCACGTCAGGCAGCAGCGCGCGTTCCATCACGTATTGATGACCGTCGAATTCGCGCGTCTCCTTGCCCTCGGCCACCAGCGTGCCCACGCCAGTGCGGGTGAAGAAGGCCGGGATGCCGGCGCCGCCAGCGCGCAGCCGCTCGGCCAGCGTGCCCTGAGGCGTGAATTCGAGCTCGAGTTCGCCGGCCAGGTACTGGCGCTCGAACTCCTTGTTCTCACCAACATAGCTTGAGATCATCTTCTTGATCTGCCGCGTTTCGAGCAGTTTTCCAAGGCCAAAACCGTCGACACCGGCGTTGTTGCTGATGACGGTCAGGCCTTTGGAGCCCGACGCGACCAGCGCATCGATCAAGGCCTCGGGGATACCGCACAGGCCGAAACCGCCGACAGCCAACAGCTGGTTGTCATGCACGATGTCGGCCAGAGCTGCGGCGGCGCTGGGATAGAGCTTGTTCATGGTCGCGTCTTTCGCATTGGGACGGCGGGAAGCGTACTACTTACTGCAATAAGTAGGGTTTACGTAGAATTGCTTAAAGCTCGCCACGAAGCTCATCAAGAGGACGCCGATGAAAGCTGAGAAAATGGATGACACTGCGCTGCGGGAGATGCTCAAGACCGTTTTCGCACCCTGGGTGATGGCGCTTGATCTGCAACTGCTCGAAGCAAGGGTCGGCGAGGTGTTGCTGGCGCTGCCCATCACACCACTGCACGTTCATGGCGGCGGCGTGGTCTGCGGCCAGACCCTGATGGCCGCTGCCGACACCGCGATGGTGTTGGCCGTCAGCAGCCAACTCGGCGGCTTTCGCGCCATGACCACGGTGCAGTTGCAGACCAGCTTCCTGCGCCCAGTGGCGGGCGACAGCGGCCAGGCCCGGGTGCTCGCGCGCGTGCTGCGCATGGGCAAGAGCCTGGTGTTCGGCGAGATCGAGGTGCTCGATGCGGCGGGGCGGCTGGCGGCCCACAGCACCACGACCTATGCGCTGCTGTGAATGCGCCAGCGAACGGCTCGTTGCTGACGCTGGATTACCGCACCGCGTTTGACCTAGCACCAATAGGCCTGGTCCTGTCGCGCCAGCGCCAGATCGTCGACTGCAACCGCCAGGCGCTGGCAATGTTCGGTGCCGACCGCGAGCAACTCGTCGGCCAGAGCCTGGCCTTGCTCTACCCCAGCGCTGACGAGTTCGAGCGCACTGGCGCGCGAATCGTCGCCAGCCTGGACGCGCAAGGCTGGTACGCAGACGACAGGGTGATGAAGCGACTCGATGGTGTGGCTCGCGGCGAACTGTTCTGGTGCCATGTCTCAGGCCGTGCGCTCGATCCGCAGCAAGCCCATGCGGCAGGCATCTGGGCCTTCGAGGACTTGTCGTCCAAGCGCAAGCTCAAAGTGGAGTTCACCGCCCGCGAGCGAGAGATTGCCGCACTGCTGATCGACGGGCTGACCAGCAAGCAGATCGGCAAGCGCCTGGGCATCAGCCCACGCACCGTGGATGTCTACCGCGCCAGGCTGATGCGCAAGATGGGTGCGGCGACCACACCCGAGCTCGTCAACAAACTGCTGTCGGGGTGACCAGCCTGGGGGTGGATCAAGCGCTGAACAGCGCTCGGAAGCGGTCGGGGATCGGCACCGATTTCTGCGCCTTGAAATCGGTCCACACCGTCGTCGCGCCCCCTGTTGCGTGCACCACACCGGGCATGTCGATCCGCTCCAGCGTGGCGTAAGTCTCGACCGTGCTGCGCCCCATCGCACCGGTGTAATGACGCGCCAGCACGTCGCCAGGGTATTCGAGCTGACGAATGAAGCTGCAGAAGGCATTGATGATCACAGGCCCAACGCCACCAGGGTCGGGCAGGCAACCGATGTGGCGGAACCACTCGATGCGCAGAGACTCGAGGTAGCGGAAGTAACTGGTGTTGTTGACATGGCCCATCGCGTCCATATCACCCCAGCGGATAGGGATCACCATCTCGAACGCCAGCTTCTTGTCGTCGGGCAGGTCGAATCGCATCGGTTCAGGCCTTGGGTTCAGGGCTGATGCCCAGCTCTGTTGCCATGCGAAGCACCAGCGCGCGCAGTTCGGAGATTTCGGCAGCCTGGCGCGACAGTTCGAACTTCAAGGCCACCAGTTCACCCACGCTCACTGGGTCTTCGTCCGAGCTAGCGTCCAGTTCGCGCCCGGCAGTCATCTGCACCTCGCCGCACAGCAGGTGCGCCCAACGCGCCTCGCGTGCGCCAGGCGCTCGGGCCAGCTTGATCGCGTGCGGTGGGAATCGGTCGGCCAGTTCCTCGAGCAAGGCCTCGACCGCAGCGATGTCGGCAAATCGGTGCAGGCGCTCGCTGTTCGCACGCAATTCAGCCGAGGTCTGCGGCCCACGAAGCATCAGCACGGTCAGCAGCGCCACCGAGGAGGCCGGCACGTTCAGCCCGCGAACGGCGTTGTGCTCGTAGCGGGTGACACGGCCGCCGCTGCTCTCGAACAACAGGCTCATTCGCTTCAAGCCGTCAACCGCCACCAGCACCTCGGCATCGGTGGCCGACAGCACCGGATCACGAGCCGTCTTCTGGTTGCAGCCAGCCACCAGCGTGTTCAGCGACAAGGGATAGGTGTCGGGCACGGTGGCTTGCTTTTCCACCAGCACCGCGAGCACCCGGGCCTCCAGAGGGGTCAGGGGGCGCGCCATTCAGGCTCAGGCGCCGAAGCCATCATCGGCCGACAAGATCGCACCGTTGATGAAGTGGCTTTCGTTGGCGCACAGCATCATCAGCGCTGAATCCAGGTCTTGCGGCTGGCCCACGCGCTTGCGCGGCAAGATGCTCATCAGCTTCTGACCAGCTTCGGTCTGCCAATGCGCGTGGTTCATCTCGGTGTCGATGTAACCCGGGCACAGCGCGTTGACGTTGATGCCGAACTTGCCCCACTCCAGCGCCATCGCCTTGGTCATGTGGATCACCGTGGCTTTGCTCATCGCATAAACGCCGATCTGGCTGAGCGGGCGCAGGCCTGCCATCGACGCGACATTGACGATGCGCCCGCCGGTGAAAGTGCCGGGGGCTGCGCCGCGAGATCGCGCAATCATCCGCTTGGCCACCTCTTGCGCGACGAAAAAAGCGCCGCGCGTGTTGGTGTCCATCACGAAGTCGTAGTCCTCCGGGCTCACATCGACCAGCCGCTGGGTGGTGCTGACACCGGAGTTGTTGATCAGGATGTCGATCGTGCCGACCTCGGTCTCGGCATGCGCGACGGCCGCCTTGATGCTGTCGGGGTCGGTCACATCAAGCGCCACCACATGGGCGTCGCCACCGGCCGACTCAATCTCGGCGCGCAATGTTTTGAGCCGCTCGACCCGGCGTGCCGCCAAGACCACCGCGGCGCCAGCCTGGCTCAGGGTTCGGGCGAACTGAGCCCCCAGGCCACTGGACGCGCCGGAGACAAAGGCCACGCGGCCGGACAGATCGATGTTGTAGCTCATGGTGCAATCAGGGCAGTTGACGGGCTGGAGATTCAGCGAATTTGACCTCAAACACCATAGCACGAGCGATGCCGGGCTTGTCCATTGCCAGATCAGGTCTGGGCATCAGGCACGGTGAAATCTCTGCATCGATCGGATCAAAAAAGCACGATCGTTCTTTTTTTGACACCCCATGGTTAGAATCAAGATCTCCCGAGAGCCGGGACGTCAAGCGCTCAAACCAACAGGACAGATCCGGATGACACCGCAGGAGATTCTCAGCCAATTCGGCCCGCGCGAGGCCATGGAGTACGACGTGGTGATCGTCGGCGGCGGCCCCGGCGGCATGGCCGCAGCGATAAGGCTCAAGCAACTGGCGGCGGTCCAGGGGCGAGAGATCTCGGTCGTGGTGCTCGAAAAAGGCTCGGAGCCAGGCGCCCACATCCTGTCCGGCGCGGTGATGGACCCGATCGCGATCACCGAGCTGATTCCCAACTGGCGCGACCTGGGTGCACCACTGAACCAGCCCGTCACAGGCGATCAGTTGCTGGTGCTCAGCGAAGACGGCATCGCCACCACGCCGGACTGGCTGATGCCGGAATGCTTTCACAACGACGGCAACTATGTCATCAGCCTGGGCGCGGTGGTCAAGTGGCTGGGCGAGCAGGCTGAAGCGCTGGGCGTTGAGGTCTTCCCAGGCTTCACCGCCGCCGAAGTCCTGTACGACGACGCAGGCGCGGTGCGTGGCGTGGCCACCGGCAATCTAGGCATCGGCAAGGACGGCCAGCCGCACGACGGCTTCCAACTCGGCATGGAACTGCTCGGCAAGTACACGATCTTTGCCGAAGGCGCACGCGGTCACCTGGGCAAGCAACTGATCGCGCGATACAAGCTCGACGAAGGCCGTGACCCACCGAGCTTTGCGCTGGGCATCAAGGAGTTGTGGGAGATCCCGCCCGAGAAAGCCCAGCCAGGCTTGGTTGTGCACACCAGCGGTTGGCCGGTCACCGACGGAAGCTTCGGCGGCGGATTCCTCTACCACCTCGAAGGCAACAAAGTCACGCTGGGCTATGTGCTTGGCCTCGACTATCAGAACCCTTGGATGAGCCCGTTCGAGGAGATGCAGCGCTGGAAGACCCACCACGCCATTCGAGGCCACATCGAGGGCGGCAAGCGCATAGGCTACGGCGCGCGCGCGATCAACAACGGTGGGCTGCAAAGCCTGCCCAAGCTGGTGTTCCCGGGCGGCGCACTGATAGGCTGCGACGCCGGCATGATGAACGCTGCGCGCATCAAAGGCAGCCACGCGGCGATCAAGACCGGCATGCTCGCGGCCGAGGCTGCCGCGGATGCGCTGGCAGCAGGTCGCAGCCAGGACGAGCTCACGGCCTACCCAACGGCCTTCGAGGCCAGTTGGCTGCACGCAGAGCTGATGCGAACCCGCAACTTCAAGCCCTGGTTCAAGTGGGGAACGCTGATCGGCACGGTGATGACTGGCATCGAGCAGTGGTTGATGCCCAAGCTCGGGCTCAAAACACCACCCTGGACGCTGCACCGCGACACGCCAGACCATGCGCGATTGCTGCCGGCAAACCAATGCCGCCAGATCGAATACCCCAAACCCGACGGTCAGATCAGCTTCGACCGGCTCAGTTCGGTGTTCATCAGCAGCACCAACCACGAGGAAAACCAGCCGGCCCACCTCACGCTCAAGGATGCCTCTGTGCCGGTCTCGATCAACCTGGCGCGCTACGGCGGCCCGGAATCTCGTTACTGCCCGGCCGGCGTCTACGAATTCGTCAAGAACGCTGACGACAGCGACCGCTTGCAAATCAACGCGCAGAACTGCGTGCACTGCAAGACCTGCGATATCAAGGACCCGACCCAGAACATCGTCTGGGTCACGCCCGAGGGCGGCGGCGGGCCCAACTACGCCGGGATGTGATCGCGCCGGCCATGGCACGTTGCGGCGACACGCCGCTGGCGCGGATGGCCTCGGACCTCAGGCCGCACCGACCTTGACCTGCCGTTCGATGGCGATGGTCCGCTGTCGTGGGGAGTTATTACGGCCTGGCCAGTGCCGCCAAACTGCGCAAGTCGGCCCGGTCCAGGCATCAACGCCGATCGGAGCCTCTCGCCCAAGTCAGGAGAAACCAGATGATCCAGGGGCTGCACCACAGTGCCTACCGCTGCAGCGACTCAGAGTCGACCCGTCGGTTCTATGAAGACTTCCTCGGACTGCCGCTGTCGGGAACGCTGGAAATCGGCGAGACCAAGAGCGGCCGCAAGACCAACACGCTGCACACTTTCTACAGGCTAGGAGACGGCTCGTACTTGGCGTTTTTTGAAGCGCCGGACATGGCGTTCGGGTTCAAGCAACAGCACGATTTCGACCTGCACATCGCGCTGGAGGTTGACTTGCAGACCTTGCACAACATGCTGGCCAAGGGGCGCGCTGCCGACATCGAGACCCGAGGCATCTCCGACCATGGCTTCATCCATTCGGTCTATTTCCGCGATCCCGACGGCTATGTGATCGAGCTCGCGGCCAAGGCAATCGGTCACGACCCAGCGATGGATCCCGCACTGAACGGTGCGCGCGACATACTCGATCGATGGACGGCCAGCAAGCACTTGCCGGCACGCGCTGCCGAGATCGCAAGCACGCCAGGCACAAAAAACCCCGCTTGAAGCGGGGTTCTGCCTGGCAGTGCGAGCGCTGCCGAGAGGACTACTTGGCAGCGGCCTTCTTGGCCGGAGCCTTCTTGGCAGCGGCCTTCTTGGCTGGCACGGCAGCGTCTTCGACCGGCGCGACTTCTTCTTCCAGCTTGGGCGCGGTGGCCGCGACGATCACCGGATTGTTCTTGCCGTGCTTGACGATCTTCAGCCCTTCAGGAAGCACCAGATCGGAAGCATGCAGCGACTGACCCTTGACCAGGTGGCTCAGGTCGACGGCGATGAACTCTGGCAACGCGGTGGCCAGGCACTCGATCTCGACCTCGGTCGAGACATGGGCGACCAGGCACTTGTCGGTCTTGACGGCGATCGACTCTTCTTCGCCCGAGAAGTGCAATGGCACCTTCTTGCGCAATCGGGTCGTGTCATCGACACGCTGGAAGTCAACGTGCAGCACTTGCTGCTTCCAGGGGTGCATCTGGAAATCACGAAGCAGCACACGTTGTGTGGTGCCAGCCAACTCCATCGACAGGATCGAAGAGTGGAAAGCCTCTTTCTTCAGCGCGAAGTACAGCGCGTTGTGGTCCAACTCGATCATCTTGGGTTCGCCGGCGCCAAAAACGATGCCTGGGACCTTGCCCGAGATGCGCAGGCGGCGGCTCGCTCCGGTCCCCTGCAGGTTGCGCTCGAAAGCTGTGAAGTTCATGGTTTTCTCCATGGGTAGCGCCCGCGACCAGGCGCTTGGGTTGAGCAGCTTTGCAGCTGCCGATAGCCACCGGTCTCGTACGCCCGATAGCCCTTTGGCCGAGGTCTCCGGTGCGCAGGCACCGGAGGCTGCCAGCCTCAGAAATTGCTGTTTTGTTCGGCGAAAAGTGAGGTCACCGACTCACCATCCGAAATGCGTCGGATGGTCTCGGCAAACAGAAAAGCCACCGAGAGTTGGCGGATCTTCTTGCATGCCTTGGCGGCGTCGGAAAGCGGAATGGTGTTGGTGATCACGACCTCGTCGATCTGGCTGCTGGCAATGCGCTCGACCGCTGGGCCCGACAGGATGGGGTGGGTGCAGTAGGCAAAAACGCGCTTGGCACCGCGCTCCTTGAGCACCTCGGCGGCTTTGACCAAGGTTCCTGCGGTATCGATCATGTCGTCCATGATCACGCAGTTGCGACCGTCGATTTCGCCGATCACATGCATCACCTCAGACACATTGGCCTTGGGTCTGCGCTTGTCGATGATTGCCAGATCGCTGCCGAGTTGCTTGGCCAGCGCACGCGCGCGGACCACACCGCCCACATCGGGGCTGACCACCACCAAGTCGGGGTAAGCCTTGCTCTTCAGGTCAGACAGCAGCACCGGAGAGGCATAGATGTTGTCGACAGGAATGTCGAAGAAGCCCTGAATCTGGTCGGCATGCAGGTCCATCGTCAACAAGCGTTCGACACCGACTGTCTCAAGCAGGTTGGCCACCACTTTGGCAGAGATCGGCACCCGCATCGAACGCGGCCTGCGGTCCTGCCGGGCATAGCCGAAATAAGGGATCACGGCGGTGATGCGGCGAGCGCTGGCGCGCTTGAGCGCATCGACCATGATCAAGAGTTCCATCAGGTTCTCGTTGGTCGGAGAACAAGTGCTCTGCACCACAAAGACATCGCGGGCGCGCACATTTTGGTGCACCTCAACCGTGACTTCGCCATCCGAGAACCGGCCTACCGTGGCCTTGCCGATATCGACCCCCAAGCTCTTGGCCATCTCTTGGGCCAGGAGGGGGTTGGCGTTGCCGGTGAACAGCACGGTGTTGAACAGCACGGTACGTTCTCCGTCAGGCCAGACTATCGATACGGTGGAATGAAATGTCTTTGGCAGGGGAGGAAGGACTCGAACCCTCGCATGTCGGAATCAAAATCCGATGCCTTGACCAACTTGGCGACTCCCCTACACAGGAAGCAGCTTTCACCACTTCCTCAAACCCTCTCAGTCGGCCCAACCAACCAATGGATGGTGGTCCAAACTGAGGCACATCCGGCCGACCCAGCCCGACGGAATTTCTTCCACCGGATTTATCGCCAAAGGCTGACCGCCTGTGCCTTGAATCCTGTCTACCTGCTCAATACCACCCGACGTGCCAAGCCTCGCAAAAACCGCGCTGCCTGAGCCCGACATGCGGCTGTTGCCGAACCGTTCTTCCAGCCACGCAGCCACATCAATGATCTCGGAACAAGCTGCCTCGGCAGGTGGCTGCAAATCGTTGCGGCCGTACCCTGTCAAGAGATCATCGCGAAGCTTAGCGTCAGCAAGCAAGCTCATGAC
The DNA here is from genome assembly GCA_945878355.1 of Bordetella parapertussis. GTDB lineage: Bacteria > Pseudomonadota > Gammaproteobacteria > Burkholderiales > Burkholderiaceae_C > Pseudaquabacterium. The sequence goes on along the minus strand of CAMCTC010000049.1, from coordinate 22,356 downwards.
TATAACAGCTTCCGTATTGCGAACCAACAGACTGCTGCCGAAAATCGCTTCGGTGGCGATCGCAGCCGCCGGCTTGACCACCGCGTAGCGCTGAGCAGCCAAGCTGGGCATCGGCGTGAGCTGCTCACCGATGCCTTCGACCAAGGCGTTGTGACCACCCACAAAAAACGGCACATCGGCACCCAGCGTCAGCGCGATCTGCTGCAAGCGCTCGCGCGACCAGTTCAGACCCCAGAGTCGATTGAGTGCGAGCAAGGTGCTCGCCGCATCCGAGCTGCCGCCGCCCAGGCCAGCACCCCATGGCACCTGCTTGAGCACCGACAGGTCGGCCCCGAACGTGCTGCCACTGGCGCACTGCAATGCGCGCGCAGCCCGCAGACTCAAGTCGTCCGCTGGCAATACCGGCCCCAGGTCGTGACGTTGCAGCCGGCCATCGCTGCGGCGCTCGAAGTGCAAGGTATCGCACCAGTCGATCAGCACAAACAAGGACTGAAGCAGGTGGTAGCCATCTGGGCGCCGCCCCACCACGTGCAGAAACAGGTTGAGTTTGGCCGGCGCCGGCACGTCGTATATCGCTGACATCATGCCGCTGGCTCCAGCCTGACCCGCACCGTCACCGCCGGATGGCTCAGCTTGGCCGGCCGATAGGCCTCGACCCAGCCTTCGGGCCAGCGCGCGAGTCCGACCTGCCAACCCAGCTGATCGAAACCCGGCATGCCGTCGCTGCGCGCAGCAGCAGGCGCACCTGACCAAGGACGACCACGCAGCCAATCGAACAATGCGGCCATCGGAATTCGCTCACCCAAGGCCGCGAAGGTCAACAGATCGAGGTCGGCGTAGCTGGTTTCGACTCCGCCGACGGCCAGCCAGGCCTGCCCCCGTGACCAGCGCGCTTGGGCCGCTGTGGTGCCCAGCGGGCCGCTCAGCAACAGGCGACCTTCGAGCGCCGTGCCGATGAGCTCGAAACCTGCATTCAAGCCGCGCTCGGGCTCGCTGGCAATTCGCACCGACAGTCGGCCACTGACGCTGTCGTTTCGGTCATTGTTAGCGACTGAGGGCACGCCAGCGCATCCCGGTAGCGCGGCAAGCGCTGTCGCGACCAAGGCCGCGCCGATCAACCCACGCCAAGCCAGGATCACAAGTCGACTTTCAACCGCCTCAAGGTCTCGCGCAGCACTTCGTTGTCGGCATCGCGGCCGCGTGCGTCCTGCCAGACGCTGCGTGCATCCTCCTGTCGACCCATCGACCACAGCACTTCGCCCAGATGGGCGCCGATCTCGGTATCGGGACGTGCGCTGTGCGCTTGGCGCAGCAAGCGCAGGGCTTCTTCACGGTTGCCGAGCCTGAACTCGACCCAGCCCAGGCTGTCGGTGATGAACGGGTTGCCGGGCGACAAGCTCAGTGCGCGGGCGATCAGTTCGCGCGCCTCGGGCAGGCGCAAACCCCTGTCGGCCAGTGAGTAGCCGAGGGCGTTGTGCGCGTGCGGATGATCGGGCTTGAGCGCCATCACGCGACGCAGCAGGCGCTCCATCTCGGCCAGGTGTTCAAGCTTTTCCTCGATCATGGCCTGTTCGTAGATCAAGTCGCTGTCATCGGCAAAGCGCGCACTCGCGATGGCCAGCACTTCGGCGGCCTCTCGCCAGCGCTTGAGCTCGCGCAGCATCTGGGCCTCAGCCATCAACTTGGCGCGGGCATCGTCGCCGGTGCGCTCAGGCACGGCCCGGATCAAAGCCCTGGCATCCGCCAGCCGGCCCTGACGCGCCAGCAGCGAGGCCCGTCTCGACTGCACTTCCAAGGCACGCTGAGGATTGTCGACCTTGGCCAGCCAAGTCTCTGCGGCCTGGGCATCACCGCGCTGCTCGGCAGCCTGCGCCAGCAACAGAAACGCCTGGGTCAGGTCACGGCCAGCGGCAGGATCTTGGACTGCTTGCTCGCCATCGTCGCCGTCATCCGGGGTCGCCGGGTGGCTGGGCTTGGCAGGCTGGGTCGCAGCAACACTGGGCGGGTTCGCGGGATGCGCGCCAGCCACAGGGCCGGGTTCCCTCATCGATGCGAGCGCCACATAGCGCAGCAATGCAGTCTCGGCCGCCGGCGCTTGCTTGAGCTCAAGCCTCAGCGCACCGAGCGTGAGCCAGGGCTCGGGCAGCTGCGGACTGTCCTGGGTCAGACGCTCGAGTTGACGAACCGCGTCGGCATAGCGCTGCGCCAGCGTGAGCAAGCGCGCATAGGCCATGCGCAGCGCCGGATCGGCGTCCGGGCGGGCCAGATGCTCGGTGATGATGGGCTCAGCGGCCGGCGTACCGGGCAGCAGTTCAAGCGCGAGCAAGACCGGGCCTGCAGCGCCTGGGTCGTCGGTCTGCGCTGCACGGGCCAGGCCCAGAGCCTGCGGCAGATTGCCTGCAGACAGATGGGCCCGGCCCAAACTCACCCGGCTGGCGGTGCGCGTCCCCAGGCCGTCGAGGTAGGGCAGCACCAGCTTCTCGACCAGTGCCAGCGCGCGCCGCCGGTCGGCCAGGCTTTGCGTCAAGCGTGGCAGGCTGGCCAGCAAGCCAGGCCGCTCCAAGGTCGGCACGGCCGCCAGCCATGCCGCCATCGGCTCGATCGCGTCGTCGGCACGGTTGACCGCCAACAGGATCTGGACCTGGTAACGCATCGCCGCCGTCGATTTCGGCTTGGCACTGCGCCAGACGCGCACGGCATCGAGGGCTTGGTCGCCGGCGCGCGCCTGCAAGGCAATATCCACCGCGCGCTGGAACAACACCTCATCTCCGTGCCGCCGAGCGGCATCCAGGATCACACCGTAGGCGTTGCCGACCCGGCCTGCGGTGAGCTCGAGCTCACCGATGAGCAACTGGTAAAACAGCAACGAGTCTAGCGACGAATTGCTCACCGGCGCAGTCGGTGCTGCGGCTTGGGCCGACGCGCTGCCGCAGGCGAAGGCCACCAGCAAGGAAGGCAACAGAACGGCCGACTTGATGCGGGAAAGCCTGGCGCCTAAAGGGCGGGCTGCAAAGCCGGTCATGGAAACTCCTGATTACTCAAGTAAATGTGGCTTGGCCACTTTGCTTGACCCCCCACGGGGGGCGGCCGGCGTCGGCCGGCCTCGGGACACTCAGTAGATTCTAGGTCGCGGCCATAATTCCCGTCGATGCCAGAATTGCCAGAAGTCGAAGTCACCCGCGCCAGCCTAGTCGATCGCCTGCTCGGCGCCACCGTGCTCTCGGCCAGACTGGGGAAACCACTGCGCTGGCCGCTGGGCTGCGCCCCCGAATCTCTGCACGGATGCGTGGTCGGTGCGCTGCTGCGACGCGGCAAGTACCTCTGGATGCCGCTGGCCGCCAGCAACACCGGCGAGCATGGTGGGCTGTTGCTGCACCTCGGCATGTCGGGCTCGCTGCAGCTGAGCGATCAGCCAGGTGCGGCCGGGCCGCACGACCATTTCGACCTGAACACCAGTCGCGGCATGCTCAGGCTGACCGATCCGCGTCGCTTTGGTGCGGTGGTCTGGTCGCCTGGCTTGACGCAAGACCCCGCCGCTCGATTGCTGGCCAGACTGGGCGCCGAGCCCTTCGACACCGGGCTGACCCACCACCACCTGCACGCCGCGATGCAAGCCCGGCGCACGACGGTCAAGGCGGCGCTGCTGGCCGGCGACATCGTCGTGGGCGCGGGCAACATCTACGCCAGCGAAGCGCTGCACCGCGCCGCGATCGACCCGCGAACCCGCTGCGACAAGCTGAGCCGGCCGCGCTGCGAGCGGTTGCTGGCCGCGCTGCGCTTGACGCTGGCTCGCGCGATCGAACTCGGAGGCTCGACCTTGCGCGACTTTCGCGATGCCCACGGCATGAGCGGTGCATTCCAGACCGAAGCCCTGGTCTACGGCCGGGAAGGCCAGGACTGCGGCCGCTGTGGCGGTGTAGTGCGGCGCATCGTGCAGGGCCAGCGCGCGACCTACTTCTGCGCTGGCTGCCAACGGCGTTGAGCAATCCGGCCGCATCCAGGAAGTTCCCGGGCTGATGCGCGCGTCCTGGACGCCGTCGCGCACCCGCTGCGCCCGGCCTGCGATACGATGAATCAGCTCATCTGCCAATCCCACATGTCGAGTGCCCTTCTCCCCAGCTTGGACTCGCTCGCCGCTTGGTGCCGTGCGCTTGATCGCGGGGTCGAGCATTTCGGCGCCATGCTGACCGACAACGGCTTGCTCGACGCCCAGGCCCAAACGCTGTTGGCCTGCGTGCGCCAGCAACTGGCTTCAGACCGGTGGGTGCTGGCATTCGTCGCCGAGTTTTCGCGCGGCAAGTCGGAACTGATCAACGCGATGTTCTTTGCCGATACCGGCCGCCGCCTGCTGCCAGCGACGCCGGGGCGAACAACCATGTGCCCGGTCGAACTGGCCTGGGATGCACAGCAAACGCCGTCGCTGGCATTGCTGCCGATTGCCAGCCGCGCCAGCGGCCAGACCCTGGCTGAATTGCGCGACCAACCCGGGATGTGGGTCCGCATGCCGCTGAGCCTGGACGACCCTCAAGCCATGGCCTTGACATTGGAGCAAGTGGCACGCGCGGTTCACGTGCCGGTCGACCAGGCCCGCGCGCTGGGCTTTTGGAGCGACGACCAAGCCGAGCACAACCCACCTTGCGACGCCAGCGGCCAGGTCGAGCTACCCGCCTGGCGGCACGCGCTGATCAACTACCCGCACCCGCTGCTCAAGCGCGGTTTGGTGGTGATCGACACGCCGGGTCTGAACGCGATAGGCGCCGAGCCCGAGCTCACGCTGGCCTTGCTGCCATCGGCGCACGCAACAGTGTTCCTGTTGGCTGCCGATACCGGCGTGACCCGCAGCGACCTTTCGGTCTGGCGCGATCATCTCGACGGCAGGGTCGGCGAGCGCTTTGTCGTGCTCAACAAGATCGACACCCTGCACGACCCCCTGCTCGACGCCTCGCAGATCGAAGCACAGGTGGCCAACCAGTGCAAGCAAGTCGCACAAACACTTGGACTGGCGCCGGAACAGGTCTTTGCGCTGTCAGCCCGAAAAGCGCTGGCTGCGCGGATCCAGGGCGACCCGGCGGCAGTCGCTGCCAGCCGACTGCCAGCGCTAGAGCAAGCGCTGCTGGCGCAACTGCTGCCCCAGCGCGGCAAAGCACTGGGACGCATCGTCGGTGACGGCTTGCTGTCCTTGCAGCAAGCGGCGCTTCGGCGCCTGTCAGACCGCCTGCGCCAGACCGCCGAGCAACTGATCGAGCTGCAAAGCCTGCGTGGCAAGAGCGCTGCCAGGCTCAAACTGATGCGCGCCAGGCTGGACAACGAAGGCTCTGACTTCGAGCGTTGCGCGCCTCGCCTGTCGGCGCTGCGCGCGGTGCTGCTGCGCCAATTGCAGGCCCTGCTTGACGGACTGTCCAGCCAACTGGTGCGCGCCGACCTGCAGCGCATGCAAGACAACAGCGACACCAGCCTGTTCAAACTGGGCGCCACCAAGGCCTTTGGCGCGATGGGCCAGCAGCAGCAACAGCGACTGCGCCGGGCCACGGCCCAACTCGACGAGATCGAAGCCATGCTGCAAGCCAGCCTGCGCAGCCTGAACGCTGATTTCGGCTTCGCACTGCGGTCAGGCCAGCGTCCTGTGCTGGACCGCCACAGACAGGAACTCGGTGTGATCGAGAACAGCTACAGCCGCTATGTCGGATTGACCCAGATCTGGCGCCTGGCGCAAGCTGGATTCATGGCGCGCTTCTCGCAGATCCTGCTGTCGCGCCTTCGGGTGGTATTCGATGGCGCGGCCCAGGACATCGAGCTGTGGGCCAAGGCCATCAGCACCCAGATCGATGATCAACTGCGCGAACGCCGTCGCAGCTTGCAACAGCGGCGCGAAGCGCATCAGCGTATCCGGCAGGCCGAAGACGGGCTAGAGCTCAGCATCGCTTCGCTCGAGGCCCAGCAAACACAGCAGAAGACCCTGGCGCAGCACTTGGCGAGAGAGGTCGACCGACTGAGCTTGCAGGCCAATGCGCCGCCGGCCCCTGATCGAGCATCTCACCTCCAGCTGGTGCCCTGGTTACCGACGCAGCCTGAGCGCAACGCGGCATGACAGCGCGCCCGCTCCCGCTGGACCTCGCCCCCACGTTGATTGCCTGGCAACGCGTGCACGGACGCCACAGCCTGCCCTGGGTCGGCAGCCGAGACCCTTACAGGGTGTGGTTGTCGGAGATCATGTTGCAGCAGACCCAGGTCAGCACTGTGCTGGGGTATTACGAACGCTTCCTGCAACGATTTCCGGATGTCGCGGCGCTGGCTGCTGCGCACCAGGACGACGTGCTGGCGCTGTGGAGTGGCTTAGGCTATTACAGTCGGGCGCGCAACCTGCATCGCTGCGCCCAGGTGGTGATGGACCAGCACGGCGGTCGCTTTCCGGGTCACAGCGTCGCACTCGCCACCTTGCCCGGCATCGGCAGATCCACCGCAGCGGCGATCGCCGCCTTCTGTTTCGATGAGCGATGCGCGATCCTCGACGGCAACGTCAAGCGGGTGCTCACGCGCGCGCTGGGCAACGGCGACGACTTGGCCGAAGGCCGCCATGAGCGCGCGCTGTGGCAGCAGGCCGAAGCCTTGCTGCCGGCGCAGGATATCGCGTCCTACACCCAGGGCTTGATGGACCTGGGCGCCTCGCTGTGCAGCACCCGCCGTCCGGCCTGCGATGCCTGCCCGCTGGCCGGGCTTTGCGTGGCCCGAGCCGAGGGCCAGCCCGAGGCCTACCCGGTCAAGACACGCAAGCTCAAGCGCGGTCAGCGCGAGCATGCGCTGCTGTGGCTGGACCACAAAGACAGCGTGTGGCTGGTACAGCGACCACAGACCGGTGTCTGGGCCGGACTGTGGAGCCTGCCTGAATTCGAGTCCGACCAGGCCTTGTGGGACCAGGCCAGTGACTGGCCGGGCGTGGGCAGGCCGATGCCCACCGTGCAACATGCGCTGACCCACTTCGACTGGACCTTGAGGCCCTGCCACTGGCCGCTGCCGGACCAGCTCTCGACAGCCGGTCGCAACCTGGTCGAGAACGGTCTGCCCAGTGGCCGCTGGGTGGTGCGAGAGCATGCCTTGTCGATGGGCCTTCCGGCGCCGATCAGACGCTTGCTCGAAGCCGGGCCACCACAGTAGCCTGCAGGCCTGGTTAGGTCAGGCCTTTGCTGCGCAGGTAGTCATCGACCAGCTTGAGCCGCAGCAAGGGCTCGTCGAGCCGCATCAATCGGTACTTGGCAGCCATCGAGATCGGCAGGATCTCGCACCAACGGTTCGCGACCCAGCCCGCGTCTTCAAGGCGATAGGGAAGTGCGAACGGGCGCTGGCCCTGAACCGCCATCGAGTCAATCGCCTTGGCCAGCGCGCCGGCGCTGCCGAGCAACTCAGGTGGCACGGCAGCGGGCAGGTCGTCAGGACCTGCGCTGGCTTCGGACAGCCACAGGCCATCGGCACGCTGGTGCGGCTGGCCCAGTTGCACACGCTGGCCACCCAGGCAGCGCACCATCAGGATGCCAGCCTGCTCAGCGTCGACATCCTGTATTTGGGCCAGCACCGCGGTGGATTCGAGCTGCGGACTGTCGCTGCCACCGCGCAGCTCGCTGCCTTGGACGAGGCAGACCACGCCGAATGGCAGCTGGCGGCGCAGGCACTGGCTGATCAAATCGAGGTAACGCGCCTCGAACACCTTGAGTTGCAGCAGTCCACCCGGAAACAACACAGTCTGCAACGGAAACAAGGGCAACTCCGCCCAGGATGGCTGCTGCAGCGTTGGGCCGGCTTCAGCCGGTGAGGGATCGGCACTCAATCGAAGACATCCAGTTCACGGTGCCGAATCACGGTCGCACCGTGATCGGCAAAGCGCCGCCCCAGTTGCTCGACCATGTAGACCGAGCGATGCTGACCTCCGGTGCAACCTATCGCCACCGTGACATAACCTCTTTTATCGGCGGCCAACACAGGCAGCCAGCGGCGCATGAAAACCTCGATCTGCCCCAGCAACTCGTCAGCTTCAGGCTGTTCGGCCAGGAATTGCGCAACCGGCAGGTCGCGACCCGACAGCGGACGCAACTCGCGGATGTAATAGGGGTTGGGCAGCACCCGGACGTCGAACACATAGTCGGCATCGAGCGGCACGCCGTACTTGAATGCAAAGCTCTCGAACACCAGCGTCATGCTGTTGGTGGACGTCGACACCAGATCACGCACATGCTGGCGCAAACCCGCTGGGCGCAAGGTGCTGGTGTCGATGATCGCCGAGACCTCGCGCAACTCGGCCAGCATCAGTCGCTCGAGCTCGATCGCCTCGATCAGCGCATGCTGGACGCTGCCGCCGCTGTCGGGCTGACTCAGTGGGTGCGGGCGCCGGGTTTCCGAGAACCGACGCACCAGCGTGTCGGTGTTGGCGTCGAGGAACAAGGGGCGGATGGTGACGCCTTCGGCGCGCAGTTCGTCGATCAGCGGCACCAGCACCGGCAGCGAGCCAGCGGCCCGGACATCGACCGCGATTGCCACCCGCTGGGTGTAGCGCGGATGGGCCAGGTGCATGTACTCGCGAAGCAACTCGGGCGGCAGGTTGTCAACGCAATAAAACCCGGCATCCTCAAGCGCGAGCAGTGCCACTGATTTGCCCGAACCCGAGATGCCGGTGATCAGCACCAGTTCGCGAACCGGCAGCTTAGACGGGGCGGGCAGGCCGACAGGATCAGCAGGCCCGAGGGTTGGCGGATCGGTAGTGCTCATGGCTTGCTGCGCCTTCGGGTCTGGCTGGTGACGCTCGTTGGGCGGTCGGTGGTGGTGGATTGCAGCATGGCGCGAGCATGGGCCAGTCTCGTATCAGCCAGGCGCTCACCGCCGAGCATGCGTGCCACCTCAACGGCTCGAGCCTCACCCGACACCGGCACCACGGTGCTGGCGGTGTGGCCATCAGCACGGGTCGCTTTGCTGACCACGTAATGGTGGTCGGCACAGGCGGCGACCTGGGCCAAATGGGTGACGGCCAGCACCTGGCGCTGGCAGCCTAGCCGCTGCATCAGCGCACCCACCGTGTCGCCCACCGCGCCACCGATGCCGGCATCGATCTCATCGAAGATCAAGGTGTGGACGCCTCCGGCCTGCGCCTTGGCGCCAGCCTCGGGCGCGGCAGCTAGCGTCGTGATCGCGATGGCCAAGGCCAGGCGCGACAGCTCGCCGCCCGACGCCACCTTGGCCAGCGGCCGCGGCGTGCTGCCGGCATGACCTGCGACCAGAAACTCCACCGACTCCAGCCCCTGCGACTGCGGCAAGGCCAACGGCGTCAACGCCACCTCGAAGCGCCCACCGGCCAGCCCCAATCCTTGCATCGCCCGGGTCACGGCCGCCGCCAACGGGCCGGCAGCACGCGCGCGCGCCACGCCCACACGCTGCGCTTCAGCGAGGTAGTGACGGTCCGCCTGGGCCAGACTGGCCTCAAGCGCAGCCGTATCGGCAGCGGCTTCCAGCGCAGCCAGCTCGGCACGCCACTGCACCAGCAGCGCTGCCAACTGGTCGGGCGGTCGACGGTAGCGCCTGGCCATGCCCATCCAGGCCGACAGCCGGGCATCAAGCTCGGCCAGGCGCTTGGGCTCGAGGTCGGCATGGCCGAGATAGTTGTTCAGCGAACGCGCGGCGTCCTGCAACTGAGCCAGCGCCCCCTGCAGCGACTCGATGACGGGGGCGATTCGAGGGTCGTGGTCGGAAACATCGCACAGCACATCGACCGCTCGGCTTGTCAGCGTCTCGGCATTGGCGCGCTCGGCATCGGTGACCGAATCGAGCGCGCGGCGCACCGCATCGATCAGCGCCTGCGCGTTGGCCAGGCGCTGGTGCTCGGCCGAGAGCTCGGCCCATTCACCCTCGCCTGGGCCGAGCTTGTCGAGTTCGCCGATCTGCCACACCAGGCGTTCGCGCTCGCGGCTGAGCTCTTCGCCACGATCGCGTGCTCTGGCCAAGACCTCCGCAGCGGCCTTGCGGTCGGCAAAGCGGCCCGCCAGATCGGATGTGTCGAGGCCCGCCTGGGCATCGACCATCGCGCGGGTAGCGCTGGCCTTGGTCAAACTTTGCCAGGCATGTTGGCCATGGATGTCGAGCAGGTGATCAGCCACCTCGCGAAGCTGCACCAAAGTGGCCGGGCTGCCGTTGATCCAAGCTCGGCTCTTGCCCTGTGCGTCGATGGTCCGGCGCAACAGCAGCATGGCCTCGTCGGGGTCGGCACCAAAGCCGGCGTCGTCCAGCCATTGCGTCAGCGCGCCGGGCGTGTCGAACTCAGCGCTGACCTCGGCGCGCGCCGCGCCTTCGCGCACCAAGCCGACGTCGCCTCGACTGCCAAGTGCGAGCTGCAGCGCGTCGATCAGGATCGACTTGCCAGCGCCGGTTTCACCCGTCAACACCGAAAAGCCGGTATGGAACTCAAGCTCCAGCGCCGGCACGATGACGAAATCGCGCAGCGCGAGTCGCCGCAACATAGATCAGGCCTCGCGCTGAAACAGCCCTGGCCAGGCCAGCGCCACCGCATGGGACAGCGGCCGAGGCGGTGCGGCTCGGGCCCTCATCAAACAACGCCCTCGTACCAGCGCAGCTTGCGCCGCAAGGTGGCGTAATAGCTCCAGCCGCGCGGGTGCAAGAAGCGCACCTTGTGGGCCGACCGACGGACCCGAACTTGGTCGCCGTGCAGCAAACTGGCCAGGGCTTGCATGTCAAAGTTGGCAGACGCGTCGCGGCCTGCTACCACAGTGATGCGGATCACGCCGGTGTCGGGCAGCACGATAGGCCGGTTGCTCATGGTGTGCGAGGCGATCGGCACCACCACCCACCCGGCGATGCCCGGGTGCAGGATGGGCCCGCCAGCTGACAGCGCATAGGCCGTCGACCCAGTGGGCGAAGCCACGATCAGCCCGTCGGCGCGGATATTGGCGACGAACTCGTCGCCGATGTCCACGCGCAACTCGACCATGCTGGCGGTGGCGCCACGGCTGACCACCACGTCGTTCATCGACAAGCCTTCGAAGATGCGCTCGCCGTCGCGCCAGACCTCGCTCTCAAGCATCGCGCGGGTGTCTTCCTCGTAGTCACCGGAGATCATCGGCGCCAGCGCTTCGCGGTAATGACCGATAGGCACATCGGTGATGAAACCCAGCCTGCCCTGGTTGATGCCAACCACCGGCAGGTTGAATCGAGCCAACTCGCGCGCAATGCCCAGCATCGTGCCGTCACCGCCAACGACCACCGCCAAGTCACAGCGGGCACCGATCTCGGTCAGCGTGAGGATGTCGTAATCGACCACGCCCGTGCTGAGCGCCGTCTGGTGCTCGAAAGAAACTTCCAGGCCCAAACGCACCAGGAAATGGGCGATCTCCTCGAGCAGCGACCGAATACCCTCGGCCTGGTATTTGCCAACCAAGGCAACATGGTGGAAACGGCGGGACATGCGATGAATTACACCACAGGCCCCCGTCCCGAGCCGCAGGCCCAGGCACTGTCCTTACAATGAAAACCTGCCCCATACAAAGCCAATGGACGAGCGTTCCCGCAGCCTGCTAAAGACCCTGGTCGAACGCTACATCGTCGACGGCCATCCTGTGGGTTCGCGCACGCTGTCTCGCGCCTCGGGGCTGGAGCTGTCGCCTGCGACGATACGCAACGTGATGGCCGACCTGGAAGAGCTGGGCCTGATCGCCAGTCCGCACACCAGCGCTGGCCGCATCCCCACAGCGCGCGGCTACAGACTGTTCGTCGACACCATGCTGACAGCGCGGCCGGTCGACATTCACCATGCATCGCCCGAGATGGCAGGTGTTCGCAGCCAGTTGCAGCCAGACCAGCCGCAGCGCGTGATCGCCCAGGCTGCCAATCTGCTGTCAAACCTGTCGCACTTTGTCGGCGTGGTGACCGCGCCAAAACGCGCGAGCGTCTTCCACCACATCGAGTTCCTGCGGCTGGGTGAAAAGCGACTGCTGGTGATCCTGGTCTCACCCGAAGGCGATGTGCAGAACCGAGTGATCTTCACCACCCGCGACTACGTCCAGAGCGAACTGGTCGAGGCCAGCAACTACCTCAACACCCACTACGCCGGGCTGGCGATCGACGAAGTCAAGCAGCGCTTGCGCCAGGAAATCGACACGCTGCGCGGCGAGATCGCACAGTTGATGCAGGCCGCAGTGCAAGCCGGCAGCGATGCGTTGGCCGACAACACCGAGCAGCTCGTGGTCTCAGGCGAACGCAACCTGCTGGGTGTGCAGGATTTCGGCAACGACCTCGGCAGCCTGCGCAAGATGTTCGACCTGTTCGAGCAAAAGACCGAGCTGATGCGACTGCTCGAGAACTCCAGCCGAGCCGAGGGTGTTCGCATCTACATCGGCGGCGAGTCGGGCGTGGTGCCCTACGAGGAGCTATCGATCGTCTCGGCGCCCTACGAGGTGGACGGCCGAATCGTCGGCACCCTGGGCGTGATCGGCCCGACCCGGATGGCCTACGAACGCATGATCCAACTGGTCGACATCACCGCAAGACTGGTAGGCAACGCGCTGTCGGGTCAGAAGTAGCCGGGCCGGCGGCGGCCCGTGTCAACGCTAGACGACGCCTGCGGCCAGAACAGTTGACCGCCTTCTACAATCGCGCTCACTGCCGCACTAGCAGCGGGCCGTTAGCTCAGTTGGTTAGAGCAGAGGACTCATAATCCTTTGGTCGTAGGTTCAAGTCCTACACGGCCTACCAAACCCATAAAGACCACCTGGCGTTGAAAGCGACAGGTGGTCTTTTTTCGCCTGTCACTTGCGCACTCACACGGTCGACGCGGCATAGTTGCGACTATAGATTGAAAAATATGCCCGCAAAAATATCAACTGATAAAACTTTCTTGATCGAAGACTTATTTATTGCCGACGACATCAAAGCGACACTTGACAAATAACACGCAGATGAGACGGTAAATGGCAGAGCGCCACCGTCCAGAAAACAAAACTCAAAACTACAGCTTGATGGGCAAAACGCTTGATAATAGAAGCGACAATGCGCAAGGCTTCGAACTCATACACGTGGTAAACCGAGATTTCTGTAACCCGCCGGACTCGCAAGACTTGCCGTGCGGCGAATGCAACAATATTTCATCCTACCTCAAGGGTAGACGTATTTTATTTCCGTCATTTACATCATGAATTACAGGCGCGAGATCGACGGACTCAGGGCACTGGCTGTACTGCCAGTCATCCTGTTTCACGCAGGCTTTGAAGTTTTTAGCGGCGGCTTTGTCGGCGTGGATATTTTCTTTGTGATCAGCGGTTACTTAATTACCACCATAATTTTGACCGAGCTTGAGCAGGGGAAATTCTGTATTGTCAATTTTTACGAAAGACGCGCCAGACGCATCTTGCCTGCGTTGTTTCTCGTGATGCTTGTATGCATACCCTTTGCTTGGCACTGGTTGTTGCCAAGCGATATGAGAGACTTTTCACGAAGTCTTGTAGCGGTGTCACTCTTTGCATCAAACTTTCTCTTTTGGCATGAGAGTGGATACTTTGACACCGCGAGCGAGCTAAAGCCGCTGTTACACACTTGGAGCCTTGCAGTAGAAGAGCAATACTATGTAATATTCCCACTGTTTCTGATGATTTCCTGGCGACTTGGTAAGCAGTGGATATTGGCATTGCTGGCCACTATGTTTATTGCAAGCCTTGCTGTTGCGCAATGGAGTTCAATTGCCAAACCAGCCACAGCATTTTTTCTACTGCCAACACGCGGCTGGGAATTGTTGCTAGGTGCTTTCGTTGCTTTCTACTTGTCTCAGGCAAACCGCCATGAGTTTGGTAGGGCGTTGCGAGAGGTATTTGGCTGGCTAGGTCTCGGGTTGATAATTTTTTCAATTTTTATCTATAACAAGCATACACCATTTCCTGGATTTTACGCGCTAGCACCGACCGTTGGAACTGCGATGATAATTCTGTTTGCCACGCAAGCAACAACTGTTGGCAAGTTCATTGGTAATAGAGTTTTTGTTGGTCTAGGCTTGATAAGCTACAGCGCATACCTTTGGCATCAACCACTCTTTGCGATGGCCAGGCACAGGATCTTGGGCGAACCCAGTTGGCATATTTTTATTCTTCTATCGGCTGCCGCTCTAACTCTCGCATTCCTTAGCTGGCGATTTGTCGAGCTACCTTTCAGGGATAAGCTTAGGTTTACAAGGAAAAGTATTTTCCTGTTAGCCCTAATATTATCAATATTTTTTATATTTTTTGGAAGCTTGGGATATACTAAGAAATAAATAAATTTTGTTCACTTATCGAGTGAATTCTAGTATAATCGGCCATATGAGCCTCGAAAATTCTTCAAAACCTGTTTTTACATCACGCCGCATGGAGCAGCAATGGCAGCGAATGCAGGGCGTAAAAATGGTACGGGCAGGCATTCCGGCGCGCGTTGTGGCTGAGCAATTCTCCGTGTCCGCGCGGGTTGTTTTTAAATGGGTCGCAGCGTTTTCCGAGGGTGGCCAAAATGCGCTGCTTGCCAAGGAAGGCGCCGGCCGACCGCCCAAAGTCACAGCTGAGCAACTGCAGTGGATCGCCGATACCGTGCGCGATCAAACCCCCGATCAACTTAGATTCGAGTTCGGCTTGTGGACGCTTCGCATCATCGGCCAACTTATTGAACGCCAGTTCAACATGACGTTGAGCTTGCCGACGCTGGGAAAGGTGATGAAGCGGCTGGGCTTCACGCCCCAACGCCCGCTGTACCGCGCTTACGAGCAGGACGCTAGCCTCGTGCAGCGTTGGCACACTGATGAGTTCCCAAGACTCCAGGCGCGAGCCAAGGCCCGGGGAGCATTGATCATGTTCGCCGACGAAGCAGGGATGCGAAGCGACTACCACGCCGGCACCACTTGGGGTCCTAGAGGCCGCACGCCTGTGGTCCGTGCCACCGGCCAACGCGTGTCTGTGCAGATGCTGTCGGCCATCGGCACCAATGGCCAACTGCAGTTCATGATCCATGACGGGCGCGGCAACGCCGAAGTATTTTGCGGCTTCCTCAGGCAGTTGATGCTCGGCGCAACTCAGCCAATATTCTTGGTCGTAGACGGTCATTCGATTCACAAAGCCAAAATTATTCAAGATTACGTCGCCTCCACCAACGGCGAATTGGAACTTATCTTCTTGCCACCTTACTCGCCGCAGCTCAATCCCGACGAGCAGGTATGGAAGAACATCAAGGAGCGCGTTGCAAAACAAAAGCCGGTTGACAAGTTCAGCATGCGCGTTCTTTTGAATGAAGCCTTGACTCGATTGCAGAACTTGCCGGAAATCGTTCGAGGCTTCTTTCGCCATCCAGAGTGCGCTACGCTTGTGTGAGCTAAATTATTTTACTGCTTAGTAAATCATGAATGATCGAATAATCATTGACAATAAAAATATGCTTGAGTACAGATCAACGCCGTGGGATACACGTGCTTTTGAATTTCTGACAAGTGAAATCATTGAAATTCAGTACTCTGACCACACCCGACTCAATGAATTGATGCGGTCTTACACATCTCAGGCACAAGACCAAGGGGTCAAATTAAGTTATTGCAGAATCAATGCCCAAGATCATGCGCTCAAAATGGCATTACAAATTGCTGATTATTATTACGCCGAAACCTCCATTCTGCTAACCAAGACGGACGTGCACAAAGAAAACTTTGGAAAAATTTTTAAGAATAATCTGAATATCACGATACCAAAGTCAGAAGATGATTATGAGCAAATCAAGATCATTGCCCAGAATGCATTCCATTACTCTCGCTTTCATGAGGATCCTAACATTCCACCCGAAAAAACAAAAATCAGGTATTTCAACTGGATTGATGATTTGCGCTTGCAACAAAAAGAGTTTTTGATATACAAAACAGAGGATACAGTGCACGCCTTTACGACTTTTTCAAGAGATAAGGAATCAGTTACGCTTTGGGTGGGTGGAAGTGGCGAAGGCAAGGGATTTCTAACACCGTTTTTCTGGTCATCCTTTTTCACGAAATTACAGCAGCGCGATGTCAAACGGATTGGTGGCATCATATCGGCAGCAAACGTGCCGATGTTTAATATTTATATCAAACTAGCATTCAAGGTTGATAAGGTATTACTTGGTTTTCATCGTCTTTTTAAATAGCATTGTCATTTCATCGGCCCGCGCCAATTAATATTTCTAATGATCTAGTACTTGAGCCGGACAAGCCAACAGATTAATTCATTCATTCAAGGACGGTAGATGATTAACAAAAACAAGGTGCAGGCCATCATTCTGCAGGCACTGAAAAATATTAACGATGAGCGCGGATCGCATGAGCAGATTGAAATTGGTTTTGACACGCGCCTGTTTGGAACAGATGCAGTGCTGGACTCATTGGCGCTGGTATCTGTAATCGTCGATGTCGAAGCGGCAGTGTCAGACGCCAGCGGGCACGATATCAGCCTGACCGACGACCTTGCCATGAGCCAGGCGATGTCGCCATTTTCTGATGTCAGTACGCTGACGGACTATGTTATGTTGCTGCTGTCCGAGGCGGACTGATGTCTACACCATCGGCCTACGAAAGTAAATTTGCCCTTGTCACCGGTAGCAGGCGCGGCATAGGTCGTCTGATTGCAGAACACCTGCTTCAGCACGGCGCCCGCGTGGCTGGTTTTGCGCGCGGCGAGGCGACATTCGAACATCCGAACTATGTGCATTTTCAGGTGGATGTGGGTGATGCGGCATCGGTACAAAACGGTTTTGCTGCTCTGAAGAAGGTGACTGATACGGTTCACATTGTGGTGAATAATGCCGCCGTCGTAACATCCCAATACGCAATGATCATGTCTCCCGCAGCAGCCCAGGCGATGATCAACACCAATCTATTCGGCACTTTCATGGTCTCGCGCGAAGCCTCGAGAATGATGCGTAAGGCCAAATGGGGGCGCATCATCAACATTGGCTCGATGGCGGCCAGTCTGGAGCCGATTGGAGACTCCGTCTATGCCGCAAGCAAGGCTGGTGTGTCCACGCTGGCCAATGTCATGGCCCGGGAACTGGCGCCGCTCAACGTGACCTGCAACACGCTGGGTGTGAGCGGCATCAAGACCGATATGCTAGACCAACTGCCAAAGGACAAAATTGCCGCGGTCATTGCCACGCTGCCGTTGCCGCGTCTTGCCGAGCCAGATGACATTCTGAATGTGATTGACTTCTTTGCATCAGAGCGCAGCGCCTACATCACCGCGCAGACTGTTTTTTTGGGTGGAGTGAACTGACCGTGGCCAGTGTTGTGGGTCACTGGGGTCGCGGGGCAGTCTGGTGCATCAGCAGCGGCCGGGTTGCGTCAAATGCTTACTTTTGCGAAGCTGACGTGGGGGGTGGCGGCATCCTGATTGACGCCGGGCTGGACGGCCCGACGATAGACGCGCAACTAAATGAGCACGGTCTGCGTCCGCATCAGGTGTTTTGCACCCATGGCCATTTTGATCATGTTGGCAGCGCGGCATACTTTCAGAAAAAATATGGCTGCCAGGTGTTCATGCACCAAGCCGACGAGCGGACGATGAAGGCAAGCAATTTTCTGCTGATGGCGCTCAAAATCCCGCAAAAAATCACACTTCCCGTGGTTACTTTTGTTGAAAACCAGTTCACGCTGGACGTTAATGGTCAGTTGCTCAGGTTCCTCGCTGCGCCCGGACATACGCCTGGTTCCTGTGTAATTGAATTTGGCAGCGCCTGGTTTACCGGGGATACGCTTTACAGCCGAGGTGTCGGTCTTTCAAAGTTGCCAGGCGAAGATTCCGAAATGTTGAAAAGAAGCGTTCTTCATCTGTGGAATAGATTGACTGTCGAGCGTATCGTCTATCCTGGCCATGGGGCTGTGTCTGACGGTGCTTCAATACGGCACGAGAACCGTAAATTATTAAAATTCTTAGGCTTGATCTAAGCCTAAATCTATTGAAATTTAATTGTGAAACAATTTCCAGGTTCTCTTATAGACATTGAATACCATTTGCCTGAGCAAGTCGTCACGAATTGCGATTTCCAAGCGGATTTTCCGGACTGGCGTGTTGAAATAACGGAAAAACGCACAGGGGTCTTCGAAAGGCATATTTCAAGACCCGATGAAACAGCCTACGACCTCGCATTAATTGCAGTAAAGAAGCTGTTTGAGAGGCATCCGTTATTGATCGACAAGATAGATGCTATCATCTTTTGTACTCAATCTCCGGATTACTTGATGCCGTCCAATGCATTCTTGCTGCAACGCGATCTCGGGCTACAAAACAATCTGCTGGCCTTTGATTACAGTCTCGCTTGTTCTGGTTATATCTATGGTCTGTTAATGGCGTCAAGCTTTATTAAAACCGGTATCGCCAAGAACGTACTCCTTGTTACAGCTGACACTTATTCGAAATATATTGCAGACGGTGACCGTTCAACCAGGATGTTGTTTGGTGATGGTGCTTCTGCGTCATGGATCGGCTTTTCCGACCAGTGGGATGCTGCGCCACTGATTGGTTCATTCGATGATTTTCAATGCGCTGCTGATGGGCGTGGTTGGGACAAGTTTGTCATCAAGTCGGGAGGTAGCAGGCAACCGCCATCTGCCCATGAGCAAGCAGACTATAATGACAAGATATTCATGAATGGTTTACAGGTTTTAAATTTGGTCAATGACAGGGTTATCAAGCAGATGTTCGAATTGCTGCACAAACATGATCTAGGGGCCGGTCAAATTGACCAGTTCTTCCTACATCAGGCCAGTGGCTTAGCGCTGGAAAGTCTCAGGAAAAAATTGAAAGTGGGTGCCGACAAGGCATTTTCTAATCTTGGCCGTGTCGGCAATACTGTGTCGTCGTCGATCCCGATTCTCATCAAGGACTATTTCGATCAGACCGACCTGCCGCAAGGTCGTCGTCTGATGCTTTGCGGTTTTGGAGTTGGCTACTCATGGGGGAGCCTGTTGGCTACCAAATAAAAATTTTGAATCTGTTAACGGGAAACTTGCCTTACAAGAGAGTAATGAAAATGATGGACTGGTTAATTGAGCGTTTTGGTACTGCACCGTCACATCCGGCCTTTATCCATGAGGGCCGGAGTGTCAGCTATGGTGGCGTGCTGGACAGCATTGCAGATTTTCGTGAACGCATCGTTGCGGTTGGTATCCAGACGGGTGATACGGTGGTCGTGATGGGTGACTATTCACCTGAAGTTTTCTGCCTGATGTTGGCTCTGGCCCAAAAAGGCTGCATTGTGATTCCGCTGACCAGTAATTCTGTTATTGAAGAGGCCGTGGCGCTTGGTGTTTCGGGCTGCGACTGGTATGTTGAATTCAATGAGGAGGGCACGGATGCCGACTTTACACGGCGCGTGATCGCTGCTGACACCGTCTTGTTGGCCGACTTCCGGCAGCGCGGTGCACCTGGCTTGGTGCTGTTTTCTTCAGGCTCTACTGGCAAGCCCAAGGGCATTCTGCACAATTTCAACTTGGTGGTGGAAAAGTTCCGCAAGCAGCGCCAGGCGGTCATTGCCATCCCGTTCCTGATGATCGATCACTTTGGTGGCATCAACACGATATTGGCGATCACGGCGAGCCTGGGCACGGTTGTGACCGTGGCCGATCGTTCGCTGGCAAAAATTTGCGGCGCCATCCAGCGCTACAAGGTTGAGCTGCTGCCGGCTACGCCCTCTTTTCTGACCCTGTTGATGGCATCCAGTTTGCACCGTGACTTTGATTTGTCGTCGTTGAAGCGGATCACCTACGGCACCGAGGTCATGCCGCAGTCCACGCTTAACCGCTTGCGGAAAACCTTTCCAGACATCACCCTTCAGCAGACCTATGGTTTGTCAGAAGTCGGTGTGTTGCGGTCGCAGTCGCGTGACGATGGCTCACTTTGGGTACGGGTGGGCGGTGAGGGTTTCCAGACCAAAATTGTGAATGACGTGTTGTGGATCAAGTCCGAATACGCCATGGTGGGCTACCTGAATGCGCCGTCCGAATTTGACGCAGAGGGCTGGTTCAACACGCAAGATCAGGTCGAAGTGGACGGCGAATACTTTCGCATTCTTGGGCGTGTCACCGACCTGATCAATGTTGCGGGCCAGAAGGTTTACCCGGCCGAAGTTGAAAGCGTGATTCTTGACTTGGACAATGTGCAGGACGTAGCTGTATTTGGTGAAAAACACAGCCTGCTCGGGCAGATTGTGGTGGCCAAAATTGTGCTGGATCAGCCGGAGGCGGTTGAAAGTGTGAAGAAGCGGGTGCGACAAGCTTGCCTGGCCGCACTGGCTGCCTTCAAGGTGCCAGCCAAGGTAGTACTGACCGACGGTGTGTTGCACAGTGCTCGGCAAAAGAAAATTCGGCATCAAGGCGCCTGATGACCCTGACTATGCATAACGAATTCTTGCGCTATGCCCTGGTCGGGCTGGCATCTAATGCGTTTGGTTATTGTCTGTACTTGGCATTGACTTATCTTGGCATGAATCATAAGCTGGCGATGAGTCTGCTTTATGGCATCGGTGTACTACAAACCTTTGTCTTTAACAAAAAGTGGTCATTCCGCTTCAACGGCCCAGCAACACCAGCCCTAGTGCGCTACATAACGGCCTATGCCGTTGGTTATGTGATTAATTTTTTCGGTCTGATTGTGCTGGTCGATCAATCAGGATTGCCGCATCAGGCAGTTCAAGCGCTGATGATTGCGGTGGTTGCCGGGCTCTTATTTTTAGCCCAATTTTTTTGGGTTTTTCCGAAGAGTATTGAAAGCAGACCTTCATGAAAACTTGCAGCCACTGCCAGCTTGATTTTTCGGCACAGGATTGGGCTTTCCCAGGGTGTGGCTCTATGCCGGGCCAAATTGGCGGCTTCATAAGCCTGGCACCTGCCATTGCAGGTGGAGGGGGAGGATTCCCGCGCTTGGATTGGCTGGCTCGGCATTTTGAAAGTTTGATTGATAGGCCGCGAACTGGCGCGCCTCAGAGAATATCTCCAGAGCAGCTGAGTAAGGTGCCCGACGCGGCTCGAAGCGAGCCCTTGACTGCCAAAGCACTGTTGGCTAAACATGTGGAAGACAGTGGAGCGCTCGTTCACTTGAACACCCTGAAGGGCGCGCTTACGGCAGCTGGGTTTGTCTGGAAGCGCACGCGACACTCACTCAAAAAAAAGGAACGAGGCTGACTTCATGCGGGCGCGAGTAGAAATCGAATTGCTCCGGGAACAAGCTGAAGCAGGCGACATGGTGTTGGCCTACGTCGACGAAGCCGGATTTGCCCAGGTTCATCCCAATCGCAGTGCCTGGACACCTCAGGGTGAGCGCCACCTCATTGAAGCCAAGCGAGGCAAGCGTCTGAACGTATTGGCCGCCATTCTCTCTACCGGTGGATTGTTCAGCGCCAAGATGTGGCAGACGACTAACTCGGATGCCTTCGTTGGGTTTATGGATTGCTCAAGGAGCATGTCGGAAAACGACTTACAGTAATCCTGGATAATGCATTAATTCAAAAAGCTAAAGCAAGCGCTCATATTATTAACTTCTTGGAGGCTCAAGGGGGTCACCTTGTAAGCTCCTCCCGCTAAATTATTTACCATATTTATTCGAAAAAAATGCCGATGTTGTTGAATTTATTTGAGATATAAAATATAATATGCGACCGTAACTTTATTTTTAAATCATGGGTCGCAACGCAGTCTTGGTGCTTAAAAATATTGACCGAATTTCACTGGAGAGAATTTCCGATCGCGGCACAAATTGGCGCGCACGTCAACGCGCTCATACGCTGATATTGCTTGATGACGGACTTACTATGGCTGAAGTCGCGGCGAGAATTGGTATTCATGTACGAACGGTAGGTTCAACGCGGACATCTTGGACCCTCGCTGGAATGGACTCCTTGGCTGATTTAGAGCGATCTGGTGCACCTCGCAAAATATCGCCTGAAGAATTGGAAAAGTTCGTTGCTTTGGCTGGCGCAGAACCCATGTCTGCAAGAGCTCTGTTGGCAAAACACACCGGTGACGGAGGCATTCCTGTCCACCTCAACACGCTAACCAAAGCTCTGAAGGAAGCAGGATTGCTATTGAAACGCACTCGTCACTCGCTCAAAAAAAAGAGACGAAGTAGCGTTTAGACAAGCGCAAGCCGACATTGAAGACTTGCGCAACCAGGCTGCTGCCGGAGAGATCGTTTTGGCGTATGTGGATGAAGTAGGCTTCTCGCAAGTTCATCCCAATCGAAGCGCTTGGACACTCAAAGGGGAACGGCACTTGATCGAAGCCAAACGTGGCAAGCGAATGAATGTGTTGGCTGCCATGCTGTCGACCGGCAAGCTTTTCAGTGCAAAACT